>NZ_RBXX01000002.1:6320015-6620968 GCF_003635025.1 Saccharopolyspora antimicrobica | reverse complement strand
GGCGTTGTCGGACGGAACGCTGCGCGCGCGTCGGCGGAGCTGAAGCGCAACCCGAACGCGGGCGCGGCGCACCGCTGAGGTACGGTCCGTGATCGTCCATAAAGGACGACAGATCCGAAGGAGCCCTCCGGCATGGCCCGCACCGACGTCGCCTCGGCGCAGCGCAGGCGCCAGCTCATCCGGATGGATCATGGCGCCGTCCGGCAACACCCGCCGCGGCGCCGTCGCGGCTACACCGTCCGGTTCGACATCGGCGGCGTCGCCGGCCACCTGACCACCAACGCCTACCCGGACGGGAAGCTCGGCGAGGTCTGGGTGAGCATCGACCAGCAGGGCAGCCCGCTCAGCGGTTTCCTGGACAGCCTGTCCGCCGCCGTCTCGCTGGGCCTGCAGCACGGCGTGCCGCTGGAGTCCTACGTGGCGAAGTACGTCGGCGCGCAGTTCGAGCCGCGCGGCCCGGTGTCCGACCCGGACATCGGATACGCCCACTCGCTGCCGGACTACGTCTTCCGCCGCCTCGCCCTCGACTACCTCGACGCCCAGACCTGCGCCCAGCTCGGCATCCGCAGCCAGTCCTGACGCCGGTCGCCATCGGCGGTTCCATCCGCCGCATGACGCCTGGGCGCAGGCGAGCCGGGTAGAACGGGGACATGCGCGCGATCGTCCTCTCGGCAACCCCCGCAGGCCCTGCCTGGCTGGAGCGGCACGACCTCGAACCGCCGGTGCCCGAGGACACCGAGGTCGTCGTCGAAGTCCGCGCTGCCGCCCTGAACCACGCTGACCTCGACGAACTCGCCGGCACCTACGCCTCGGCGCAGCGGCGGCAGGACCGCCCGCACATCGCCGGTTCGGACCTCGCGGCAGGCAAGACAGTCCTGGACTTCCGCCGAACGGACGAGTCGGAGGAAGAGCGGGATCACGAGCGGTAGTGCTTCGGCGACTCATCGAGTGATCTTGTTCCGCCCACGCCCTGCGCGGCCGATCAGCCGTTAAACACGACATACGTGAGCGAGGCACACGAGCACCGGACAGCACGCGGTTTCCGGTCCCTCATCCCCATCCGTTCCTGGTCGACCATGGTTCACCAGGGCATCAGAGCCAAGCATCAGACCGGCGACCGTCTGCTGGACCAAGGAACCCCAGGCGGTTGGGTGCTGTTGTGCCTTTCCGGACGGCTGAAGGTCGTCTACGCCGAGCCGGACGGCCGTGAGGTAATGCTCGCGGTCCGCGGCCCCGGCGACGTGATCGGCGAGTTCTCCAGCCGCGACGGACTTCCCAGATCAGCCACGGTTCAGGCGATCGAACCAGGAGTCACTTCCAAGCTCGCCGACCGCCGCTTCACCGAACTCGTCGAGACTCTGGGGCTGAGAGCGCAGCTCGACGGCTACATCATGGGAAAGCTGCGGGCCAGCGCCGCCCACGCCTGGCAGCTCGCCCACCACACCACCACAGCCAGGTTGGCCGACCTGATCGCCACGTTGATCGACGCCGCAGGCCCCGACCATCCAGCTCCCACCACGATCGCCATGTCCCAGGAAGAGCTGGCCGCCGCACTCGGCCTCGTGAGATCGGCGATCACCCCGGTGCTCGCCAGGTGGAAGTCCTCCGGGCTGATCCGGATCTCGCGCGGCAAGCTCCACATCACGGACTTCGGGGCGCTGCGGCGGCTCCGCAGCGCCGATGTGTCCACTTCTGGACAGAACTCCGCACGATGACCGGGCAACCTCCATCCCGTCCAGCGAAGACGACCTCGGAGGTGAACAGGTGGACGACCAGCCCCAGGAGATCAACCGTCCTGTCGGCGACTACATCGGCATCCTGGCGGTGGACGTGCACGGCTTCAGCGAGCACAACACCAACCAGCAGCAGACCATCGTGCAGGTCCTGGCGGATGTCCTGCAACAGGCAGCCATCCGGACCGGCCTGCGCGACAACTGGGACCACCACTTCCGGGCGTATCGCGGTGACGGCTACCTCATGGGCGTTCGCCCGGAACTCGTCGCCGTCGTCGTGGACAAGTTCTTCGACTCCCTGCAAGCCGAGCTGCGCCGACGGGCTCCCCCGCTTCGCACCGACGACATCACGCTCCGGCTGCGGGCGAGTTTGCACCTGGGACCCGTGCAGGCCTTCGACGCGCTGCTGGCCGACTCTCCCACCGGCAGGGTCATGGTCAACACCAACCGCATGGTCGACGCCAAGCCGGTCAAGGCGCTCCTCGACCACTCCGATCCGGCGGTGACCCACGTGGCGTCGGTGATCTCAAGCTCGGTGATGGAGGACGTCGTCAGGGCTGGTCACACGACCCGGAAGCCCACCGAATACGTGCAGGCCCCGCTGGAAGTCGAGGGCAAGGAGTACTCGGGAGTCGGATTCCTGCGGGTGCCGGCGCCGTCTGGCGAGCTGCTGCGCTCGGGCTTGCTCTTCGGCCAGCCCGAGCCGGAGCCGGATGACGACGCAGCCGCACGGGAAGCCGGCGGTGGTCAAGTTCAGAACGCCGTCGACGGACCCGCGGAGAACGTCGTTCAAGCCCAACAGGTGCGCGACTTCACGGACAACTCCGCACGGAGCAGCGGTATCGCGGTGAACGGGAACAACAACACCACCGCCGGTGGTGGCATCGACCAGTCCCAGAACAAGCAGGAGTTCTCGGGCCGCTTCTACACCCAGGGCGACTCCAACTTCGGGCAGTCCAGCGGCCGACGCGTCGCCACCGACGACACCTCGATGGGGCGGTGAACGCGGTGGACCACGATGTTGACGAGTTCGGCATCCTCGACCCACCGAACCTTCCGGAGAACGAGCCGATATCGCTCGTCATGGCGCCGGGGCCTCAATCCGTGGCTGAGGAGACGGTCCATCGCTCCACCATCTCGGTGGCGGGCAACGGCAACACCACCGCACAAAGGGACGTCGACAACTCCATCAACATGAACTTCCTCGGCAGCGAGTTCGCCGAGGTCGTGCTCGCCACAGCGCGTGCCCGACAGCGATTCGGACGCGGCTTGCAGGACGACGAGGCACTCGAACGTCTCGAAACCAGCTACGAACCGCCGCCGCAGCTTCTCGGTGAAGAGCCGGGCACCGCATTCCGGACCTTGCGCGACCGGCGAGTACTGATGATCACTTCGGTCGAATCCGAAGGCGGGCAGTTCGCAGCCGCGCTTCGATTGGGCCACGAGCTGCGGAAGAAACATTCAGGTCTCGTGGTGCGCGAGGAGTTGTTCGAGCAGAAGCTCGGCTTGCAAGCCAAGTCCCTACTGGTCGAGCACGAACCCGCGGCGGTGCTTGTCGACCTCCGCTGGGCCAGTGATGAAGATTTCGACAACGTCCGTCATGGCCTGGTCGAATTCACCAGGCAGCTCGACGTGCCCTATCAGAGCTACCTCATCCTGATCGTCCCGGAAGAGCAGGCGCGGAAGTTCGAAAATACCCTCCCGGGCCGGATGCACTGGCTGCAGAAGCCTTCGTCCACCGATGTCTTCGCCAGGTACGCAGGCGTACCGAACCCGAAGTCACTGCTACGGGGAGAAACCGAGCAGGTCCTGAACTCCCTGTGGCCACCTAGGGTCAAGGAAATCGCCGAGGCCGTCTCTGATCGCTATGCCAATGGCGAAGATCCAGAGCAGGCACTGCTGGCCGCTCTCAACGCAAGGTCGGAAGCACAGATCCCCGAATTGCGGACGATGATCAGTGCACACCAGGAAGCGGGAGAGGCCGAATGGGTCGCGCTGCTCGTAGCAGCCAGCCTGCTGGAGGAAGCACCCGCCCAGCACATCGTCTCGGCATCCGATGAACTGATGGGCAACAGGGCTGAACGCGTCAAAGTCGACCCGTTGCTGAAACCGAGCCCGCACACCAAGTTGAAAGAGCTGGCAGACTGCGAATTCGACGTGGGAACCCGGACGTTCCAGCCACGCGGGTCCGGACTCCAGATACTGCAGCACATCTGGCGGGAGCACGACGCACTACGGCCAAGGATGCTGAAGTGGCTCGGTGAGCTGCCGAGTCAGATCCGTGACCTGAGCCAGAACGAACTGGAGCAGCTCGCCGACCGGGCCGCCGAGCTGACAGCACAAGGTGGTCCGAGCGTCGCGATCTCGCTGGCTGATGCGTGGGCGAAGACCAAGGGCGAGAAACCCGACGCCTACCGCCGCTCGATCGCCGTGCGCCTGCTGACCACGACCGCCACCGACCTGTCGCTGGGCAAACCCGTCCGGCAGAAGCTCTGGGAGTGGTCGCGCGAGTCCAACACGGATCGGCAGCTGCTGACGGCTGAGGTCTGCGCGGGAATCGGGCAGGCGTTTCCGCGCATCGCGCTCACCCGGCTCAAGCACCTGGCCAACGCCGAGAGCGGCCTCGTGCGCGGCGCGGTTCAGCTGGCCGTCGAGCAGATCGGAGCCGAGCTCGGCGCGTCGACCTTCCTGCGTTACCTGGCGGACTGGTTCGACGACGCCAGCCCGGCCCGGCTTCTGCTGATGGCCAAGAGCGTCGCGACCGTGCTCAAGGGCAGGACGCTGGAGGTCGACGCAGATGCAGCGGCAGCGTTCTGGCAACGAGCGCTGGAGTCCATGCCACCGGACAACCTGCGGCCAGTGGTCGAGAGCTGGTTGAGCACAGCGGCCGAAGTCGCACCCGACCAACGCGATGCTCTGGTGGAACCGCTGGTCGCGGCCACCAACCATGATTCGCGACGCATCGCTCAGCTGCAGTACGCCAGCCGGTTCGGCCGAACCTATCTGGATCTCAGCTCGCTCGGCGGAGATCTGTCCGACGTCGTCAACCAGCTGTGGACCCGGCTGGACGAGGTCGACCCGGTCCGGTTGTAGGGCTTCGAGAGCCAGTCGAGAGGAGGTGAAGGCCCATGAGCCACCGCCGACAAGCTGGGACTATGCGCCGGAGGCTGATCGCCGACGCTCATCACACCGCAGCCGACCGGCCGCACTCGGTCGTACTGCCCAGCAGCGATCCGTCACTCCGGTTCGAAGTCGAGTTGGTCGTGGAATGCCAGTGGACCGGCGCCGGCGCCGCACCGCCGTCCGCGCGTGAGATCGCCGCGGAGGGAATCACACAGCGGGCCGAAAGCCTCAGCCGGTCCCACGCGCTGACCGAGTGCCAGCGGTTGCACGGAAAGCTGGCCATCGCACTGATGCGATGGGAGCGAGTGGGGAACACCGAGATCAGCGCTCGGGCGCATTGCGCAGCAGTAACCGCCGAGCCGGAACTCGTCTCGGCGGTGGCGGCACGGGAGGACGCGGCACGTCGCCGGCTCGTGCTCTCCTGGCAGCACGAGCAGCGGGAACACACCGCCGCGCGCCTTCGCCCGTTGATCGTCGATCCGCTGCGGGCCACCGCGTGGTGGTTCGCCGACAACCAGGAGAAGATCGACAAGCTGTCGGAGGTCGCGAGGGAGTTCCAGGAACTGCAGAGCCTCTTGAGCCCCACCGTCGACGACGACACGGCTGGTCGGCTGGTGGACGAATTCCTGCTCGGCGAAGACATCGCCGAGAAGCAACGTCTGCTGCTGCACCTGCAGAAGGTGTTCGGTGAGGGCAACCGCAGCGACCTCGTCGAGCGCATCGACTCGGTGATCCGGAACGCCGCCGGTGAACCTGAGTCGAGCTGACTCGTGCCGGGCCGTGACCTGCGTTCACGGCCCGGCGTGGTCCGTTCGGAGGGCGCGGCGATCGCGCGGTTGGCGGGTGTTCTCGGTTAAGGTGATCTTTCTCAGCGTCGTGGGAGGGATCGCCGATGCCCAGGTTCAGCTGGCACACCTGCTCCGTGCCCGTGGGTCTGCCGGTGCGGCAGGTGTACGGGTTCCTGTTCGTTCCCGACGGCCGGGTGCTGCTGCGGGTCGACGGCACCAAGCACACGCTGCCCGGTGGCCGTCCCGAGCCGGGCGAGGTCGAGTACTGCGACATCCTGCGACGGGAGACCATGGAAGAGGTCACCGTCGACATCGACGAGCCGCACTACCTGGGCTACCAGTGCGTGGACGACGGGATCGCGCCGTACGCGCAGGTGCGGATGGCTGCGGTGATCAGCCGGGTGCACCCGGCCGCGCCGGACCCGGACAGCGGCCGCACCTACCGGCGGTTGCTGGTGCACCCCGGCAAGGTCGGCGACCTGCTCTCCTGGGGTGAGACCGGGTACCTGCAAGCGACCGCGGCCGCGGAGGCCGCCGTCACCGTCTTCGGTCTCCCCTCCGACGGGCTGCCCGAGACCGGCGACCTCTGACCGCTCGGGCTCAGCCGCCGTCCGGGGCCGGGCGGCGGAACTCCCAGTCTCCGGTCTGCATGAACTCCCGCTGCAGCACCGCCTCGATGAGGGCGCCGCAGACGTAGTTCATCCACCAGAACTCCATGCCCGGCCGCCGAGATCTCCGGTCCATGATCAAGTAGCGGGCGAGGGCGTAGGTGACGATCCAGTCGTCCACCTCGGGTTCCGGCACGACGAACGTGGAACCGCTGCGGAGCCGGTCCCGGACCCGGTGCGCTGCGGCGCTGTCCCGGAGTGCGTTCTCGTGCCGGACGCGGAAGGCCTCGGAGTCCGAAGAATCCCGGTAGGCGTCCGGGAACATCCGGCGCAGCACGTCGGATTCCGTGGTCACGCGGCGGAACGGACCGGAACGCCGCTTGTCCAGCTCGCCCCGCTCCAGGAACGCGATGAGCCGGTCGGCGTGGTGCGCCAGCACGGTCGCCACGTTGTCGGCCATGCGCACCGCGATCCCGCCATTGGTCGGGAGTGCGGCGAAGAAGTCGTGGTCGGGCAGCTCCGTCACAGCGGCCGCACCGTCCCGTGCAGCCCGTGCCGCTGGAGTCCGATCACCAGCTCCTCGGCCTGGGACTGGTCGGGGAAGCGGCGAACCTGCGCCTCCCCGTTTGCGTCGATCTCCTGGGCGAGCTCGCCTGCCTCGGGGATTTCCAGCCCGCACAGCTCGCGCAGGACGAAGGTGGCCAGCAGGGCCGACTGGCTGTCGTCGTTGCGCACGACGACCTCCCAACGTTCGCTCACCCGGTGATCTTCCCACGTCCGTGCGACCCCCTGACTTGAGCGCTGCCCGGTGGAAATCCGGGCGCACGTCCTTGACCTGGCTCGACGGGGACGCATATCGTTCGCAGAAAGCACAGGTGTTCACTATGCGCACAAGCGAGGAGTGGTCGGGGTGGCACGCATCCTGCAGCTCGACGAAGCGATCGCGGAGCTCGTCCACGACGGGGACGCCATCGCTCTGGAGGGCTTCACCCACCTGATCCCGGTCGCCGCCGGGCACGAGATCATCCGGCAGGGCCGCAAGGACCTCACGCTGATCCGGATGACGCCCGACATCGTCTACGACCAGCTCATCGGCGCCGGCTGCGCGCGCAAGCTGGTCTTCTCCTGGGGCGGCAACCCCGGCGTCGGCTCGCTGCACCGGTTCCGCGACGCCATCCAGAACTCCTGGCCCGTCCCGCTGGAGATCGAGGAGCACAGCCACGCCGGGATGGCCAACCGCTACGCCGCGGGCGCCTCCGGGCTGCCGTTCGCGGTGCTGCGCGGCTACCGCGGCACCGACCTGCCCGCGCAGACCGACACGATCAAGCCGATCGAGTGCCCGTTCACCGGCGAGCAGCTGACCGCCGTGCCCGCGCTCAACCCGGACGTCGGCATCATCCACGCGCAGCAGGCCGACCGTGCGGGCAACGTGCAGATGTGGGGCATCACCGGCGTGCAGAAGGAAACCGTGCTCGCCGCGAAGCGCTCGCTGGTGACCGTCGAGGAGATCGTCGACGAGCTGACCCCGCGGCCCGGCGCGGTGGTGCTGCCGCAGTGGGTCGTCACCGCCGTCGCCGAGGTCCCGGGTGGCGCCCACCCGTCCTACGCGCAGGGTTATTACGAGCGCGACAACGCCTACTACCAGCAGTGGGATCCGATCGGCCGGGACCGGGAGAAGTTCGCCGACTGGCTGGAGACCGAGGTCAAGCGGGAGAGGAGCGCGCGATGACGACCGAGTTCACCGCGGACGAGATGATGACCGTCGGAGCGGCCCGGTCGCTGCGCGACGGTGCGGCCTGCTTCGTCGGCATCGGCCTGCCCAGCACCGCCGCCAACCTGGCGCGGCGCACGCACGCCCCGGGCCTGGTGCTGATCTACGAGTCGGGCACGCTGGGCGCCAAGCCCGACCGGCTGCCGCTGTCCATCGGCGACGGCGTGCTCGCCGACACCGCCGACTCGGTGATCAGCGTGCCGGAGATCTTCAACTACTGGCTGCAGCCCGGCCGCATCGACATCGGCTTCCTCGGTGGCGCGCAGGTCGACCGGTTCGGCAACATCAACACCACCGTCATCGGCGGCGATTACGCCGACCCGAAGGTCCGGCTGCCCGGTGCCGGTGGTGCTCCGGAGATCGCCGCGTCCTGCCGGGAGGTGCTCATCGTGATGCGGATGAGCCCGCGCAGCTTCGTCGACCGGCTCGACTTCGTCACGTCCGTCGGCTACGGCACCGGCAAGGGCGACCGGGAGGCGCTCGGGCTGCGCGGCCGGGGACCGGTCAAGGTGATCACCGACCTCGGCGTGCTCGAACCCGACCCGGACACCTGCGAGCTCACCCTCACCCAGCTCAGCCCCGGCGCGACCGTCGAGCAGGCCAGGGCAGCCGCCGGGTGGCCGCTGAAGGCCGTCGACGCGCCCACCGAGCTGGCGCCGCCGAGCGACACCGAGCTGGCAGTCCTGCGGGAGCTGAAGGCGACCATCGAATGAGCACAGCACGAGAAGCTGCCCGACACCCCTTGTGTCAACCGGAGTCCAGCTCAACCGCACTTCAGGGGACCGTGACGCAACCCAGCCACGAGAAACCCCCACAACGCAAGATCACTCCCCAACGCAACCACCACTGTGAGTCTCGGAGAGGCGGGCCAGCATGACCACTCACGAGTCCCGGTCGCCAGCCGGGCTGATCCTGCCCGACTACCAGCGCGACGAGCAGTCCCACCCGGCGCTGGACACCCCCGAGTACCGCTCGTCGGCGCTGCGCCACCCCAAGCAGCCGCTGCAGTACCTGCCGCACTACCTCACCGAGATCACCGGCCCGCTGCTGGGCCAGGACCGCTGCGGCGTGCACGACCACGACCTGACCGTCCAGCACGACGGGGAGCCGCTGGGCGAGCGGATCATCGTCAGCGGCCGGGTGCTGGACTCCGGTGGCAAGCCGGTGCCCAACACGCTGGTGGAGATCTGGCAGGCGAACTCCGCGGGCCGCTACCTGCACCAGGGCGACCGGCACCCGGCGCCGCTGGACCCGAACTTCTCCGGCACCGGCCGGTGCATGACCGACGCCGAGGGCAACTACCAGTTCGTCACCATCAAGCCCGGCGCCTACCCGTGGCGCAACCACGACAACGCCTGGCGCCCGGCGCACATCCACTTCTCGCTGTTCGGGCAGGCGTTCACCCAGCGCCTGATCACCCAGATGTACTTCCCCGGCGACCCGTTGTTCCACCAGGACCCGATCTTCAACTCGGTGCGCGACGAACGGGCCCGGGAGCGGATGATCTCCCGCTTCGACCTGGACACGACGGTGCCGGAGTGGGCGCTGAGCTACAAGTGGGACATCGTGCTGCGCGGCTCGCAGGCCACCGTGTTCGAGGACGAAGAGGACGACGACGAATGAGCCCCAATGTCGCTCCCGCTCGTTCGGCCGACCGGGTGCGGGCACCCCGCTAGACCCAGGAGGTGTACAGATGAGGGAATCTGTCCCAATCCCAGTCCCAATCCCAGCCCCGCGCAACCGCACCTCAGGGGAACGTGGCGCAACCCAGCCACAAGAAACCGCCGAACGCGAGATCAACGCGAACCGCGACCACCGCTGTGAATCGCGGAGAGGCGGCACAGCATCGCGGAGAGGCGGAAAGGACGACTGATGAGCGCTTCCACTCCCCCGGCCACGACGCCGTCGCAGACCGTCGGCCCGTTCTACGCCCTGCCCGGCGGGATCCTGTGGGCCGAGGGCCCGGAGGTCGTCGCCGACGGCACGCCCGGCTCGTTCCTGCTGCGCGGCAGGCTCGTCGACGGCGCGGGAGATCCGGTTCCGGACGGCGTGGTCGAGATCTGGCAGGCCGATGCGCAGGGCCGCTTCGACCACCCGGACGATCCGCGCCCGGAGTCCTCGTCCTGGCAGGGCTTCGGCCGCTGCCCGACCGACGCCGACGGCGGGTTCTGGTTCCGCACCGTCAAGCCCGGCCCGCTGCCCGCGCCGGGCGGGGCGACCGAGGCGCCGCACATCAACGTGACCGTGCTGGCCCGCGGCATGCTGAACCGGGTGGTGACCCGCGTCTACTTCCCGGACGAGGAGCGGGCCAACGCCGCCGACCCGGTGCTGTCTACAGTGGATCCAGCACGCCGGGGCACGCTGCTGGCGACCCCGGACGACCAGGGCTACCGCTTCGACATCCGGATCCAGGGCGATGACGAAACCGTATTCTTCGCGATCTGACAACCTGTTCGGGCCGATGTTCGGCACCCCCGCGGTCGCCGAGCGGACCTCCGCAGCGGCGTGGCTGCAGGCGATGCTGGACTTCGAGTCGGCGCTGGCCGCCGCGCAGGCCGAGGCCGGGGTGATACCGCTCCCGGCGGCGGAGGAGATCGCCCGGCACTGCCGGGTGGAGCTGTTCGACGTCGACTCGGTCGCCGAGCGCGCGGTGTCCTCGGCGACTCCGGTGATCGCGCTGGTGCGGGATCTGACCGCGCTGCTGGACGACGACGCCAAACCGCACGTGCACAAGGGCGCCACCAGCCAGGACGTGATCGACACCGCGGCGTCGCTGATCGCGCGCGACGTCCTGGGCCTGATCATCGACGACCTGCGCGCGGCGGCGGACGAATGCGCACGACTGGCCGAGCAGCACCGCGACACGGTGATGATCGCCCGCTCGCTGCTGCAGCAGGCGCTGCCCACCACGTTCGGCACCCGCTGCGCCGGCTGGCTGACCTCGCTCGACGAGTCGGTCACCGCGCTGGAGCGGATCCGCAGCGAGCGGCTGGCCGTGCAATTCGGCGGAGCCGCGGGCACGCTGGCCGCTCTCGGCTCCGACGGCGTTCAGGTACTCGCACTGCTCGCCACCGAGCTGGGGCTCGCCGAGCCGGTGGTGCCGTGGCACACCGACCGCACCCGCATCGCCGAGCTCGCCGGAGCGCTGGGCACGGCCGCGGGCGTGCTCGGCAAGATCGCCCTGGACGTCGAGCTGCACGCGCAGACCGAGGTCGGCGAGCTCGCCGACGGCCAGGCCGGTGGCTCGTCGGCCATGCCGCACAAGCAGAACCCGGTGTCGGCGGTGCTGGTGACCGCCGCGACCCGGCGCGTGCCGGGCCTGGTCGCGACGCTGCTGTCGGCGATGCCCCAGGAGTACGAGCGCGCCGCCGGGGCCTGGCAGTCCGAGTGGGAACCGCTGACCGAGCTGCTGCGGCTGGTCGCCGCCGCATCGGCGCAGACCCGGCGGCTGCTCGCCGGATTGCGGGTGCACCCCGAGAAGATGGCCGCCAACCTCGACCTGACCCGCGGACTGGTGATGGCCGAGAGCGCGGCGGGCCGCTTGATGGGCTCGCTCGGCCGCACCGAAGCCCAGGAGCTGGTCGCCGGGTTGTGCCGGCGCGCGGTGCAGGAAGGCACGTCGCTGCGCGCCGAACTGCTGGCCGACCAGCAGGTGCGGGCCGTGCTCTCCGAGGACGAGGTCGTCGCGGCCACCGAACCGGCAGGCTACCTCGGCTCCGCACCCGCCTTCATCGACCGCGCACTGACCGCACACGCCGAATTGGAGAAGCGGTGAACGTCAACTACGAACTGACCGGGCCGGACGGCGCCCCGGTGGTGGTGCTGTCCAACTCGCTGGGCACCGACCTGACCCTGTGGGACGCGCAGGTCCCCGCGCTGGCGCAGGAGTTCCAGGTGCTGCGCTACGACCAGCGCGGCCACGGCGCGACCCCGGGCAAGCCCGGCCCGTACAGCCTCAAGCAGCTCGGCGGGGACGTGCTCGCGCTGCTGGACGTCCTGGGCATCCGCAAGGCGCACTTCGCCGGGGTGTCGCTGGGCGGCATGACCGGCATGTGGCTGGCCGAGCACGCGCCCGAGCGCGTCGACCGGCTCGCGCTGATCTGCACCTCCGCCGAGCTCGGCCCGGCATCGGCGTGGCGCGAGCGCGCCGCGCTGGTGCGGGAGAAGGGCACCGCGGCGATGGTCGAACCGTCGCTGCCGAAGTGGTTCACCCCGGCGCTGGCCGGCCGGGAGGACGTCGTCGCGAAGTTCGGCGGCATGCTCGCCGCGGCCGACGCCGAGGGCTACGCGGGGTGCTGCGAGGCCATCGCCGACATGGACCTGCTGGACGGGCTCGGCCGGATCAGCGCCCCGACCCTGGTGATCGCCGGCGCCGAGGACCCGGCCACTCCCCCGGCGCACGCCGAGCAGATCGCCGCCGCCGTCGCGGGCGCTCGCCTGGAGGTGCTCTCGCCCGCCGCGCACCTGGCCAACGCCGAGCAGCCCGAAGCGGTCAACCGGCTGCTGCTGGAACACTTCACGAGGAGCCTGTGATGCCCGACGACGGAACCCGCCGCGAGCAGGGCATGGGCGTGCGCCGGGAGGTGCTCGGCGACGAGCACGTGGACCGCGCCAACGCCAGGATCACCCCCTTCACCGAGGGCTTCCAGGACTTCATCACCCGCTACGCCTGGGGTGAGCTGTGGAGCGGCGACGGGGTGGACCGGCGGACCCGCAGCATGCTGACGCTGGCGATCCTGGCCGCGGTGGGCTGCGAGGACGAGTTCGCCATGCACGTCAAGGCCGCGCGCCGCAACGGCGTGCCGCCCGAGCACATCCGCGAGGTCCTGATGCACGTCGCGGTCTACGCCGGGGTACCCCGCGCCAACAGCGCCTTCGCGATCGCCAATACGATCCTGGGCGACGAGCAGTCCGACTGAGCTAGGAGATCCGCCATGGAGTCCGCGTCCGAGCCGACCAGCGGCTACGTGCAGTCGCTGGCGCGCGGGCTCATGGTGATCCGCGCGTTCGACGAGTCCAAGCCCGAGATGACGCTGTCCGAGGTCGCCCGCGCGACGGATCTGTCGCGCGCGGCGGCCAGGCGCTTCCTGCACACCCTGGTGCACCTGGGTTACGTGTGGACCGACGGCCGGGTGTTCGCGCTGACGCCGCGCGTGCTGGAGCTCGGTTTCGCGTACCTGTCCAGCATCTCGCTGCCGGAGATCGCCCAGCCCTACCTGGAGCGGCTGGTCGCCGAGGTGCACGAGTCGGCGTCGGTGTCGGTGCTGGACGGCCCGGACATCGTCTACGTGGCGCGGGTGCCCACCTCGCGGATCATGACGGTGTCGATCAACATCGGCACCCGCTTCCCCGCCTACGCCACCTCGATGGGCCGGGTCCTGCTGGCCGACCTGCCGCCCGCCGACCTGGACGCCTATCTGTCCGAAGTGGACCTGGCGCCGCTGGGCCCGCACACCATCACCACGCCCGCGCAGTTCCGCGAGGAGCTGGCCCGCATCCGCGAGCAGGGCTGGGCGCTGGTGGACCAGGAGCTGGAGGCGGGACTCCGGTCGATCGCCGCACCGATCCGGGACCGGTCGGGCAAGGTGGTGGCGGCGGTGAACATCTCCTCGCACGCCTCCCGCACCAGCCCGGAGGACGCCCGCCGCGACTTCCTGTCCCCGCTGCGCGACACCGCGGCGCGCATCGCCGCCGACCTCGCGGTGGCCCCGGCCTCCCGCGCGGTCTCCCGCTGAGCTCATTCTTCGTTTTGAAACGCCGGAGGCGTTCAGCCCACTCTCGCAGCTCGCACCGCCGCGGGTTCTCAGCGTTCGCCTGGCGAGGACGGCCCGGCTGCCGTGTATTTGGTCATACACAAAGCCGGGCACCCGGAGTCCAGGCAGGCGCTGAGGTTCCGCCACATGCACCGCTACGCAAAATGAGTTCGTCAGACACGTTTTCAGCCGAGGTCTTGCAGCCAGGCGCTGCGGTAGAAGCTGCGGATGTGGCGTTCCACCTGCTCTTCGGCCGCGGCGGCGTCGCGCGCGAGCAGTGCCTGGTGGATGAGGCGGTGGTCGTGGCGCAGGCCGTCGGCGATCGGGGACCACTCGTCGCCGAGCTCGTCGAAGGCCGCCAGCAGCGGACGGCGCAGCGACTCGCGGATGGCGATCGTCATGTCCGCGACCAGCCGGTTGCCGCCGGCTTCGGCGATGGCGACGTGGAAGCGGGTGTCCAGGTCGTTGAACCGCTCCCGGTCGCAGTCCGGTGAATCCATCTCGTCCAGCAGGGCGCGCAGCTCGTCGAGGTCGGCCTCGGTGGCGCGCTGCGCGGCGTTGCGGGCGCTCTCCCGCTCCAGCATGATCCGTGCCCGCACCACGTCGGCCATCGGGAAGTTCGCCAGCGCCACGTGGAACCGGAGCAGCCTGGTCAGGGCCTGGCTGGGCAGCGCGGCGATCGTGGTGCCGGACTCCGGGCCCGTGCCCACCGCCATCCGCAGCACGCCCTGGGCTTCCAGCGCGCGGAACGCCTCGCGCACCGCAGCCCGGCTCACCCCGAGCATCTGCGCCAGGTCGCGTTCCGGTGGCAGGCGGTCGCCGACGCCGAGCTGGCCGCTGACGATCTGCTCCTCGATGCGGTCGATGACCAGCTCGTAGGTGCGCGCCCGGGCGACCGGCCGCCAGCCCGCGCGATCGTCCGTCTCCGAATCGGCCACCGATCCCCCTTTACAAACCCCACCAGCGATCTTTATGGTACCGCCAGCTCTTGGTCTGACCATAGAAAGGTCAACGACACAGAGAGGTGTCGCCTCGTGTACCAACCGCTCATCGCCCCGATCGCGGACAGCCTCGGACTGTCCGCGCTGCTCGCCGCCGTACCGCTGCTCGTCGTGTTCGTGCTGCTCGGAGTCCTGCGCGTCAAAGCGCACTGGGCCGGGCTCGCCGGGCTCGCCGCAGCCCTGCTGATCGCCGTCACCGCCTACGGGATGCCGGCCGACCTCGCACTGCTCTCCGCGGGTCAGGGCGCCGCTTTCGGCGTGCTGCCGATCCTGTGGATCGTCATCACCGCGATCTGGCTCTACCAGCTGACCGTGCGCAGCGGCCGCTTCGAGGACCTGCGGGCGACCTTCGCGCTGCTCTCCCCGGACCCGCGCATCCAGGCCGTGGTGATCGCCTTCTGCTTCGGCGGCCTGCTCGAAGCCCTCGCCGGGTTCGGCGCTCCGGTGGCGATCACCGGCATGATGCTCGTCGCCATCGGCTTCCCGCCGCTGCGCGCCGCCGTGACGGTGCTGCTGGCCAACACCGCTCCGGTCGCCTTCGGCGCGCTGAGCACGCCGATCATCACCGCGGGCGAGCTCACCGGGATCCCCTACGAGCACATCGGCGCCGTCGTCGGGCGGCAGACCCCGCTGCTGGCGGTGCTCGTCCCGGTCCTGCTGGTGCTCGTGGTGGACGGGCGGCGCGGCGTGCGGCAGACCTGGCCCGCCGCGCTGGTGACCGGTGTGGCGTTCGCCGCCGCGCAGTTCGTGTGCGCCAACTACATCTCGGTGCCGCTGACCGACATCGTCTCGGCCCTGGTCGGCGCGGTGGCGCTGGTCGTGCTGCTGCGGTTCTGGCAGCCCGCGGGTGGCGACGAGGCCCGCACGCGCATCCTCGGTGCCGCCGAGGTCGGCGAGACCACCCAGCTGAGCGCCGGGCGGATCGCCCTCGCCCTGTTCCCGTACCTGCTGGTGATCGCGGTGTTCTCGGTGGTCAAGCTGTGGGAGCCCGCGGGTGATGCGCTGGCCGCCACCGATGTCGAGATCCCGTGGCCGGGGCTGCACGACTCGCTGCTGACCACCTCCGGCGAACCGGCCGGCAGCGCGGTGTTCACGCTGAGCTGGTTGTCCACTCCCGGCAGCCTGCTGCTGCTGTGCGGGTTCGGAGTGGCGCTGGTGTACCGGATCAAGCTGCTGGAAGCGCTCACCGAGCTCGGTCGCACCGTGGTCTCGATGCGCTGGTCGGGGCTGACCATCATCAGCGTCCTGGCGCTGGCCTACGTGATGAACCAGTCCGGGCAGACCACCACGATCGGCACCGCCATCGCCGGGATCGGCTCCGCGTTCGCGTTCTTCTCCCCCGTGCTCGGCTGGATCGGCGTCGCGGTCACCGGCTCGGACACCAGCGCCAACGCGCTGTTCGCGAGCCTGCAGCAGGTCGCCGCGGAGCGCATCGGCGTGGACCCGGCGCTGCTGGTCGCGGCCAACACCTCCGGCGGGGTGATGGGAAAGATGGTCAGCCCGCAGAACCTGACCATCGTGGCCACCGCGGTCGGCATGGCCGGTGCGGAGGCCAGGATCCTGCGCGAAGTTCTCAAGTGGAGCATCGGGCTGCTGCTCGTCCTGTGCGCGCTCGTCTTCCTGCAGGCAGGAGTCTTGTCGTGGATGCTTCCACGGTGAACGGATCAGAACGAGGTGATGTGGCATGAGGGTGGCGCTGTTCGCGACCTGCCTCGGGGACACGATGTTCCCGGCGGCGCCGAAGGCGACCGTGCAGGTCCTGGAGCGGCTCGGCTGCGAGGTCGAGTTCCCCGCCGCGCAGACCTGCTGCGGGCAGATGCACACCAACACCGGGTACCGCAAGCAGGCGAAGTCCTCGGTGCGGACCTTCGTGGACGCCTTCGCCGGCTACGACGCCGTGGTCGCCCCGTCCGGGTCGTGCGTGGCCTCGGTGCGCCACCAGCACGCGATGGTCGCCGACGGTGACCGCAAGCTCGGCCGCGCGGTCGCGGAGGTGGCGCCGCGCGTGCACGAGCTGTCGGAGTTCCTGATGGACGTGCTCGGCGTGACCGATGTCGGCGCGTACTTCCCGCACCGGGTCACCTACCACCCGACCTGCCACTCCGCCCGGTTGCTGCGAGTCGGCGACCGGCCGCTGCGGCTGCTGCGCGCGGTGCGCTCGCTGGAGCTCGTCGAGCTGCCCGCCGCCGAGCAGTGCTGCGGTTTCGGCGGCACCTTCGCGCTGAAGAACCCGGACGTGTCGGTGGCGATGGGCGCCGACAAGGCGCGGCACGTCCGGGAGACCGACGCCGAAGTGCTCTGCGCCGGGGACAACTCGTGCCTGATGCACATCGGGGGCCTGCTGTCGCGGCAGCGCTCCGGAATCCGGGTCATGCACCTGGCCGAGATCCTGGCCAGCGCGGAAGGAGCCGACCGGTGACCGACACCTACCTGGGCATGCCCGCGTTCCCGCAGGCCGCCAAGCAGGAGCTGGCCAACTCGCAGCTGCGGCACAACCTGGCCAACGCCACCTCGACGATCCGGCACAAGCGCGCCGAGGTGGTCGGCGAGCTCGACGACTGGGCGCAGCTGCGCGAGGCGGGCGCGGCGATCAAGAGCCACACGCTGTCCAACCTGGACACCTACCTGGAGCGCTTCGAGGAGGCGGTCACCGCCGCCGGCGGCACCGTGCACTGGGCCCGCGACGCCGCGGAGGCCAACCGCATCGTGGTGGACCTGGTGCGCGCCACCGGGGAGCGCGAGGTGGTCAAGGTCAAGTCGATGGCCACCCAGGAGATCGAGCTCAACGAGGCGCTGCAGGACGCCGGGATCGACGCCTGGGAGACCGACCTGGCGGAGCTGATCGTCCAGCTCGGGCACGACACGCCCAGTCACATCCTGGTGCCCGCGATCCACCGCAACCGCGCGGAGATCCGCGAGATCTTCCAGCAGGAGATGGGCAAGGTCGGCACGCCCGCACCCGCCGACCTCACCGACGAACCCGCGCGGCTGGCCGAAGCGGCGCGCCGCCACCTGCGGGAGAAGTTCCTGCGCGCCAAGGTCGCCGTCTCCGGCGCGAACTTCGCGGTCGCCGAGACCGGCTCGCTGGTCGTGGTGGAGTCCGAGGGCAACGGCCGGATGTGCCTGACCCTGCCGGAAACGCTGATCAGCGTCGTCGGCATCGAGAAGCTGGTGCCGCGCTGGCAGGACCTGGAGGTCTTCCTGCAGCTGCTGCCGCGGTCGAGCACCGGCGAGCGGATGAACCCCTACACCTCGACCTGGACCGGCGTCACACCCGGCGACGGGCCGCAGTCCTTCCACGTGGTGCTGCTGGACAACGGCCGCACCAACGCCCTCGCCGACGAGATCGGCAGGCAGGCGCTGCGCTGCATCCGCTGCTCGGCCTGCCTGAACGTGTGCCCGGTCTACGAGCGCACCGGCGGGCACGCCTACGGTTCGGTCTACCCCGGACCGATCGGGGCGGTGCTGACGCCGCAGCTGCGCGGCACCACGTCCGAAGTGGACAAGGCGCTGCCCTACGCCTCCTCGCTGTGCGGGGCCTGCTACGACGTGTGCCCGGTGGCGATCAACATCCCGGATCTGCTGGTTCACCTGCGGACCCGGGTGGTCGAGGAGCACCGCGGCTGGCAGTCCAAGCCGATGGACGCGCTGATGAGCATGGCCTCCTGGGTGCTCGGTGACTCCAGGCGGCTGGCCGCCGCGCAGAAGGTGGCGTCGTTGAGCCGGCGGGTGATCGGCCGCAAGGGCACCATCGGCCGGCTGCCCCCGCCGCTGTCCCGGTGGACCGATGCGCGCGACGCACCGGCACCGGCCGAAGAGACGTTCCGGACGTGGTGGGAGCGCAACCGAGGGAGCGATTCGCGATGAGCGCGAGCATTTCAGCACGTGAGGCGATCCTGGGCCGGGTGCGCTCGGCCATCGCGGGCACCGAGCAGACGTCGTGGGAGGACGTTGCGCGGCACTACCGGCAGCAGCGGCCGGCGGAGGATCTCGTCGGCCTGTTCTGCGAGCGGGTCGCCGACTACCGGGCCACCGTGGAACGGGTCGCGCCCGGCGGCCTGACCACCGCGATCGTGGCCGCCGCGCACACCGCCGGGGCCCGGCGGGTGCTCGCCCCAGCTGGGGTACCACACTCGTGGTACGAGGCTTTGACCAGCGAGTTCGCGCACGTGGACGACGGAACGGGCATCGACACGGCCGGCTTGGAACGCGTCGACGCGGTGATCACCACGGCCGTGGTGGGCATCGCTTCCACCGGCACGATCGTGCTCGACCACGGGCCCGGACAGGGACATCGCGCGGTGACCCTGGTGCCGGACGTGCACATCTGCGTGGTCGCCGAATCGCAGGTGGCCGACGACGTCCCGGACGGGTTGCGGCGGCTCGACCCGGCGCGGCCGATGACGTTCATCAGCGGCCCGTCCGCCACCAGCGACATCGAGCTCAAGCGCGTCGAGGGCGTGCACGGCCCGCGGACCCTCCACGTCCTGGTCACCCCGGACGAGCCGTGACTGCCTAGCGACCACGTGGCACTCCCCCGCCGCGGTGCAGGCACACTGGATCACCAGAACGTGTGATCGGGTGAGGAGTCGACGTGGAGGCCCACGCGCCGTTGGAGCCGCAGCCGGAGGTCGTCGCGCGAGCGGCGGCGTTGCGCGATCAGCTGGCGTCGCATCGCGACGAGGGCGAGCGGCTGCGGCGGCTGCCCGATGCGACGATCGCCGCGCTGGACGCGGCCGGGCTGTTCCGCGCGTGGGTTCCGCGCCGCTTCGGCGGGACGGAGCTCGGCCTGCGCACGATGGTGGACGCCACCGCCGAGATCACCAAGGGCGATGCCTCGGCGGGCTGGCTGGTGATGATCCTCGGCTGCGGCGACTGGCTGACCGGCTTGTTCCCGGACAAGGCCCAGCAGGAGGTCTTCGGCCCCGACCCGGACACCAAGATCTGCCAGGTGCTCACGCCGAAGGCGGCCGCCCGCCGGGTCGACGGCGGCTGGCGGGTCAGCGGCCGGTGGGCACCGGCATCCGGCTGCCTGCACTCGGAGTGGGCGATGCTCGGCATGTCGTTGCCCGCGGACGGCGGCGCCGCGTTCGCCTTGGTGCCGATGAGCGAGCTCAGCGTCGAGGACACCTGGTTCACCCTCGGCATGCGCGGAACCGGCAGCAACATGCTCGTCGGCGAGGACGTGTTCGTCCCGGACCACCGGGTGATGCACCGCCGCCCCGCCACGCGCGGCGAGTTCCCCACCACCGAGAACGTCTCGCCGCGGTACCGCACCGCCCTGGTGCCCACGCTGGCCACCTTCCTGATCGCGCCGGTGCTGGGGCTGGCCGAGCACGCCTTGGAGCACGTGCTCGCGCAGGCCGGCCGGAAGGGCATCGCGTTCACCAGCTACGCGCACCAGCTCGACTCGACCGGTTTCCAGCTGGCGGTGGCCGAAGCGGCCACCAAGATCGACGTGGCGCGGCTGATCATGCACCGGTCGGCCGCCACCGTCGACGGGCACGCACTCGCCGGCACGCATCCCGACCTGCTGGAGCGCACCCGGCTCCGCCAGCACTCCAGCCACGCGCTGCAGCAGTGCCGGGAAGCCGTCGACGTGCTGGTGAACGCCTACGGAGCAGGCGCGATGTCCGAGCGGGACCCGCTGCACGCCGTCGTGCGCGACGTCCAGACGGCGGCCCGGCACGCGCTCGCCCACCCGGTGTCCAACGCCGAGATCTTCGGTCGCGCGCTGCTCGGCGTCGAACCGGGCATCACCGAGATGATCTGAACCCTTCCCGAGCGGGCCACACGATCAAGTGACATCGGGAACCTGGTTCCCGGCGCACCGGTCGTAGTGGTGTCGATCACTCTGGAAGGAGTTCCGCGTTGCCAGACATCAGGGTTCGGCTGCGGGGCGGTCCGCAGGACGGGAACGAGGTCAGCGTGCCCGCGGACGGTTCGGGAAAACCGGTCCCGCGGCTCACGCTCCCCGCGCGCACCCGAAACGCGCAGGCCGTACCGCCGCAGCTGGTCTACGAGCGCGGTCGCCGCGGCCCGGACGGCACCTGGACGTTCGACTACGTCGGCGCCGAGACCTGAGCCGGCTGCCCGGCGAGGAGCACGCCGTCGCGGGGCAGCTGGGAGAAGGTCGCTCAGGTCCTGGAAGGCGGGCTCGGAGCTCTCGAGCGGGCGGCCCGCGGTGGTGTCGACGTCGTCTTCGGAACCGATCTGCTCGGTGGCGTGCAGCGGTTCCAGAGCGAGGAGTTCCGCATCCGCGCGGAGGTGCAGTCCCCGCTGGAGATCATCCGTTCCGCGACGTCGGTGGCCGCCGAGCTGGTGCGGATGCCCGGGGAGATCGGCACGCTCCGTACCGGTGCCCGCGCCGATCTGGTCGTCGTGGACACCGATCCGCTGGCCGATGTCACCGCGCTCACCGGGCCGCTGCGCATGGTCGTGCAGTCGGGCCGGATCGAGGTGGGCTGAGGGTCACCCGGCGTCGCGCCACATCGGGTACATGGTGGGCCCGTCGTGCGGCAGGAGCATCGGCGAGCCGATGTCGCGGAAGCCCAGGCGCAGGTACAGGTTCCGGCTGCGGGCGCTGCTGGCCTCCAGGTAGGACGGCAGGTCCCACCGCTGCAGGGCACGTCGCAACTCGCGGCTGCCGATGCCGGTGGCCTGCACCGACGGGTCGACCGCGATCATCGCCAGGTACTGGTGCGGTTCGGCCGGGTGGCGGGCGGCGGTGAGCTCGCCGAACTCGCGGAAGCGCGCCATGCGCGGGCCGGCGAGTTCGGCCAGGCGCCTGCCGCCCGCCTCGTCGAGCATCTCCGGCGGCCCGTCGCGGCCGGAGAGCCAGATCTGCACCGCCAGCCCGTCGGCACCGGCGATCACCTCACCGTGCTGTTCGGCGCGCTGCAGGACCATGCCGAACCACTCGCGGTACACCCGGTGGCGGTGCTCCTGGTCCGGCAGCAGCCACCGGGCGAACTCGTCGTCGGCGAAGGCGCGCAGCAGGGTGCGCACGCGTAAGTCGTCATCGGACACCGGCAGTCTCCTTCCCCGGTTGCACCGTCGCCGCGCGCGCTCCCAGGCCGATGCGCGCGTAGGCCCACGGCCGGATCCGCTTCAGGGTCGCGCCCCAGAGCGCGCCGAGCACGAACACCGCCAGGAAGCCCAGCGGGAGCGCCCACGCCGCCGGGTCGCCCTCCTCCACGCCGAGCACCGTGCCGAACGAGAGCACGGTCAGCAGCAGGACCACGCCCAGCACCACCGCGGCGACCGCGGGCGCGATCAGGGTCCGCCACCGGCTGTGCCCGTGGTCCCGGTTGGCCAGGAAGTAGCCGAGCACCGCCACCGAGGTCAGCATCACCAGCGACAGCACGCCGAGCGCTCCGGCCGAAGCGCCCCAGAAGAACAGGTAGGTGATCGGGTCGATCCCGCTCACCGCCACCAGCGCCACCACGACGATCGAGATCGCGGTGGTGGTCACCGAGCCCGCCGCCGGTGCCGCGGTGCGCGAACTCGTGGTGCCCCACCAGCTCAGGCCGACGCCTTCGCGGCCCAGCGCGAAGAAGTAGCGGGAGCAGACGTGGTGGAACGACAGCATCGCGGCGAACAGGCTGGTGACGTACAGCGCCGATCCGGTGGTGACCAGCACTCCCGGCAGCCGCTCCCCGGCGAGCACGAAAAGCAGCTCCGTGGAGTGCATCTCGGCCTGCGAGACGATGGCGTCGGGCCCGGTGGCCACGGTCATCGCCCACGTCGACAGCGAGTACAGGCCGCCGATGACCACCAGCGAGATGTAGGTGGCGTAGATGACCGTGCGCGGGTTCTTGGCCTCCTCGGCCAGCACGGTGGAGTTCTCGAACCCGATGAAGCCGGTGAAGGCGATCACCAGGATGACCCCGGCCGCGCTGGTCATCAGCTGCGAGGGGTTGAGCGTGTCGAGCACGACGCCGTGCGCCGAAGGCGCGGAGACGAACGCCGCGTCGTAGGTCAGGATGATCGCCACCTCGGCCAGCAGCAGCACGCCCAGCACCCGGCCGTTGACGTCGATGCGCAGCACGCCCAGCACCGCGACCGCGGCCAGGCCGATGCCGGCGAACACCCACCACGGCGCGGTGCTCCCGCTGACCTGCCGCAGGAAGTCGGCCGCTCCGACGCCGAGGCCGCCCGCCAGGCTGACCAGGATCAGCAGGTAGGACACCAGCGCGACCGCGCCCGCCCCGGTGCCGGTCACCCGGCCCAGGCCCTTGGCGATGTAGGCGTAGAAGGCGCCCGCGTTCTCCACGTGCCGCGACATCGTCACGTAGCCGATGGCGAACAGTCCGAGCACCAGGGCGATCGCCAGGTAGCCGAGCGGGATGCCGGTCACGCCGGACACCGCGAAGCCGCTGACCGCACCACCGCCGACGACCGTTTCCGGGGCCGCGGCGGCGACGGTGAAGAAGACGATCGACATCACGCCCAGGCGAGCTCGGGCCAGTGCAGCGGACACTTTGGACGGTGGCAACAGCTCGCTCCTTCGCAGTGCTTCAGTGTCTGGGTGTTATCGCCGACTGGCCGCGCGCGGCGGCGACCTCGGCGATCAGGTTCCGCAGCGGCCCGGGGATGCGCTTCTGCCAGGACTTCATCCGGAAGTCGCCCTGCCGCGCGACGTTCTTGGCCAACCGCACGTTGCGGATCACCCCGGTCTCGCGCGCGAGCAGCGCGAAGGTGATCTCCGCGATGCGCTCCGGGACCGTGATCATGCCGTTGCCGGTGGCCGTCTCGGCGCTGGTGAACAGCAGCTCCAGCACGGATTCCGGGCTGGCCACGCCAGCGTCGGCGAACCGCCACGCCGAGGCCGCCCCGCCGCGCCACCCGGCCGACACCGGGACCTCGCGCAGCACGTCGATGATGACCAGCCGGGCGCGGACCTTCTCGGTGGCGGCCTGGCCGAGGTAGTCCAGCCAGGTGCGCAGGTCGTGACCGGGTTCCTCGCGGATCTCCCGCAGCACCGCCCAGGACAGGAAGTCCGGGCAGCGCCCCCGGCCGCTGGGCCGGACGCTCGGGGTGACCGCGATCTCCTCCTCCAGGATCAGCTCGGCCAGCAGGCCCGCGGCGCAGCCCAGCGACACCAGCGCGCTGTCCACCCTGGGTGTGATCCGCTGTCCACCGGTGTGCGCGGCCAGGAAGAACCGATCCGCCACCCGCAGCGGGATGCGGGTGGCATCCAGCTCGGAAACCGTCACCGGCCACCCCCGGCCGAAGTGCCGATCAACACCCAGTCGCTCCCATCCGAGCCGTAGCCGCCCCCGAAACGATCACCCGCCGCGTTCGGAAAGTGCCCGAGACAGCGCACAGAGTAACGTACGCGAAGGTTTGTTCAAGCTCGCTTCCGGCGTGCACCGTTGCGACAGCCGGGTGATCCCGGGACCGCGCCCGGCGGGGTTGACTTCGACTTAACACGAAGTTCGACGATGACGTCGTTCGTTCGACGCACACCCGGAGGGGGCTGCGAGCATGACGGTGACCTGGGAGACCATGCGCTCCTTCGCCAGCGACGGATCGGTGACCAGACAACGGCTCTCGCCCGGGTTGGCCCGCCGGATCCTGCGCTACGCCCGGCCGTACCTGCGCGACATCATCCCGTTCCTGGTGCTGGTGATGCTCGCCGCGGTGCTCGGGATCGTCAACCCGCTGCTGTTCAAGGCCATCATCGACGACGGCATCGTGCCGCAGAACATGACGCTGATCGTCTGGTTGGCGGTTGCGGTGGCCGGGGTCGCGCTGCTCGACGCCGCGTTCTCGCTGCTGCAGCGCTGGTACTCCGCGCGGCTCGGCGAGGGCCTGATCTACGACCTGCGCTCGGAGGTCTTCGACCACGTGCAGCGGATGCCGGTCGCGTTCTTCGTGCGGGCGCAGACCGGGGCGCTGGTCAGCAGGCTCAACAACGACGTCATCGGTGCGCAGCGGGCGCTGACCAGCACGCTGTCCTCAGTGGTGTCCAACGTGCTGAGCCTGGTGCTGGTGCTGGCCACCATGTTCACGCTGTCCTGGCAGATCACCCTGATCGCGCTGGCGCTGCTGCCGCTGTTCCTGCTGCCGGTGCGCTGGATCGGGCGGCGGCTGCAGCGGATCACCCGGGAGCAGATGAAGGTCGACGCCGAGATGAGCTCGCTGATGACCGAGCGCTTCGGCGTGGCGGGGGCGATGCTGGCCAAGCTGTACGGCCGCGCCGACGAGGAGGCCGCGCAGTTCGCCGCGCGGGCCGCCCGGGTGCGCGACATGGGCGTGGTCTCGGCGATGTACAGCCGGATCTTCTTCGTCGCCCTGACGCTGCTGGCCGCGCTGGCCACCGCGGTGGTCTACGGGCTGGGCGGCGGGCTGGTGCTGACCGGCGCGCTCCAGCTCGGCACCCTGGTCGCGCTGGCCACGCTGCTCACCCGGCTCTACGGGCCGCTGACCGCGCTGTCCAACGTGCACGTGGACATCATGACGGCGCTGGTCAGCTTCGACCGCGTCTTCGAGGTGCTGGACCTGCGCCCGATGATCGAGGAGAAGCCCGGTGCCGCCGAGCTGCCCGCGGGCGCGGCCGACGTCGAGTTCGACCGGGTGTCGTTCCGCTACCCGGCCTCCAGCGAGGTCTCGCTGGCCTCGCTGGAATCGGTGGCCCGGCAGGACAACTCGCCCGCGCAGGAGGTGCTGCACGACATCTCCTTCCGCGCCGCACCGGGGCAGACGATCGCGCTGGTCGGGCACTCCGGCGCGGGCAAGACGACGATCACCAACCTGGCCGGCCGGCTCTACGACGTCGACGGCGGCGCGGTGCGCATCGGCGGCACCGACGTCCGCGACGTCACGCTGGCCTCGCTGTACCGCTCCGTCGGTGTGGTCACCCAGGATCCGCACATGTTCCACGACACCATCCGCGCCAACCTGACCTTCGCCCGCCCCGACGCGACGGACGAGGAGATCGTCGAGGCGCTGCGCACCGCGCAGCTGGGCCACCTCGTCTCGGGGCTGCCGGAAGGGCTCGACACCGTGGTCGGCGACCGCGGCTACCGGCTCTCCGGTGGGGAGAAGCAGCGGCTGGCGATCGCCCGGCTGCTGCTCAAGGCGCCGCCGATCGTGGTGCTGGACGAGGCGACCGCGCACCTGGACTCGGAGTCGGAGGCAGCGGTCCAGGAAGCACTGCGCACCGCGCTGTCCGGGCGGACCGCTCTGGTCATCGCGCACCGGCTGTCGACGATCCGCGAGGCCGACCGCATCCTGGTCATCTCCGGCGGCACCATCGCCGAGGACGGCACCCACGCCGACCTGCTGGCCCGCGATGGCCTCTACGCCGAGCTCTACCGGACCCAGTTCGCCCAGCAGAGCACCGAAGAAGAAGCCGCGTGATCAGCTAGCGGTCTCCGAGCTCGTTTGCGTGGCGGAACCTCAGCGCCCGCCTGGACGGCGGATCCCCGGCCTTATGTATGACCGCCCCGCTCCGGTCACTCCGGCCGGGGCGGGGTGGTGGTGGTGGTGATGGTGCCCTCGGGGTCGAGGTGCGCCAGCACCGCCGCGCAGAGCTCGTCGAGCTGGCGCACCTGGTCGTCGGTGAGGCCGTCGAAGACCAGATCGCGGACCTTCGCCACGTGTCCCGGCGCGGTCGCCACCACCTTCTCGTGGCCGGCGTCGGTGAGCTCGGCGACGTTGCCGCGGCCGTCGCCGCTGGCGCGCTGCCTGCGCACCCAGCCCCGCTGCTCCAGCCGGGCGACCACGTGGGAAACCCGTGAGGGCGAGGCGTTGGCCCGGGCCGCCAGGTCGCTCATCCGCAGCGCGCGGTCGGGGTGTTCGGAGAGCATGGCCAGCACCCAGTAGCCGAAGTGGGTCAGCCCGGCGTCCCGCTGCAGCTGCGCGTCGAGCTTGGCGGGGACGACCGTCATCAGCGCGGCGAACTTCCGCCAAGCGCACTGCTGTTCATCGCTGAGCCATCTGGGTTCGGTCACCGGGCCAGCATATCTTGAACTTTCACCCATCAGACCTGCTCAGGCCGCCCGTGAACCTCATCGCAACCGGTCGGCGGTGCGGGTGTTGATCACCCGGTCAGCGGGCACGCCGCACTCCTCGGCGCGGGCGCAGCCGTAGGCCAGCCAGTCCAGCTGCCCGGGCGCGTGCGCGTCGGAGTCGATGCTGAACAGGCAGCCGATGTCGCGGGCGAGCCGGATCAGCTCGCGGGGCGGGTCCAGCCGGTCCGGCCGCGAGTTGATCTCCACGGCGACGCCGTGGTCGCGGCAGGTCTGGAACACCGCGGTCGCGTCGAAGGCCGACTGCGGACGCTTCTTGCCCGCGCCGATCAGGCGGCCGGTGCAGTGCCCGAGCACGGCCACGTGCGGGTTCGACACCGCCGCGCACATCCGGCGGGTCATCTCGTCGGCGGGCATCCGCAGTTCGGAGTGCACGCTGGCCACCACGACGTCGAGCCGGGCCAGCAGCTCCTCCTCCTGGTCGAGCGAGCCGTCGGAGAGGATGTCGACCTCGATGCCGGTCAGGATGCGGAACGGTGCCAGCCGCTGGTTGAGCTCGGCGACGACGTCCAGCTGCTCGCGGAGCCGGTCCGCCGACAGGCCGCGCGCCACCTTCAGCCGCGGCGAGTGGTCGGTCAGCGCGATCCACTCGTGGCCGAGGTCGCGGGCGGCGGTGGCCATCTCCGCGATCGGGCTGCCGCCGTCGGACCAGTCCGAATGCGTGTGGCAGTCGCCGCGCAGCGCCGCCCGCAGCTCCGCGCCGCGCTCCGGCACGTCCACTTCGGACCGGAGTTTGGCCAGGTATGCCGGAGTCTGGCCGCGGTGCGCCTCCTCGATCACCGCCGCGGTCGTCCGGCCGATGCCCTCCAGCGCCGTCAGCCGCCCCGAGGCCACCCGGTCGTCGAGGTCCGGCAGCTCGTCGACGACCGCGGCGGCCCGCCGGAACGCCCTGACCCGGTAGGTCGGCGCACCGGCCCGTTCCAGCCAGAAGGCGATTTCGCGCAATGCCCGTGCCGCATTCACGTGGTCATTGGTAGTCGCTGCGCGGCCGCGCCGCCAGGCGATTCCCGCCCGGGCCTTGGCCCGTGCCCGGAGCGGGGCGTTAGATGGCCACGAGAACGTCAAGGACCGAGAGGTGAGGTGGAGAGTGCAGCAGTACGAACTCGCGGTGCTGCCCGGTGACGGGATCGGCAACGAGGTCATGCCTGAGGCGTTGCGGGTGCTCGACGTGGTCGGCGCGAAGTACGGGGTGCGGTTCGGCTACCGGCACTTCGACTGGAGCTGCGAGACGTACAAGAGCACCGGCTCGATGATGCCCGCCGACGGGCTGGACAGGCTGCGCGACCACGACGCGATCCTGCTCGGCGCGGTCGGCTGGCCCGGCGTGCCCGACCACATCTCACTGTGGGGGCTGCTGCTGCCGATCCGGCGGGAGTTCGACCAGTACGTCAACCTGCGGCCGGTGCGGCTGCTGCCGGGCGTGACGCCGCCGGTGCGCGACAAGCAGCCGGGCGACATCGACTTCTGGGTGGTGCGGGAGAACACCGAGGGCGAGTACTCGCAGCTGGGCGGCAGGCAGGGCGAGGGCACCCCGACCGAGATGGTGCTGCAGACCGCGGCGTTCACCCGGCGCGGCACCGACCGGATCATGCGCTACGCCTTCGAGCTGGCGCGCGAGCTGGGCAAACCGCACGTGACCTCGGCGACCAAGTCCAACGGGATCTACCACTCGATGCCGTACTGGGACGAGCGGTTCGCCGCGATCGCCGCGGAGTACCCGGAGGTGACCGTCGACCAGGACCACATCGACATCCTGTGCGCCCGGTTCGTGATGACCCCGGAGCGCTTCGACGTGGTGGTGGCCAGCAACCTCTTCGGCGACATCCTCTCCGACCTGGGCCCGGGCGTGACCGGCACGATCGGGGTGGCCCCGTCGGGCAACATCAACCCGGAGCGCACCTACCCGTCGACGTTCGAGCCGGTGCACGGTTCGGCGCCGGACATCGCCGGGCGGGGCATCGCCAACCCGATCGGCCAGATCTGGTCGGCGGCGATGATGCTGGACCACCTCGGGCTGGCGGAGGCCGGTGCCGACGTGGTCGGCGCGATCGAGCGCGTCCTCGCCGACGAGTCGGCCCCGCGCACGCCGGATCTCGGCGGGAAGGCGACCACCGAGGAGCTGGGCAAGGCCATCGCCGAGGCGGTCGAGGGCTGATCCGGGCGGGGCGCGGTTCCGCCGCGCCCCGTCAGCCGCCGATCCGGGACGCGACGGCCAGCAGGAGGTCCTCCTGCCCGGGCCTGCCGACGAGCTGGAGGCCCACCGGGAGCCCGCCGAGCGTGCCCGCCGGGACCGACACCGCCGGCACTCCGGCGACGTTCCACGGGCTGGTCAGCCCGAGCAGCGCGGTGAACACACGCGTTCCGGCACCGCCGATGGTGATCTCGCGCTGGCCGACCTCGGTGGCGGTCACGCAGGTCGTCGGCAGGGCCAGCAGGTCGACGCCGGTCAGCAGCTCACCGACCTCCCGGCGCCACCGGTCGCGCGCGGCCAGCGCCCGCACGTGCTGCCAGCCCGCGATCCGCGCCGAGTCGCGCAACCGGTCCCGGACGTCACCGGTGTAGAGCTCGGGGTGCTCGGCGAGGCGCTCCGCGTGGTTGGCGTAGGCCTCGCTGGCCTGGATGCCCTGGTAGGCGCTGCGCGCCAGCTCCGGATCGCGGAGCTCGGCGTCCCGCACGGTCAGCCCGTCCAGCGCGGCGCGGGCGATCCGGGTGACCTCCGGGTCCGCCGGGTGCAGCAGGTCCGGGTCGAGCCAGCCGATGGTCGCGGTCTCACCGCGTTCCCGGCTCGGCGCGTCGCGCAGTCCGGCCAGCACCCGGTAGGCGGCGCGGCAGTCCTGCGGGCTGCGGGCGAGCACTCCGACGTGGTCCAGCGACTGCGCCAGCGGGAACACCCCGTCGACCGGGATCGCGCCGAAGGCCGGTTTGAACCCCACCACCCCGCACAGCGCGGCCGGGATGCGCACCGATCCGCCGGTGTCGGTGCCCAGCGCCAGCGGCACCATCCCGGCGGCGACCGCGGCGCCGCTGCCACCGCTGGAGCCGCCGGTGATGCGGGTGGGATCGTGCGGGTTGCGGGACGGGCCGCCGTGCGCGCTGTCCCCGGTCGGGCCGAAGGCGAACTCGTGCGTGGTGGTCTTGCCGACCAGCACCGCGCCGCCCGCCCGCAACCGCCGCACGCATTCTGCGTCCGATGTGGACACGTGGTCGGCGAAGTGCGCCGAGCCCATCGTGGTGGGCAGCCCGGCGACCTCGATGATGTCCTTGACCGCCACCGGGATGCCGTGCAGCGGCCCGCGGTCCAGGCCTTCGGCCAGTTCGGCGTCGGCCTTCTCCGCGGCCTTCACCGCGCCGTCGTGGTCGACCGCGGTGAAGGCGTTGAGCTCGCCGTCGAGCTCCGCGATGGCGCGCAGCGCGGCCGTGGTGAGCTCGACCGCGCTGGTCTCGCCCGCGCGCAGCCGTCCGGCGAGTTCGGTGGTGGTCAGCTCGGCGAAGAACCCCTGGGTCAACGGTCGCGCACCCCTCTCCCGGTGAGCGCCGCGGCGCGGCGACGGAGATCATCCTGCGGCCGGATCACCGAGTCCGTCAACGCCTCGGCTTCCCACAGGTCCCGGAACGGCCCCGGTTCCGCGACCAGTTCCCGGTGCGGGCCGCGCTGCACGATCCGCCCGGCGTCGAGCACCAGGATCTCGTCGAACTCGGCGAGCCGGGCCAGGCGGTGCGTCACCACGACGGTGCTCCGCCCGGCTCTGGTGCGCAGGACGCGGGTCAGGATCTCGTCGGCCAGTTCGGGTTCCAGCGCCTCGGTCGGCTCGTCGAGCAGCAGCACGTCCGGCTCGGCCAGCAGCGCCCGCGCCAGCAGGAGGCGTTGTCGTTGGCCGCCGGAGAGCGGTTGCCCGGACTCGCCGACGAAGGTGCCGAAACCTGCCGGCTGCTGGCGGATCCAGTCGAGCAGACCGGCCTGCTCGACCGCGCGTTCCAGCTCGGGCTCGGTGGCATCCGGTGCGGCCAGCAGCAGGTTGTCCCGGATGGTGGTGCTGAAGACGTGCGCGTCCTGGGTCACCGCACGGGTTTCCGGCCGTTCGACGTGGCCCGCCGTCGGCGGCACGAGCCCGGCCATGACGCCGAGCAGCGTGCTCTTGCCGGCCCCGCTGGCGCCGACGACCGCCACCGCTCGGCCGGGTTCGACGGTCAGATCCACGTTGTTCAGCGCGGGCCGGTCGTAGTGCACCGAAACGTCGTGCAGCGCCAGGATTTCCGCGTTCGCTGGCGGCAGCGAGATGGGCGGCTCGGCGAGCAGCTCCGTGATCCGCCGCAGCGCCGGGACGTGTTCGCTCCAGCGGCGCGCGGCATCGGTCAGCGGGAGGACGGTCTCGAATGCCGCCAGCGCCAGGAAACCCACCACTGCCGCACTCGTCTGCGGCTGACCGGCGAGCAGCGCGGTCCAGGTCACGGCCACAGCCGTCATGCCCTGCACCACGACACCACCCGCCAGCAGCGCAGCCCCGCTGCGGGCCGATTCACCATCACGCCGCCGCATCCGAGCTGCGTGCCGCTCGGCGCGCGACACCGCTGCGGGCACCGCACCGAAAGCGGCGAGCTCGCGAGCTCCGTCCACGAGATCGGCGGCGGCGATGGCCAGTTCGGCCCGATCGGCGGCGCTGCGGTCACGGCGGTGGGCCAGCACGGCGAACGCGGGCAGCACCACGGCCGCGACCAGCAGACCACCGGCCAGCACCGGCCCGGCGTCCGGGACCACAGCGGTGCAGGCCAGGACCGATCCGGTGGCGACGACCAGTGCGACCAACGCCGGGGACAGGCAGCGCAGCAGCAGCTCCTGGACGCTGTCGACGTCGGACACCAAGCGGGACAGGGCATCTCCGTCGCGCAGCGCCGGTCGTCCCAGCCTGGCCCGGAACACCTCGGGACGCAGCCGCGCGACTGCCCGCAGCGCGGCGTCGTGCCCGGCCAGGCGCTCCAGGTAGCGGAACGCGCCGCGAGCCAGCGCGCACGCGCGGACCCCGACGATGGCCAGGCTCAACGCCGACAGCGCGGGCTGCTCGGCGGCGCGGGTGATGAGCCAGGCCGCCAGCGCCATCAGCCCCACGGCGCACAGCTCGGCAGCTACCCCCGCTCCCACTGCCGCCAGCAATCGCGGCCAGCGGAGCTGTTCCCCCTCTCCGCGATTCACAGTGGTGATCACGCCCAGGAGCAATCTCGCGTTCTGCGGCTTCTTGTGGCTGGGTTGCGTCACGTTCCCCCGAGGTGCATTCGGGCACGGGGTCGGCACAGATCCGCTCATGCCGCCACCTCCACCGATCCGCTGCGCAGGCGGATCACCCGGTCCACGGCTGCCAGCAGCGCTGGTCGGTGCGCCACCACGATGGCGGTCTTCTCGTGCAGCACTTCCCCGGCCGAGGCCGCCAGCGCTGCTTCGGCGTGCAGGTCCAGCCGCGCGGTGGGTTCGTCGAGCAGGACGATCGGCGCGTTCTTGAGGTAGGCGCGGGCGATCGCCACGCGTTGCCGCTGGCCCGCGGAGAGTTCGGCACCGCGATCGCCCAACAGGGCTCGGTAGCCGTCCGGGTGCTGCTCGATGAACTCCGCCGCGTGCGCCGCTCGGGCGGCCGCCCGGACCTCCGGCATCGCGGCACCGGGCGCGCCGAGTCGGATGTTGTCGGCGATCGTCCCGGCGAACAGGTGCGGGTGCTGCGGCACCCACGCCAACCGGCGGCGCCAGTCCGCCACGTCGAGTTCGCACAGGTCGACACCGTCCACCAGCACCCGTCCCGAGGTCGGCCGGACGAATCCGAGCAGCAGGTGCAGGACCGTGGACTTACCGGCGCCGCTGGGCCCGACCAGCGCCACCCGCTCCCCCGGGCTGATCACGAACGACACCTGGTCCAGCACCGGAGCCTCGTGGCCGGGGAAGTGCACGCTCACCTCCTCGAAGCGGATCTCACCCGCAGTGGCCCCTCGCCGCGTCCCGCCCTGTTCGGCGGTCGGGGCGTCCAGGACCTCGAAGACCTGCTCCGCCGCCGCCACGCCCTCCTCGGCAGCGTGGAACCTGGTGCCGAGCGCCCGCAGCGGCAGCAGCGCTTCCGGTGTCAGCAGCAGCACCACCAGCGCCGTGGTCAGGTCCATCCCGCCGGACAGCAACCGCAGTCCGACCGGTACCGCGACCAGCGCGACCGCCAGCGACGACACCAGCTCCAGCGCGAAACCCGACAGGAAGGCCACCCGCAGCGCCCGCATCGTCGCCGAGCGGTGCTCATCGGCCATCCGCCCGATCACCGCGGCCTGGTGCTCGGCGCGCCCGAACACGCGCAGCGTGCTCAACCCGGCCAGCACGTCCCGGAAGTGCCCGCCGAGCCGCTGCAGGTGCGCCCACTGGTTCGCCGTCACATCGCGCGTCCGCAGGCCGATCAGGGCGCCGAACAGCGGGATCAGCGGAATCGTCAACGCCACGATCAACGCCGACGACCAGTCGGCCAGCCCGAGCCGCACGAGCACGACCGGTGGCACGAGCACCGCCACCGCCAGCTGCGGCAGCACCCCGGTGATCACCGGTTCCAGCGCGTCGATCCCCTTCGTGATCAACGTGTTGAACGCCCCGCTGGACCGTTGCGCCGCAGCCCGGGCGAAAAGCGCGCCGCGCAGGTCGGCCTTGACGTCCGCGGCAGCTCGGTGCACCAGGGCGTTGCTGCACCACGTTGCACCCGCACGCAGCACGACGGCTCCGGCGAGCCACAGCAGGTAACCGGCGTCGAGCTGCGCGATGGCGCGCGCGAGCAGGTCCGCCTGCGCGATGATCACACCGGCCTGCAGCAGTGCGACCGCCGCCACCGAGATCCGGGTTCGGCGGGACACCAGGCCCAGGAGTCGCTTGTTCACAGGTACAGCGGCCTTTCCACCCGGGCCCGGAACGTCCACCACACCAAGACCTGGGCGGCGATCAGGAACGGCATGAGCACGAGCACGGCGGGCAGCAGCAGACCGAGCGTGCCCGGGTCGGCGGCGTTCTCCTGCAGCGGCAGGCGGAATCCGACCGCCAGGCACAGCAGCACCAGCGCGGCGGACGTGAGCGCCAGCCCCGGCCGCTCCCCGCAGCGCCCGAACAGCGCACTCGCGCGCTGGTGCGGCGGCCCGGACAGCCGGAGCCGGGCGAAGGCCAGGCCGTGCACGGCGAACAGCATCGCGATCGCGACCGCGGTCAGCAGCGCCCCGGGGCCGGTGACCACCTCGTGGATCTGGCCCGCGAGCAGCCCGGCGAACATCCAGCCCCAGCTCAGCGCCACGACCCAGCTGCCGCCGGTGATCGCCGCATCGCAGCCCGCGCACCACGCGCGGCCTTTGACCCGGCCCCGCGACCACAGCCCCACGTCGCGCACGATCCAGCCGACCAGCAGCAGCACCACGGCGGGGAACAAGCCGGTGAGCAGTTCGCCTTCGAGCGCGGGGAAGGAACCGACCAGGATCCCCGCCGTGGCCACCAGCCACACCTCGTTGCCGAGGAAGAACGGCGCGATGGCTGTGATCACCAGCCTGCGCTGCCGCGCGTCGCGCCCCAGCGCGGGCAGCAGCATGCCCACCCCGATGTCCGCACCACCCAGCAGGAAGTACCCGAGGGCGAACACGCCCAGCACCGCAACAGCCAGCAGTTCCACGATTCGCTCCTCAGAACGTGGCGGACATCGGACGGGGTTCTTCGGGAATCCGGCCCAGCGCCACCGCGTCGGGGCCGCGGACCGCTTGGCGCAGCAGCAGGAACCAGTTGAGCACCAGCAGCAGTCCGAACAGGACGGTGAAGACCAGCAGGGAGGTGCGCATCGCCGCGGCCGGGACGTCGGAGACCGCGTCCTCGACGCGCAGGACACCGTCGATGACCCACGGCTGGCGGCCCATCTCGCGGAACACCCAGCCCGAGATCATCGCCAGGAAGGGCAGCGGGATCGCCGCCACCAGCACCAGGTGCCACAACCGGAACCGCCGCACCACCGGTCTGAAGAACGCGAGCAGCACGCTGGGCACCAGCAAGTAGAGCAGCAGCGCGAAGGCCAGGAACATCACGATCCCGCCAACCCTGGTCCAGGTCTCCGGCGGCACGTAGTCACCCGGGCCGAAACGCGCGACCCGCTCGGCCTGCAGCTCCGCGATCCGCGTGGCGCTCTGGTTGAACACCGCGAGCTTCATCGGCTGGAGGTGGCCGAACTGCATCCCGCCGGCGATCACCGTCACGAACAGCGCGGGCAGCGCGGTGAACAGGCCGATGCGCAGCGATTTGGTGAACAGCTCCACGTCGGCGGTCCGGCGGAACAGGTGCAGCGCGCTGATACCCGCCACGAAAACTCCTGCGGTGACCAGAGATCCACCCAAGATGTGCCAGAACGCCGTAGTGGCGGCCGGATTGCTCAGCACCGCCCCCGCGTCAGTCAGCCGCAGCACCGCACCGGCCCGCTCGTAGCCCACCGGGTTCTGCAGGAATCCGTTGGTCACCAGGATCCAGTACGCCGAGGCGTACGCGGTGAGCGCGACGACCCAGATCAGCCCGAGGTGCACCCAGCGGTTCAGCCGCCCCCAGCCGAAGATCCACAGTCCCAGGAACGTCGACTCCACGAAGAACGCGACCAGCGCCTCCATCGCCAGCGACGCGCCGATGACGTTGCCCGCCAGGTGCATCAGCCCGCTCCAGGCCAGTCCGAACTGGAACTCCATGACCAGCCCGGTGACGATGCCCACCGCGTAGTTGATCACGTAGAGCTGGCCCCAGAACCGGGTCATCCGCTCGTGCACCGGGTTGCGCGACAGCGTCGCCCGGGTCTGGACGCACGCCACGAGCGTCGCCAGCCCGATGGTCAGCGCGACGAACAGGAAGTGGCCGCCGGCGGTCAGGGCGAACTGCAGCCGCGCCAGGTCGAGGGTTTCCGGATCCATGCCCGTCAGCCTGCCGCCGCGGCGGGCGCCGGACGTCGGGCCGCGGAGGACACTTCGGATACCGCGCCGGTTGTCCCCTAGGGGCGCTCCCCTACACCTGGAGTTGTGCCCGGATCACGTCAGCCAGCCCGGCGTGATGAGCGCCGATTCGTAGGCCAGCACGACCAGTTGCGCCCGGTCGCGCACCCCGAGCTTGCTCATGATCCGGCTGACGTGGGTCTTGGCCGTGGCCGGGCTGAGCACCAGGCGCTCGGCGATCGCGTTGTTGGACAGCCCACGCGCCACCAGCACCAGCACCTCCCGCTCGCGATCGGTCAGCGAGCTCAGCCGCGGGCTGGGCGCGGGCCGGTCGCTGCGCGCGGCGAACTCCGCGATCAGCCGCCGGGTGATGGCCGGTGCCAGCAGCGCGTCACCGCGGGCCACCACGCGGACCGCGTGGATCAGCTCGGTCGGCTCGGTGTCCTTGACCAGGAATCCGCTCGCCCCGGCCCGCAGCGCACCGTAGACGTGGTCGTCCACGTCGAAGGTGGTCAGGATGAGCACCTTCACCGCCGCCAGGCGCGGGTCGGCGCAGATCCGCCGGGTCGCCTCCAGCCCGTCGAGCTGCGGCATCCGGATGTCCATCAGCACCACGTCGGGGAGCAGTTCGGCGGCGCGGCGCACCGCCTCGGCGCCGTCTGCGGCCTCGCCGGTCACCTCGACGTCGGCCTCGCCCTCCAGGATGGACCGGAAGCCCGCGCGCACCAGCGTCTGGTCGTCGGCCAGCAGCACCCGGATCACCGCGCGGCCCGCCACGGCAGGACGGCCCGCACCCGGAAACCGCCGTCCGGCGCGGAACCGGCGGTGAACTCCCCGCCCAGCGCCCGGGCGCGCTCCTCCATGCCGCGAATCCCGTTGCCCCGCTCCACGTCCGGCACCGCGCTCCCGTCGTCGTCGATCTGCACCCGGACATCTTGGCCGGAGTACCCGATGCGCACGAAAGCCGTGCGCGCGTCGGCGTGTCTGGTCACGTTGGTCAGCGCCTCCTGCACGATCCGGTACCCGGCGAGGTCCACTTCCGGCGGCAGTGGGCGGACTTCGCCGTCGATCTCGACGCGCACCGCCAGCCCGGTCGCGCGGGCCTGCGCGATCAGGTCGTCCACCCGGGCCAGTCCCGGCGGCACGCCGGCCTTGTCGACCTGGCGCAGCACGCCCAGCGTGGCGCGCAGCTCGCGCAGCGCTTCCTTGCTGGCCTGCTTGATCGAGGTCAGGGCAGGGGCGGGATCGGTGTCGCTGCGGTGCAGCGCGGCACCGGCCTGCACGTTGATCAGCGAGAGGTGGTGGCCGAGCGCGTCGTGCAGCTCCCGCGCGATGCGCAGCCGCTCCTCGCCGGCCCGCGAGCGCGCTTCTTCCTCCTTCTCCCGCTCCACCGCGCGCATCCGCTGCTCGGCCTCGTTCAGGTAGGCACGCCGGTTGTGGACCAGGCCGCCGATCGCGACCGCCGCGACCAGCCACCCGGCGAACAGGTACAGCGAGGTGTCGTCGAGATGCCGCTGCCCGCTGCCGACCTCGCCGTAGCCGACGAACAGCATCGCCACCACCGCCAAGAGCACCGCCACGGCAGTGCGCCCTTCAGCGGCGACCGTGCACAACGCGACCGCGAACGCCAGCAGCAGCGGGCCGTCGGCAGTGCTGAGCGGGTAGTAGACGACGCAGCCCACGAGCGTCGCCAGCGCGACGGGAATCGGAAAGCGCCGCCGCAGCACCAGCACGGCACAGGTGCCGAGGACCATCAGCACGTCGAAGAGCCGCAGGCCTCCCCGGTCGACCGCGAAGTTCAGCAGCGCGGAGAGCAGCACCACGGCCGCGATCAGCACCGCCAGCGCCAGATCGACCGCGGCGGCGGGCAACCTCCGCAAAACCGTCATGCCCGGAAGGATAGGCGCAGACCGGATCCGGACAGCCGCCCGCGCGACGTTCCCAGCACGACCAGGATCGTCGCCACCAGCACGTGGAGCCGCACCACCTCGCCTTGACAGGGACGGCCCCGCCGAAGAACAGCCCGCCGAACGCGCCGGGCAGAGTGAAATCAGAGATGATCGCCCGCCGCGTGAGGGCGAGCGGAAGAACTGCCGGACGCTGAGCCCGTCATAGGATCTCTTCGCCGTTCTCGTCGGACTCTTCCGCCGTCCGCCTCACACCACGCGGTCGAGCATGTGGAAGAATTCCGTCCTCTCCACATTCCTCTTGCCGTCGCCGTGGAAACGCTGGATGTGCGAGCTCTCGTTGTGGTGCTTGCTTCGTGCTTCTTCGCTGGCCCAGTGTTCCACGAGAACGAACAGCCCAGGTTCATCCCGGGAGACGAACAGGTCGTATCGAATACTTCCTTCCTCCTGACGCGAGAGTTCGACCAATTCGGCCAGATCGCGACGCAGTTCGTCATCCTTCCCCTCCTTGGCGCGCAATCCGGCGACAATGAAGAGTTCACCCATTTTCCATCCCTCCCCAGCCTTCCCGAGGACGAAAATCCCTTCGCCGCAGCGAGTGTAGCTTTCCACCCCTGCCGACTACCAGCCGAAATCGCCGCGCGCCGCCCCTTTGAACGATCTGGCCACGGAGCTTCGCAGTCGACGCGCAACGGGGCACGCAGAACATCTGGTGATAAATTACCCGCCGGACAGAAAGCCCCGCACGCGCTCTTCTTGCACCCCGGATTCTTCGGCACTCGTTATGCGCACCACCGCGCCGTGGAGGACACTCCCCGGTGAGCACCCACACTCCTCGAAACGGAAAGAACGATCCACCGGGAGGCAGCGTGACTAGCGAACAGATTCGCGATCCGGAGACCGACGCCCTGCTGACGCCGAAGAACGCAGCGGTGGTCATCATCGATTACCAACCGGTCCAGGTCAATTCGATCAATTCCATGGACCGCCAGCTCCTCGTCAACAACATCGTCGGGCTGGCCAAGATCGCGCGCACCTACGAACTGCCGATCGTGCACTCGACGGTCAACGTCGAGACCGGTCTGAACAAGCCACCGATCCCGCAACTCCGGAAGATCCTCGACGATCTCCCCACCTACGACCGCACCTCGATCAACGCCTGGGAGGACCGGGAGTTCGTCGACGCGGTCAAATCCACCGGCCGCAAGAAGCTGGTGATGACGGCGCTGTGGACGGAGGCGTGCCTGACCTTCCCCACGCTCGACGCTTTGCGCGAGGGCTACGAGATCTACCCCGTCGTGGACGCTGTCGGCGGCACATCGGTGTCCGCCCACGAAGCCGCACTGCGGCGAGTCGAACAGGCCGGAGCGCGACCTATCACCTGGGTGCAACTGCTGTGCGAGCTCCAGCGCGACTGGGCCCGGAAGGAAACCGCCGAACAATTCATGAGCCTGTTCATCGAGACCGGCGGCACCGCCGGCCTGCAGTTCGCCTACGACCGCGGCTAACGCTGCACCGCAACACATCGCACATCACCGCGGTACGAAGGCCCGGCCAGCGGGTTCCGCCGCCCACCGGGCCTTCGAGCCGCGTTCTCAGCTACCGGTATCAGCTCTTGCTCGGGTAGTCCGTGTAACCGGCGGCATCCCTGCCGTAGAACGTGTCCGGGTCAGGGGTGTTGAACGGTCCACCGTCAGCCAGCCTGGCGGGAAGATCCGGGTTGGCGAGGAACAGAACCCCGTAGCTGAGCAGGTCCGCAGTGCCATCCTCCAGGAGTTCGAGCTCCTCGACACCGGTGGGACGCCCCGGGGTGTTCGGGTTGAGCACGAACGTCCCGTCGAACGCCTTGCGCAGGAGGTTGGTCAACGACCGGCCTCCCGTTTCGGCGATGTGCAGGTAGGCGAGGCCGAAGGGGTTGATCGCCTCGACCAGCGCGCCGTAGGTGGTTTCGAGATCGTCCTCGCTGATGTCGTTGAACGGGTTCCCCGGCGAGATCCGCAGCGCGGTGCGCTGGCCGCCGACGGCCTCGGCCACGGCTCGGACAGTCTCGACCGTCAGGCGGAGCCGGCCTTCCAAGGAGCCACCCCAGCCGTCGGTGCGGCGGTTGCTGCTGGGCGCGAGGAACTGGTGCAGCAGGTATCCATTCGCACCGTGCAGCTCCACCCCGTCGAACCCGGCCTCGATCGCATGGCGGGCCGCGGTGGCGAAGTCATCGATCGTGTCGAGAATCTCGGCTTCCGAGAGCTCCTTGGGCGTCACGCAGTCCTGCAGACCGCTCGGCGTGAACACCCGGGTCTGCGCTGCGACCGCGGACGCACCGACCGGGATCAGACCGTCCGGGAGGAGGCTGGGGTGTCCGATGCGTCCGGTGTGCATCAGCTGGGCGAAGATCCGGCCGCCCGCGGCGTGCACCCGGTCGGTCACCTTGCGCCAAGCGGCCACCTGCTCCTGGGTGTGCAGCCCCGGGGTGAACGGGTATCCCTGGCCGACGACCGACGGCTGAACGCCCTCGGTGACGATCAAGCCGGCCGACGCGCGCTGGGAGTAGTACTCGGCCATGAGCTCGGTGGGCGTGCCGTCGGTCGCGTCGGCGCGGGTGCGGGTCATGGGCGCCATGACGATCCGGTTTCGGAGCGTCACATCACCGAGCTGAAACGGGCTGAACGCAGTTGTCATCTGTTTCTCTCCATTCTCGGAATACGAGGGAGGATCGACACAACGGGCTCGGAGCACCGCACATCCCGCGGCACCGAGGCACCCGCGAGCCTTTCCTCCCCGGAGCGGCACTGCGGTGCCGCCGGCTTCTGCCGGGCTACTTTCCCGATCGCGCTTGAAGTTGTTCCGGACCACTTCCCACTGCGGTTCCTGCCGCCTCACCGGCCGGTTTCGCCGATCGCATGGACGCAGCCGCATCCGCATCGCGGACGCGCAGCGCGATCAGCAGGCCGAGCACGGCGACCACGAGGGCGACGAGGAACGTGTCGCGGAAGGCGCTGAGCATCGCGTCCTGCCGGACGGCTTCGGTCACCACCGGTGCCAGCCCGCCGACTCGCTGATCGGTCCGGAGCGTCAGGATGCTGGCGACGAGCGCGACTCCCACGGCAGCGGCCACTTGACGCGTGGTCGCGAACACCGACGACGCACGGGTCATCGCCGCCGGACTCACCTGCGCGAAGGTCGCGGCCTGCAACGCGATCACCGTCAACGCCATGCCGATGCCCATCGTGAGCATCGGTACCCGAACACCCCACAGGCTGCTGTCGACGCCGATGGGGAGCAGCGCCGCGACGGACGCGGCGATGGCGACGAAGCCGGCGGTCAGCATCCAACGTGGACCGAGCCGCTGGTACAGCCATCCGGCGAACGGCATCGTCGCCGTCATCCCCAGCGCCTGGAACATGGTGACCAATCCCGACCCGGTGGCGTCCAGCCCCAGCAACGACTGCAGCAGCAACGGGGTCAGGAAGAGCGTGCCCATCAGCGCGCCCGACGACGGCAGCATCAGCAGGTTGCCGGTGCGGAACAGCCGGATGCGCAGCAGCCGGAGGTCGATCATCGGCTCGGCGATGCGCAATTCAGCGATCACGAACACGACCGCGAGCAGGGCGCCCCCGATCAGCGGCAGGAACACGGATGCGCTGCTCCACTCGCCGAGGACTCCCTGATCGAGTCCCACCAGCAGCAGCGCGAGCGCTCCACCACCGGCCAGGAACCCGACGACGTCGAAGCGTCCGGGGTGGTCGGTTCGCTCCTCGCGGATCACCGCCGCTGTGAAGGCGATCCCGGCCACGCCGATCGGCACCTTCATCAGGAAGATCCAACGCCAATCGACGTTGTCGACCAGCCATCCGCCCAGCACCGGTCCGAGAGCCGGCGCGATGCCGGTCGGGATCGACAGGATCGCCGACGCCTGCGCGCGCTCCTCCGGCGGGAACGCCCGGAAGAGCATCGCGGTCCCGACCGGTGTGAGAAGCCCGCCTCCCACGCCCTGCACGATCCTGGCCGTCACCAACTCGGCCAGCGAACCAGCGACTCCGGCCCACAGCGACGCTGCGGTGAACACCGCCAAGGCGAACAAGAACGTCCGCTTGGACCCAAAGCGGTCGGCCACCCAGCCCGATGCCGGGATGAACACGGCCATGCTCACGAGATAGCCGGTGACCAGCCACTGGAGGCTTTCGGTACCGACTCCGAACTGCCGCCCCAAGGCGGGCAGTGCCGTGTTCAGCACGGTCATGTCCAGGACTTCCATGAACAACCCGAACACGAAGGCGATCGCAACCAGCCACTTGTACGGCACACCGCGTAACATCCCAGGACTCCATCCACATCGCGGCCCAGACCTGCCCGCCGGCCACGCCTCGGTCGGCAGCGGAGAACAGCAGGCAGCGCACCCCACCGGGGTCACTTGCTTCAGTCAGTGAAGCATCTTACTTCAGCAGGTGAAACATTCTGTGAGTGAAGTAATTCGACCCGGGGCCGAGCACGGCACGCAGGAACGAGCCCCGCTCGACGAGCAAGGGCCTGGTAGACGCACGACCGGAGTCAACGCGGCCGGCGGCGCACGACGTCAGTCGCCGGAGGAATCCCGCGCCTCGCGCAGCAGCTCCGCCAAGACGTCCCGCTGCCCGGCATCGAGTTCGGACGCGACCGGGAAACCCTCTCCCAGTCGCGCCAGCAGACGCTCCCGCAGCTTCGTCCCCTTCGCGGTGAGCACGAGCCGCTTGGCCCGGCGATCGGCCGGGTCGGACTGCCGCTCGAGCAGATCCGACGCCTCGAGCAGGTCCGCAATGGCAGTCACGTGGGAGGGTTCGCAATGCAGGGCGCCCGCGAGCTCGCCCATCCGCTGGGGCTGCTCCAGCCGCAACAGCGTGTGCGCCTGGGGGAGGCTCAGGCCGACATCGTCAGCCGCCGAGTCGAGGTGCTCACGCAGCCTGGCCAAGACTCCGAGCAGGAGCATCATCAGCTCGCGCTCGTCCCCGGCCGACCTCGTACCCCGCCTCATCAACGCCTCCCGAACCCGCTTCGCCATCAATCTACCCCGATGGTCAGGCGTGCCGAAGTCAGGCGCGCGGACGCCGGTCGGCACTTCTGCACATGGTTTCCGATCCCGATCGAGGGCATCGCATCGTAGTCGTCCGCCGACAGTCCGCGATCGGCCCGGCGTTGGACTTCCAGGGCCGCGAATCGAGATCCACGGCTTTCCGGCACCTCCCGGAGTCCGGCCGCGACCACGGGCGGCACTCCTGTCGCACGGACCTCAACGCACACCTCAAATCTCAATGCACATACATATAACTTCTATGCGGGCGCATGATTATGAGAAGAAACCCGATGCCCATCAAGGAGAAACTCCGTCTTGTACAACACAGATCATCAGGGATTACCCGCCGGATCCCGAGGGTTGAGCCGATTACGAGATCAGCATGCGGGTCTCGTCCACCGGGCCAACGATGTGGATCAGCTACCCACGTCGCGAGCCCAACAAGCAAGATCTCGATGATCTGACACAACGAGGTGCACTACTGATGCGCAAGATCAATCGTGTGCTGGCCGCTGGAGCACTGACGCTCCCGCTCGCCCTCGGCATCGCCGGAGTGGCTTCGGCCGAGGGACAGGACACCAGCATCCGCGTCGAGAGCCAGGCCTCCGCCCAGGTTCAGGGCCGCGGCTCGGCCAACGCCAACAGCCAGGCATCTGTCCAGGTTCAGGGGCGTGGCACGGCCAACGCCAACAGCCAGGCGTCGGCCCAGGTTCGGGGGCACGGCTCGGCCAACGCCAACAGCAGCGCGTCGGTGCGGGTGGAGAACCGCGACGGTCACTGGAACCACCGCGACGGCCGCTGGGACCACCGGTGGAACAACGGCCGCTGGGTCTTCCACCACGTCCAGGGCCACTACCACGAGGGCCAGGGCAAGCTGTGCTTCCTGGACCACGGCCCGATCGGCCACGGCCTGCACATCGTTCGATGAGCATGGTTCGCTGACCACCGAGGGTTAGCACGTGGTGGGTTCTCGGTCGGCGCCGAGAACCCACCACACCCCTCACCTCCACTCCGGCTGCAGCCGAGCCGGATGCGTGTTCGCCACGCGGGTTTCTCCTCCGCCGAACCGTCGAGGCAGCGCGACGCACCCCGACGGTTGACGATCAGCACGACTTTCGAGCAGCACGAGGTGTTCTCCCATGTTCCAGATCAACCGACTTCTCCTGACGGGAGTCCTGTCACTGCCGTTGGCACTCGGTGTCGCAGGACTGGTGTCCAATCGTTTTCAGCAGCGGAAGCCGACGTCGAAAGCCAGGCACCGGCGCGACCGCACGACCACGCTGCGCCGGACCGAGGGCGGCGGGAAGCCACACATCTTCCTGATCAAGTCGACCGACGAGACCACCCGCGCCAGCACCACGAACGCCGGCCCGGCCATGAGATTCAAGGTCGTGTGATCCGGCGCCGTTGTGGCGGGTTCCCCAGGATCCGCCCGGCACAGCAGAAAGCCGCTGCGCGGACAGCGATCGACGTTCGCATGCGTCGATCCGGAGTGAACCCGCTTCTTCCACGTTCAACGAGCCGCACCTGCCACAGGTTCAGCCGCCTTCCCAACACCCGGAGCGCTCCGCCGGGCCGAGCATGAAAGAGATTCCCGTGTCCTTGTTCGAACCCATCCGCGTTGGTCGGCTGGATCTGCCCAATCGCACGGTGATGGCAGCGATGACCCGCAGCCGCGCCGATCAGGAGGGCGTCCCCTCACCCAGCATGGCAACCTACTACGCCCAGCGCGCTTCGGCCGGCTTGATCATCACCGAGGGCACGCAGCCCTCGGTGCAAGGCCAGGGGTATCCGTGGACCCCGGGCATCTACACCGATGCCCAGGTGGCGGGGTGGCGCGCGGTCACCGACGCCGTGCACGCGGCAGGTGGACGCATCTTCAACCAGATCCAGCACTCCGGGCGGGTGGGGCACCCGAGCGTGCACGGCCTGCGCCCGGTCGGTCCCTCCGCCGTCCGCGCGAACGGGCAGATCTTCACCCCGACGGGACCTCAGGATCTCGTCGAGCCGCGGGAGCTGACCATCTCCGAGATCCACGCCATCGTCGAGGAGTTCAGCAACGCCGCACGCCGTGCGGTCGAGGCCGGGTTCGACGGTGTGGAGCTGCACAGCGCGATGGGCTACCTGCTGCACCAGTTCCTCGCCCCCAACAGCAACCAGCGCTCGGACGCCTACGGCGGCTCCGTCCAGGGCCGCATCCGCTTCGTCGTCGAGGTCGCGGAAGCCGTGGCCGGCGCGATCGGCTCCGACCGGGTGGGGTTGCGCATCTCCCCTGCCAAGCCGATCAACGACATCGCCGACACCGACGCGACGGAGCTCTACCCGGCGCTGCTGGGCGCCCTGACGCCGCTGGACCTCGCGCACGTGCACCTGGTGGCCGCCGACGACGAGGACGTCAACGACAAGATCCGCGCTGCCTGGCCCGGTATCCTCGTGGTCAACCCCCTCAACGCCTTCCCCGAGCCACCGGCCGACGCCGGCCGGGCGAACGCCGAGCAGTGGCTGCGACGGGGCGCCGACCTGATCTCCTTCGGCCGCGGCTTCCTCGCCAACCCGGACCTGGTCGAGCGCTTCCGCATCAACGGCCCGCTCAACCCGATCAACCCCGAAGGTCTCTACGGCGGCGGTAGGACCGGCTACACCGACTACCCGACCCTCGGCTGAGACTCACGCTGAACACACCCACAAGCGGCTGAACGCGGGGCGGACACGATGCACGGCTCGGTCCGCCCCGCGCTTCCCGTCGCGTCGTCCTACGTTGCGAGGACTCGAGTTCCGCCCGATAACGGCAACTCGGATACGGCGCTCCGGATTCCTAGGCTCAGACCTCGACCGGGCCGCCCAGCAGCCGGGAGAACACCTCGTACAGGTATTCCAGCTCCTCACTCGAGAGCCGGTCTGCGAACGCGCGCTCGACCGCTGCCGCGTTCGTGCGGGCGGCACTGCGCACGAGCTTCTTCCCCTCCTCGGTGAGCTCGACGTCCACGGCACGGGAGTCGCCCTCCGCCCCGATCCGCACGACGAGTCCCCTGGCTTCGAGCCTGTCGACGAGACGGCTGAGCGCGCTCTGACTCAAGATGACCCGGTCGGTGAGCTCGCGGAAGCCGACCCCGGCAGCGGGGATGTTGATCAGGGCGTCGAACTCGTTCAGCGAAAGCCCGTGCTTGTTCGCCAGATCGGCTTCGATCTCGTTGAGCACGGTGGCGTGGACTTCCATCATCGATCGCCACACCGCGACCTTGTACCGCCTCGACACCTTCGCACCAACCGCTCGCCCCACGACCACCCATTTTACCTCGACGAACCGGCAAGCATCCGCTGACACACCGACGCCGGACCCAGCCAGCAGGACCCGTTCGCAGGCCCAGGCCCCAGGCATGCAGGACTACGACCAGAACCAGGTCCGCCACAACACCCGAGGATCGCAGCTGCGGCTTCTCCAGCAAACGCCTACACCCTGCGTCACAAATTCGTCGGGAACACCAGCAGACCTGCCAAAATTTACATGCACGCGCGACAAACGAGCAGAACCTGTCCGGCTCGCGCGCCGGAGCTGTGCGCGACCACGCCACGACGCGCAGCCCGGTCTGCTGACCAGTGCGTTCGACCAGCTTTGAAGGCCGCCGGGCTCAACGGGCGGTCAACCACCAAGGTGCCGGTTTCTTTTTCGGCTCTTCCTCGACCATCGTTCTATCGCGACTACAACATAACCGGCCAACGTGATCGCTGCAGCTATTGCGATCGCGATCGCCAGCTCTTCAAGGCTGGTCGGGACCGCCATGACCGCCGTCAACCCAACACACAGCAGGAAAACACCGGCCCAGCCGAGAAAGTTCACCCCTAGCCTCCTCACCGGAGCCTCCACATGCGCCTGGATTTGACCATGGTGCACACCCAACCTGGCGCTCCTGCGCAGGTCACGCACCACCGCAGTACCCGCTACAGCAACTCCCGAGCATCCGGCCCCTGAAGTGCGCCGCGCCCGCCGTGCGACGTCGGTCAGCGCGGGGTGTCGAGCAGTTCCACTGGTTCGGCGATCACGTCGACGAGCGCTCCGCTGCGGGTCACGGTGATCTGCAGCGGGCGGCCGATGGCCTCGGCGAACATCAGGCGCTGCAGGCCCTGGGCGTCTCGCACCGGGTTGCCTCCCGCGGTGAGCAAGAGGTCGCCGCGGTGCAGGCCGGCTCGCGCGGCGGGGCTGTGCGCGACCACGTCCACGACGCGCAGCCCGGTCTGTTGGCCCGTGCGTTCGACCAGGTCGTAGGGCAGCGGCGCCGGGGTGGTCACCAGGCCGAGGTAGGCGCGCCGGACGCGGCCGTGGCGGACCAGCGAATCGATGATGCGGCGTGTGGTGGTGTTGATCGGGATCGCCAGCCCGAGGCCCACCCCGGCGACCGCGGTGCTGATGCCCACCACGACGCCGCGCGAATCGGCCAGCGCGCCGCCGGAGTTGCCGGGGTTGAGCGCGGCGTCGGTCTGGATGACGTCCTCGATGATGCGGGCGGCCTGACCGCTGCGGGCGGGCAGCGATCGTCCGAGCCCGCTGACCACGCCCGCGGTGACCGAACCTGCCAGGCCGAGCGGGTTGCCGACCGCGACCACGAGCTGGCCCACCACCAGCCGGTCGCTGTCGCCCAGCACCACCGGCGGTGGCGTGCCGCCCACCGCGCGGACCACCGCCAGATCCGACAGCGGGTCGGCGCCGACCACGGAGAACGGCGCGTCGGACCCGTCGGCGAAGCGGGCGGTGCCGCCTTCGGCCCTGCCGAGGACGTGCGCGTTGGTCAGCAGGAAGCCGTCCTCGGTGAACACCACCGCCGACCCGGCTCCCTCTCCCCGCTCATCTGCCGAGTGCAAGCTCGCCACGCTGGGCGTGATCGTGCGGGCGACCTGGGCCACGGTTCGCGAGTAGCCGTCCAGCGCGTCGAACGGGTCTTGCGGCGTCCCGGCCATCACGACCTCCAAACGGAGTTGTGTGCCTGCGCAACGCCGCGGAGAACCGCTGGATTCCCGCTCTCGCACCCGTTCGCCCTCGGCGTAGCCGGCGGTCGGTCAGCGCGCGGCCCGGCGCGCCGCGGTGATGGCGCCCAACGCGGCCACGGCCCCGACCATGCCGAGCGTCAGCAGTACGACCCGCGCGTCGTGCGCGGGGCCGACTCCGCTCAACCCGGCCAGCACCGATTTGACCCCGATGAACACCAGCACCACCGCCAGCCCCACCGAGGCATCCGGCACCCGCGCCAGCAAGCCGCGCAGCAGACCGAACACGTGCCGGAACCCGACCAGTGCGAGCACACCCGCCAGCAGCACAAGAGGCGCCGAGCCGGTCACCTCGCGGGTGGCAGCGGCCGACAGCAGCGCGAGGACGAGCGCGGCGAGCACCACGGCAGCCGTGGCCAGGCGCGGAGCCAGTGGCCGGGGTGGATCGCCTTCGCCGCGGAAGGCCCGCCAGGCGGCCCACAGGACAGCGGCGCCGAACACGACCGAGACGACACCGACCAGGGGCGCATCGGCGAAGGCCAGCGCACCTCGGGCCAGCACACCGACGACCACGACAACTGCGACGGTCTCCATCCCGGCTGCCACCGACAGCAGCACGGCCAGCAGATCCACCGTCGCGGCCAGCGAGGTCGCCCAGCCGGTGAAGAACTGCGTGGCGACGTCGGATCCGCTGGTGCCGAGGAGCATCGCGCCGACCAGGGCGGCGACCAAGAGCTGCGCGACGAGCAGGAGGGTGCAGCGGCGCAGCGGCCCGGCCCGTCCAGCAGCGGTCAGATCCCAGGCGACGAGCACGAGCAGGATTCCCGTCGCCGACCACGAAATCGCAGGCACGCCCACAAGCGCCTCCGGTTCGGGAGCGATCGGCACCCCGATGGCCGACATCGGCCCCGCACTGCCGTTCTAGACCTGCCGGACCGGCGATGTCCAGCGCCGGCAAGGCGATCCATCCGTTCGGCGCAGCGACCGTCCTCTGTGGAGCGTTGTCGGTCCGGACGAAGATGACATACTGTATGCTAAATCCATCGGGCAAAACACCCGCGCCCCCGACCCACCCCGGAGCTGCGCATGTCGTTGACCTCGAAACCGCCGCAGGGCCTGGCCGCCCGCCAGGTCGCGCGTCCGGTGCCGCTTCGCGACACCGTCTACGAGGCCATCCTGGAGCTGATCGTCACCGGCGAGCTCAAACCGGGCCAGCACCTGGTCGAGAAGGAGCTCGCCGAGCTGCTCGGGGTGTCGCGGCAGCCGGTGCGCGAGGCGCTGCAGTGGCTCAAGAAGGACGAGTGGGTCGACCTGCGGCCCGGCTACGGCGCGTTCGTGCACAGCCCCACCCCGGAGGAGGCCGACCAGCTGCTGGGCGTGCGCACCCTGCTGGAGGCCGAATCCGCCCGGCTGGCGGCGCTGAACTCCACCAAGGAGGGCATCGCCGAGCTCAAGCAGATCTACAGGCGCGGCGTGCAGGCGCTCAAGGCCGACGACGTGGAGGCGGTGGTCGCGGCCAACGCCGAGCTGCACGCCCGGATCACCGAGATGTCCGGCAACAAGGTGCTCGGCGAGCTGGCGGCGCAGATCAACCGCCGGGTCCGCTGGTACCACACCCCGGTGGCCAAGTCGCGCGGCAAGAAGTCGTGGGACGAGCACTCCGCCCTGATCGACGCGATCGCCAAGAAGGACGCCGAGCGCGCCGCGCAGCTGATGCGCGAGCACACCGAGCACACCCGCGAGTCCTATCTCGCGCAGAACTCCGAGAGCTGAGCCGAATCCGCTGGGGGCAGGTGCCGCAGCGGATAGGGTCGCACCGTGTTCACGGTTACCGCGCCGATCACCACCGACCGGCTGCTGCTGCGCCCGTTCACCCCCGACGACGTCGACGACGTCTGGGCCTACCAGCGGCAGCCCGAGGTCGCCCGGCACCTGCTGTGGGAGGCCCGCGACCGGGCGCAGACCGAAGCGGCGGTCGAGCAGATGGTCCGGGAGACGACGCTGGCCGAGGACGGCGACTGCCTGAGCCTGGCCGCCGTGCTGCCGGAGACCGACCAGATCGTGGGCCAGGTGGAGCTGGTCTGGCGCAGCCGGGAGAACCGGCAGGGCGAGGTGGGGTACGTGTTCAACCCCGACTTCCACGGCAAGGGCCTGGCCACCGAAGCCGCCCGGGCGCTGCTGCGGCTCGGCTTCGAAGGGCTGGACCTGCACCGGATCTTCGGCCGCTGCTCGGCGCACAACCTTGCCTCGGCCAAGCTGATGGAGCGCCTGGGGATGCGCCGCGAAGCGCACTTCGTGGACAGCATGCGCATCAGGGGCTCGTGGCGCGAGGAACTGGTTTACGCGATGCTCCAGCGCGAGTGGGCGGCCACCGCGGGCTGACGCCCACGTTGTGCGAGAGGCTGCGACCGCTCAACCCAGCAGCGGCAGGTCGCAGAGGATGCGGCCCAGGTAGTCCAGCGCCGTGTCGGCGGGAAACTGGCCGTAGGCCGCGGCGTGGGCGTCGCGGAAGCGGCGTTCGACGCCGAAGTCCTTGCGGAAGGCGAACTGCCCGCAGACCTTCATGCCGAGCTCGGCGACCCGCACCGCGCTCTCCCCCGCCGTGGCCCGCACCTGCAGCAACCGCCGCTGCGCCTCGGCCGGTTCCTGCCAGGTCGCCCGCACCGCGTCGGACAGCTGCAAGCGGATCACGTCGACCTGGGTCTGCATCCGCGCCAGGTCCGCCCGCACTTCCGGCTGCCGTGGCGGCGGTTCCTGCCAGCGCGCCCACGACGGCTGCGGGCCGTTGACGCACTCAAGCGACCGCTGCACCACCGCTTCCGCCAGTCCCAGCGCCAGCGCCGCGTTCAACGCGCACAGCCACGGCAGGACCGTGGTCAGCACGGCCTCCACCCCGCCACCGTCCGCGCCGAGCACCGCCGAAGCGGGCACCTGCACGGGATCCGCGGTGATCGTGGCCGTCGCGCTCCCGCGCAGGCCGACTCCGTCGGGCCGCGCCGGGATGCACATCCCCGGTGCGGAAGCCGGCACCAGCCACAGCGTGCTGGCCCCGGACCGACCCACCGCGCGGCTGGACCACACGTAGCTGTCGGCTTCGCCCGCCGCCGTCACCCAGTTCTTGCGGGCGTGCAGGTCCACCACGCCGCCGTGCTCCAGAGGCCGGGCGACCGGTGCGAAGGGCCGTCCTTCCTCGGCCAGCGCGAGCGTGCTCAAGTGGCGGCCCGCCGCGATCTCGCGCAGCAGGGCGGGTTCGGCGTGTTCGGCGAGCACCGCCACGGCGGCGTAGTGCGCCTGCAGCACGGCGGCGGTCGAGCCGCAGACCCGGGCGATTTGCGTGACGACCTGGACCGCTTCGGCCAAGCCGTGCCCGCCACCGCCGCACCTGGTCGGCAGCGTCAGGCCGAGGACTCCCGCCCGGCCGAGTGCGTTGATCACCGGGCGGGGGAACCGGCCCAGGTCGTCGGCGTCGCGGCTGGCCGGTCCGGCCAGCGTGCGCAGGACGCGATCGACGCCGCTGAGGTGGTTGCCCGCCCGGCCGGTCATGGCCGCGGTTCCCGGTTCTGCACGTGCTGCCAGCCGAAGCGGCCCTTGATGCACAGGTTCCCGTGCCCGACCGAGCTGTCGTGCGGCGAGGTCACCCGCACGATCTCGTTGTCCTGGGTGTGCAGCGTGACGTTGCAGCCCACGCCGCAGTAGGTGCACACGGTGGTGGTCCGCTGCTGCCTGGACTCGTCCCAGGTGCCCTCGGCGCGCATGTCGAACTCCGTCTTGAAGCTCAGCGCGCCGGTCGGGCAGACCTCGATGCAGTTGCCGCAGTAGACGCAGGCCGATTCCGGCAGCGGAGCGGCGAACTCGGTGGAGATCCGCGCGTCGAAACCGCGACCGGCCACCGCGATCGCGAAGGAGTTCTGCCACTGCTCACCGCAGGCGTCCACGCACTTGTAGCACAGGATGCACTTGCCGTAATCGCGGACGTAGAGGTCGTTGTCGACCTTGGCGGGCTGGTGCACGGTCGCAGCGACCGAGCCGTCCGGTGCCTCGTGCTCGCCCGGCGGGCGCTCGTCGCGGTCCTCGCCCGGGGCCGGCGGGCCGAACCGCCCGGGATCGGCGCCGTACTCGGCCATCCAGCCCGCGACCTCCGGTGTGGTCGACAGATCGGCGGAGGAGCCGAGCAGTTCCAGCACGAGCTTGCGGCTGTGCCGGGTGCGCTCGGAGTCGGTGCGCACCACCATCCCGTCGGTGATCCGCCGGGAGCAGGCGGGCACCAGGGTTCGCGAGCCCTCGACCTCCACCATGCACATCCGGCAGGCGTTGCGCGGGCGCAGCGTGTCGCCCCAGCACAGCGTCGGCACCTCGATGCCCAGCGCGGTGCACGCGTCGAGGATGGTCGAACCCTCCGGCGCGCTGACCGTCCGGTCGTCCAGGGTGAGCTCGACCAGTCGGCGCGGGAGTCCCAGATCAACTGTTCCGCCTCTCCGCGATTCACAGTGGTGGTTGCGTTCCGGATCGAGCTCGCGTTTCCGTGGTTTCTCGTGGCTGGGTTGCATCACGGTCCCCTGAGGTGCGGTCGGGCAGGGCTGGAGTCAGTCATCCACGTGTGCGGGTCCACCGGTCCCCGGTGAACGGGCGGTGAAGGCGCCGAGCCGGTCCACCGCTGATTCCACCGCGTTCCAGGCGGTCTGCCCCAGCCCGCAAATGGAGGAATCGCGCATCGCCCGGCCGACTTCGCGCAGCAGCGCCAAGTCGTCGGCGCCATCGCCGCGGTTGCGCACGAGCCGCTGCAGCGCCTCTTCCTGGCGCACCGTGCCCACCCGGCACGGCACGCACTGGCCGCAGGACTCGTCCCGGAAGAACGCGGCGATGCGCAGCAGCAGCGCGGGCAGGTCAGCGGTGTCGTCGAAGACGAGCACCACGCCCGACCCGAGCGTGGTACCAGCTTCGCGCACCGCTTCCAGGCTCAGCGGCAGATCGATCTGGTCGGGGCCGACGAACCCGCCCGCCGCGCCACCGAGCAGCACCGCGCGCAGCTGCCGGTCCTGCTCGACACCACCGGCGAGGTCGAGCAGCTGCCGCAGCGTGGTGCCGAAGGGAACTTCGTACACGCCGGGTCGCCGCACGTTGCCGGACAGGCAGAACAGCCGCGTGCCGGTGGAATCCGCGGTGCCGGTGCGGGCGTACTCCGCGCCGCCTCCGGTGAGGATCAGCGGCACGTTGATCAGCGTTTCGACGTTGTTGACCACCGTGGGCTTGCCGAAAAGGCCCTGCTCCACCGGGAACGGCGGTTTGCTGCGCGGTTCGCCGCGATAGCCCTCGATGGAGTTGAAGATCGCGGTCTCCTCGCCGCAGATGTAGGCACCGGCGCCGCGCCGGATCTCCACGTCGAAGTCGAACTCCTCCCGGCCGAGGATGCTGCGCCCCAGCAGACCGCGCTCGCGCGCCTGCTCGATCGCGTTGCGCAGCCGGCGCACCGCTCTCGGGTACTCACCGCGGATGTAGAGGTAGCCGCGACTGCAGCCGGTGGCGAACCCGGCGATGGTCATGGCCTCGATGACCGCGAACGGATCGCCCTCCATGACCACGCGGTCCTTGAAGGTGCCCGGCTCGCTCTCGTCGGCGTTGCACACCAGGTAGTGCGGTTGGGCCGGTTGCCCGGCGGTGGCCTCCCACTTGCGGCCGGTCGGGAACGCCGCGCCGCCCCGCCCGGTCAGCTTGGCCTCGCTGACCTGCCGGACGACCTCGGCCGGGCCGATCTCCAGGGCCCGGCGCAAGGCGAGGTAGCCGCCGTGCGCGCGGTAGTCGTCGAGGCTCTCCGGATCGACCGCGCCGATCCGCCGCAGCAGCCGCAGCGAGGCCTCACCGGCCTGCGGTACCGAATCGCGCGCCGACGGCTCCTGATCGCCATCGGCCGGGCCGGACACCACCATGTCCACAATGGATTTCTCGGATGCCGGTGCGAGCAGCTGCGTCCGCGCCGGGTCACCGGCCTGGAAGGCCAGCGCCGCGGGCGCCCGCTCGCACACCCCGAGGCACGGGCTGCGCAGCCACATCACATCGCCGCTCGCCTCCACCGATTCCAGTGCCGCGCACAGCTGCGCCGACCCGCGGGCCCGGCAGGCCAGGTCGTCGCAGACGTGCACCACGCGCGGCGGCCGGGGCCGCAGCGCGAACAACGCGTAGAAGCTGGCCACGCCGTAGGCCTCGGCCGGCGGGATGGACAGCCGATCGCAGATGTGGTTCAACGCGCCCCGGCTGATCCAGCCGACCCGGTCGTTCACCGCGTGCAGCGCGGGTAGCAGCTGGTCGCGCCCGTGACCGGGTCCGCTCCCGTTACCTCCGGGCGGGCCGAGCAGCGCGTCGACCGCGGCCCTCTCGACATCCGTCGGTGTGTCGTTGAGCAAGTGCAGATCCACCGCGCCTCCTCGCGCCCGAGATCCCGAACCGCCATCACCCGCTGCCGCGTCGATCTCGCGCGAAATCGACGTTCACCCGGGTGATGGTCGACTTCGTGCGAAATTGACCGCTCCCCCGCCTCAGACAGCGGATTCGGCGGGGAGCTTGTCGACGCGGATCGCCGAGGCCTTGTACTCGGCGGTGCCCGCCACCGGGTCGGTGGCCTCGATGGTGATCAGGTTGACGTCCACCTCGTCCGGGAAGTGGAAGGTCATGAACGCCAACCCCGGCCGCAGCCCCTCGTCCAGCCGCACCGGCGCCACGATCGAGCCGCGCCGCGAGGAGATCTGCACCTTCTCCCCCGCCACCACGCCGAGCCGTTCGGCATCGGCCGGGCAGAGGTCGATGGTCTCCCCGCGCCGCATCGGCGAGCTGAAACCGCCCGACTGCACACCGGTGTTGTAGGAGTCCAGCCGCCGCCCGGTGGTCAGGCGCAGCGGGTACTCCTCGCTGAGCTCGTCCACCGGCGGGCTGTGCGGCACCGGCGCGAACGCCGCGGGCTCGCCGCGCTCGGCGGGATCCTCCGCCCACAACCGGCCGTGCAGGTAGGTCGGTTCCAGCTCGTCCTCGGAGTAGCACGGCCACTGGATGCCGCCGAGGTCGGCGAGCCGCTGGTAGCTCATCCCCCGGTGCATCGGCGAGAGCGCCCGCATCTCGTCCCACACCTGCTCGGCGGATTCGTAGTGCCAGTCGTGGCCCAGCCGGCGCGCGATCTCGCAGATGATGTCGATGTCGTCGCGCGCCTGCCCCGGCGGATCCAGCGCCTTGCGCACCCGCTGGACGCGCCGCTCGCTGTTGGTGAAGGTGCCGTCGCTCTCGCACCAGGCCGCTGATGCGGGCAGCACCACGTGCGCCTGCTGCGCCGTCTTGGTCAGGAAGATGTCCTGCACCACCAGGTGCTCCAGGTTCTGCATCCGCTTGAGGGTGCGTCCGGAGTCGGCCTCGGACTGCACCGGGTTCTCACCGATGGCGTACACCGCGGTGAGCTCGCCGCGGTCCATGGCCTCGAACATCTGCGTCAGGTGCCAGCCGTAGCGGGGTGGGATGCTCGATCCCCACGCCGCGTCGAACTTGGCCCGCACCTCCGGCAGCAGGATGTCCTGGAACCCCGGCAGCCGGTTCGGGATCGCGCCCATGTCGCCGCCGCCCTGCACGTTGTTCTGCCCGCGCAGCGGATTCAGCCCGGCGCCGTAGCGGCCGACGTGCCCGGTCAGCAGCGAGAGGTTGATCAGCGACAGCACGTTGTCGGTGCCGTTGTGGTGCTCGGTGATGCCCAACGTCCAGCACAACTGCGCGCGGTCGGCCCGGGCGTAGGCCTGCGCGAGCTCCTCGATGAGTTCGGCGGGAACCCCGGTCTCCAGCGCGGCGACCTCGGGCGTCCACTGCTCGACCTCGGCGGCGTAGGCCTCGAAACCGCTGGTGGCCCGATCGACGAACGACCGGTTGACCAGTCCGGAGCTGATGATCTCCCGGCCGATGGCGTGCGCCAGCGCGATGTCGGTGCCGACGTCGAGCTGCAACCACCGGTGCGCCCACTTGGCGGTGCTGGTGCGCCGGGGATCCACGACGTAGAGCTTGGCGCCGCGGTGCACCGCCTTGAGCACGTGGTGGAAGAAGATCGGGTGCGCCTCGCGGGCGTTGGAGCCCCACATCACGATGACGTCGGCATCCTCGATCTCCTGGTAGGACGAGGTGCCGCCACCGCTGCCGAAGACCTGGGCCAGCCCAGCCACGCTCGGCGCGTGGCAAGTCCGGTTGCAGGAGTCGACGTTGTTGGTCCCGATGGCCGCGCGGGCGAACTTCTGCGCCACGTAGTTCATCTCGTTGGTGGAACGGGCGCAGGAGAACACGCCGAAGGCATCCGGGCCGCGGGATTCGACGGTCCGCGCGATCCCCCCGGCCGCGCGGTCCAGGGCTTCCTCCCACGACGCGGGGCGCAGCTCGCCGCCGTCTCGCACCAGGGGCTCGGTCAACCGCGTGTAGCTCATTGCTGCCTCCTCTGTTCGGAGATCGCGCAGATCCGCTCGTGGTGCGACACCGGTGTTCTCGCGCGGAATCGGCGCGTGCCTGGCGACGATTTCGCGTGAAGTCGCCACCCGGCCGGACCACCACCGGGACCGGTCCGGCGACTCGCTCCTCCAGATCTCGCAGCGCGGGAGTCCCATGCTCGCCCGCCGGTCGGCCACCGGCCATCCGCCGTTCGATGGCAATGTCGGCGGCGCTCCAACGCGGCTGAACAGGCCGGAACCAGCCCGGACACTCGCCGGAGCATGCAGTATACAGTATGTAGCCCCACCGGAAAACCACCGGCGGACCGGCTTTTCGAATCCACTTAGGACGGACAGGCCTGCATCTGGGCGACCGGGTATGGACAACCGGCCACCCGCTGCGGTATCCCTGAAATCGCCTCATACGGTATGCAGTATGGAGCCGACCGCAGCCCTTTCCCTCTGAGAGGACGAGAGCGCTCATGGCCCAGACATCACCCGAGCAAGCAGGCGCAGCAGAGCTGATCTCCGGCGGTCACCTGGTCGCCAAAGCGCTCCGAGCAGAAGGCGTGGACACCATCTTCACGCTCTGCGGCGGGCACATCATCGACATCTACGACGGATGCGCGGACGAAGGCATCGAGGTCATCGACGTCCGCCACGAGCAGGTCGCCGCGCACGCCGCCGACGGCTACGCCCGCGTCACCGGCCGGCCCGGTTGCGCCGTGGTGACCGCGGGACCGGGCACCACCGACGCGGTCACCGGCGTGGCCAACGCCTTCCGCGCGGAGAGCCCGATGCTGCTCATCGGCGGCCAAGGCGCGCTGTCGCAGCACAAGATGGGTTCGCTGCAGGACCTCCCGCACGTGGACATGATGGCGCCGATCACCAAGTTCGCCGCCACCGTCCCGCACACCGAGCGCGTCGCCGACATGGTGTCGATGGCCTTCAGGGAGTGCTTCCACGGCGCACCCGGCCCGTCGTTCCTGGAGATCCCGCGCGACATCCTCGACGCGAAGGTGCCGGTGGACCGGGCGCGCATCCCGCTGGCCGGCGGCTACCGCGCCTCCACCCGTTCGGCGGGCGATCCCGACGCCGTGGAGAAGCTGGCCGACCTGCTGGTCAAGGCCGAGAAGCCGTGCATCCTGCTGGGCAGCCAGACCTGGACGTGCCGGGCCACCGACTCGGCGGTCAAGCTGGTGCGCGAGCTCAACCTGCCCGCGTTCATGAACGGCGCCGGACGCGGCACCCTGCCACCGGCCGACCCGCTGCACTTCCAGCTCGCCCGCAGGCACGCCTTCGGCAACGCGGACCTGATCATCATCGTGGGCACCCCGTTCGACTTCCGGATGGGCTACGGCCGCCGCCTCTCCGCCGACGCCACCGTGGTGCAGATCGACCTCGACTACCGGACGGTGGGCCGCAACCGGGACATCGACCTGGGCATCGTCGGCGACGCCGACGCGGTGCTCACCGCGCTGGCCCAGGCCACCTCCGGCCGGCTCGACAACGGCGCGGGCAAGCGGGAGAGCTGGATCCGCGAACTGCGCGAGGTGGAGACGGCGGCCTACGAGAAGCGGTTGCCGCGCCAGCTCTCCGACTCCTCCCCCATCGACCCGTACCGGCTGGTGCACGAGATCAACGAGTTCCTCACCGAGGACTCCCGCTACATCGGCGACGGCGGTGACATCGTCACCTTCTCCGGCCAGGTCATCCAGCCCAAGGCACCCGGTCACTGGATGGATCCCGGCCCGCTGGGCACCCTCGGCGTCGGGCTGCCGTTCGCGATGGCCGCCAAGCACGCCCGCCCCGACGAGGAGGTGGTGTGCCTGTTCGGCGACGGCGCGTTCAGCCTCACCGGCTGGGACTTCGAGACGATGGTGCGCTTCGACCTGCCGTTCATCGGCATCGTGGGCAACAACTCCTCGATGAACCAGATCCGCTACGGCCAGATCGCCAAGTACGGCGCGGATCGCGGCCGGATCGGCAACACCCTCGGCGACGTGGAGTACAGCAAGTTCGCCCAGATGCTGGGCGGCTACGGCGAAGAGGTCCGCGAACCCGGCGAGATCGGGCCGGCCCTGCGCCGCGCCCGGGAGTCCGGCAAACCGTCCTTGATCAACGTGTGGGTCGATCCCGACGTCTACGCCCCGGGAACCATGAACCAGACGATGTACAAGTGAGAACTCGTCGTTTCCAGACTCGCCTCGCCCGGCGGTGCCGGTAGCGGAACCTCAGCGCTCGCCCGGCTTCACGCAGGACCAGCCGTCCTCGCCGCGCGAGCGCTGAGAACCCGCGGCGGTGCAGGCGCCGCAGGTGGGCAAAGCGGCTCCGCCGCTTCGAAGACAGAAGAGGTGCTTGAGATGAGCGCTCTGGAAGGTGTCCGGGTGCTGGACATGACGCACGTCCAGTCCGGGCCGTCCGCGACGCAGGTGCTGGCCTGGCTCGGCGCCGACGTGGTCAAGCTGGAGGCGCCGACCGGCGACATCACCCGCAGGCAGCTGCGCGACGTCGACGACGCCGACAGCCTGTACTTCACCATGCTCAACTGCAACAAGCGCAGCATCACGCTGAACATGAAGTCCGAGCGCGGCAAGGAGATCTTCACCCGGCTGGTCGCCGAATCCGACGTGCTGGTGGAGAACTTCGGGCCGGGCACCGTGGACCGGATGGGCTTCCCGTGGGAACGGTTGCGGGAGATCAACCCGCGCCTGGTCTACGCCTCCATCAAGGGCTTCGGCGACGGCCCCTACACCCACTTCAAGGCCTACGAGGTCGTCGCCCAGGCGATGGGCGGTTCGATGAGCACCACCGGCCTGGAGGACGGGCCGCCGCTGGCCACCGGAGCGCAGATCGGTGACTCCGGCACCGGCATCCACACCGTCGCGGGAATCCTCGCCGCCCTGCTGCAGCGCGAGCGCACCGGCCGCGGGCAGCGGGTTTCGGTGGCGATGCAGCACGCGGTGCTCAACCTGTGCCGCGTCAAGCTGCGCGACCAGCAGCGACTGGCGCGCGGACCGCTGCGCGAGTACCCCAACGCCGGCTTCGGCGACGAGGTGCCGCGCTCGGGCAACGCCTCCGGCGGCGGGCAGCCCGGCTGGGCGGTGCGCTGCAAGCCGGGCGGGCCCAACGACTACCTCTACGTCATCGTCCAGCCGCAGGGCTGGGCGCCGATCGCGCGGCTGATCGGCAGGCCCGAGCTGATCGAGGACCCGGAGTGGGCCACCCCGGAGGCCCGTCTGTCCAAACTGGACAAGATGTTCGGCCTGATCGAGGAGTGGACGCTCGGCCAGGACAAGTGGTCGGCGCTGGCGGCGCTCAACGAGCACAACGTGCCGTGCGGTCCGATCATGTCCACCAGGGAGATCATCGAGGACAGCTCGCTGGCCGACAACGACATGATCGTCACCGTCGACCACCCGGAGCGCGGCCCGTTCCGGACCGTCGGCTGCCCGATCAAGCTGTCCGACTCCCCGGTGCGGATCGACCGCTCCCCGCTGCTCGGCGAGCACACCGCCGAGATCTTCCAGGAACGGCTGGGCATCGGTGCGGCCGAGCTGACCGAGCTCAAGGCGAACGGGGTGATCTGAGGATGGCACACGAGACAGCACGCGTGCGGGAGGTGCTGGACGCGGTCCGGGCAGCGGGCCGCACCGCGCTCACCGCACCCGAGGCCAAGCAGCTCTGCGACGCCTACGGCATCCCCACCGCCGGTGAAGGGCTGGCGACCAGCGCCGACGAGGCGGTGGCGCTGGCCCGCGAGATCGGCGGACCGGTGGCGCTGAAGATCGTCTCCCCGGACATCCTGCACAAGACCGACGCGGGCTGCGTGCTGGTGGGCGTCTCCGGGGACGAAGCGGTGCGCAGCGGCTACGCGGAGATCCTGGCCAACGCGCACGCCTTCACCGAGAACCCGGCCATCGCCGGGGTGCAGGTGCAGCAGATGGTCAGCGGCCTGGAGGTGATCGTCGGCGCGACCACCGATCCGACCTTCGGCAAGGTGGTCGCGTTCGGGCTCGGCGGGATCCTGGTGGAGGTGCTCAAGGACGTCACCTTCCGGCTCGCGCCGCTCTCCCCCGAGCAGGCCCGGTCGATGCTCGACGACATCGCCGCGGCCGAGGTGCTGCGCGGTGCGCGCGGTGGTGAACCGGTCGACGCGGCGGCGCTGGCCGACGTGCTGCGCCGGGTCTCCGAGCTGGTCGACGACTTCCCGGAGATCAGCGAGCTCGACCTCAACCCGGTCTTCGCCACCGCCGCCGGCGCCATCGCGGCGGACGTGCGGATCGTGCTGGCCACCGAGCCGGACGAGGCACCGCCGCAGCGCTCGCAGGAGGAGATCCTGCAAGCGATGCGGCGGCTGATGAACCCGGACAGCGTTGCCGTGATCGGCGCCTCCAACGAGGACGGCAAGATCGGCAACTCGGTGATGAAGAACCTGATCAACGGCGGCTACGCGGGCGAGATCCACCCGGTCAACCCGAAGGCCGACGAGATCCTGGGCCGCACGGCGTACCGGAGCATCACCGACGTGCCGGGGCCGGTGGACGTGGCGGTGTTCACGGTGCCGGCGAAGTTCGTGGCGGCGGCGCTGGAGGACTGCGGGCGCAAGGGCGTCGCGGCGGCGGTGCTCATCCCCTCCGGCTTCGCCGAGACCGGCAACCAGGAGCTGCAGGACGAGGTCGTCGCGGTCGCCCGCAAGCACGGCATCCGGCTGCTCGGGCCGAACATCTACGGCTACTACTACACGCCGCAGAACTTGTGCGCGACGTTCTGCACGCCCTACGACGTGCGCGGCGGGGTCGCGCTGACCTCGCAGAGCGGCGGCATCGGGATGGCCATCCTCGGCTTCAGCCGCACCACGAAGATGGGCGTGTCGGCGATCGTCGGGCTGGGCAACAAGTCCGATGTGGACGAGGACGACCTGCTGACGTTCTTCGAGCAGGACGACAACACGCACTGCGTGGCCATGCACCTGGAGGACCTCAAGGACGGCCGGGCCTTCGTCGAAGCCGCCCAGCGGGTCACCAAGAAGAAGCCGGTGGTGGTGCTCAAAGCCGGACGCACGGACCTGGGCGCGCGGGCGGCCAGCTCGCACACCGGCGCGCTGGCCGGCAACGACAAGGTCTACGACGACGTCCTGCGCCAGTCCGGGGTGGTCCGGGCGCCGGGGCTCAACGAGATGCTGGAGTACGCGCGCGGCATCCCGGTGCTGCCCACCCCGAAGGGCGAGAACGTCGTCATCATCACCGGTGCGGGCGGATCCGGCGTGCTGCTGTCGGACGCCTGCGTGGCCAACGGCCTGCGGCTGATGGACATCCCGCCGGACCTGGACGCGGAGTTCCGCCGCTACATCCCGCCGTTCGGCGCCGCGGGCAACCCGATCGACATCACCGGCGGCGAACCGCCCAGCACCTACGAGGCCACCATCCGGCTCGGGCTGCGTGACCCGCGCATCCACGCGCTGATCCTCGGCTACTGGCACACCATCGTCACGCCGCCGATGGTGTTCGCCGAGCTGGCCGCGCGGGTCGCCGAGGAGGCGCGCACCGACGGAGTGGACAAACCGATCGTGGTGTCCCTGGCCGGGGACACCGAGGTGGAGAAGGCCGCCGACTACCTGTACGACCACGGCATCGTGGCCTTCCCCTACACCACCGAGAAGCCCGTCGCCGTCCTCGGCGCCAAGTACCAGTGGGCCAGAGCGGCCGGACTCCTCGACTGACGCCACCCGGGGCTCCGCGCCCCGGATGACGCCGAGCACCACCCGAATGGCCTGAGAGCACTGTCGGCGAAGCCGTCCGCGCCTTATAAGCGGCGCCAGCCGCTTGGACCACCTCAGCAACGGGCTCACCTGCGGGTTCTGAGTGTTTTCCTGGCGAGGACGGCCCCTCCGCCGTGTATTGGTCATACATCAGGAGGGGCACCCGCAGTCCAGGGAAGCACTCAGGTTCCGCTAGGCGACCACCCAAGCAAAGCAACCACGAACAGGTCCCGATCAGGCACTTGCCGGTGCGCGGATTCGCGCCCCGCCGGGTATGGGAGGCGCCTGATCACCACGTGTGAGCACAGCGAATCCCGAAGGGCGAGGAGGTCCGGTGTGGACGCTGAGAAGGCGCCGGGGAGAGATTCAGAACCGGTCATAGGGAGCAAGGTCTGGAAGGCGGGCCGGCTGGAACCGATGCCGATCCGCGCGTTGCCCGAATCGCCGCCGTCGATCCACCTGCTCGGCCCGACCGTGTTCCTGGTCGCGCTCGGGGTCGGCATGGGCGAGTCCTACATGTGGCCCCGGCTGGTGCTGGTCTTCGGCCCGGAGATCCGGTGGCTGTTCCTGATCGGCGTCACCCTGCAGGCCGTGGTGATGCTGGAGATGGCCCGCTACGCGATGGCCACCGGGGAGAGCATCTTCTCCGGCGCGGCGCGGGTGGCCAAACCGGTGATGTGGTTCTTCTTCGTCACCGCGATCGCCGTCTACATCTGGCCCGGGCACCTCTCGGCCGGAGCGGCCGCGCTGGAGGAGATAACCGGGGTGCCGTGGGTGGTCTCGGCGTGCATCGGGCTGCTGCTGGTGGGCGTGATCTTCACCCTGGCCAAGGTGATCTACGACCTGCTGGAGAACGTGCTGTCGGTGCTGATCGGGCTGCTGGTGGTGGGCACCGCCGTGGTGGCCGCGATGGTCGGCGACCTCGCGGACCTGACCAGCACCCTCACCGGCATGTTCCACTTCGGCTACTTCCCCGCCGAGGCGATGTCGCCGACCTGGTTCCCGATCGTCGTCGGCGCGGTCGCCTTCGCCGGGCCGTCGGGCATGCAGCAGATGTGGTACACGCTGCACCTCCGGGACAAGGGCGCCGGGATGGGCGCGCACATCCCGAGCATCCGCGGCCTGCGGCACGCGGGCGAGGAGGAGGCGATGCCCTCGCGCGGGTTCATGTTCGACACCGAGGATCCCGAGGAGCTGCGCAAGTGGCGGGGCTGGCGGCGGTGGGTCACCTTCGACGCGCTGCTGCTGTTCTGGGGCATCACCATGCTGGTGACGATCTCGTTCACCGTGCTGGCGCAGTCCGCGGCCCGGGAGAACCCGGACGTGCGCGGGCTGATCGAGTCCGGTGAGCGGGAGGCCTCGCTGACCGCGATGGCCGACGCCTTCTCCTCGGCGGGCGGTCCGGTGCTGGGCTCGGTGTTCCTCGGGTTCATCGCGCTGATCGGGCTCAACGCCACGCTCGGCCTGTTCGACTCGTTCTCCCGCGGGCAGGCCGACATGACGTACAACTTCGTGCCCGGGGCGCGGCGGTTCCGGATGTCGCACCTGTACGCGGCGTTCCTGTGGGGCGTGATCCTCTTCGGCATCGGGATCCTGCTGTTCGGGCCTGCCGACGGGCCCGGCGCGATCCTGGACGTGCTGGCGTTCCTGTCCACCTTCGCGATGGGCGCCTACTGCGTGGTGCTGCTGCTGGTGAACAACCGGATGCTGCCGCGCCCGATCCGGCCGAGGTGGTGGAGCAACGCGATCATCGGCTTCGGCGCGGTGTTCTACCTGGGGTTGCTGTTCTACAGCCTGTTCGCCTTCGGCGTGGTCGTGAGCTGATGACCACGACGAAGCAGGTCCTCGCACCGGGGCTGGTGATCGGCACGGTCGGCGCGCTCTTCGCCGACGGATTGGCGGTGCTCAGCGGTGTGCCCGCCGGCTGGGCCGTGGTCACCGCGGTCGCGCTCGGCGTGCCGCTGGCGGCGTTCGGAGCCGGGTGCAGCGTCCTGCGGGCGCGCGGGGTGCTGCGCGGCGGTGCGTTCGCGCCGGTGGCGCTGTACTGGCTGATCGCGTTCCCGCTGGCGCGGCTGGTGCAGGAGGTCGTCACCGGCCTGGTGCTGGCCGGGCGGCTCGCGCTGCCGCCGCAGCTGGCGGCGTTCCTGGTCTACCAGGCGCTGATCAGCGTCGGCTTCGCGATCGGGTTCGTGTGGGTGCAGGAGCGGATGTGGCGGAGCGGGTGAGCAGCGGTGGGACGTGTGACCAGCAGGCGGCGGGTGGTGAACCTGCGCGACGGGGCCCGGCGGATCCGGCCGGACACCCTCGTCACCGAGGAACCGCTGGAGATCCGGCTCGGCGGCCGGCCGCTGACGGTCACCATGCGCACTCCGGGCGATGATTTCGACCTGGCGGCGGGATTCCTGGTCAGCGAAGGGGTCGTGCGCCGCACCGAGGAGATCGTGAGCATCCGCTACTGCGCGGGCGCCACCGACGACGGGTCGAACACCTACAACGTGCTCGACGTCGCGTTGGCGCCCGGCGTGGCGCTGCCGGATACCTCGTTGCAGCGCAACTTCTACACCACCTCCTCCTGCGGGGTGTGCGGGAAGGCCAGCCTCGACGCGGTGCGCACCGTGGCGAGCTGGCCGGTCCGCGACGACCCGGCGGCGCTGGGACCGCAGCTGCTGACGGCGCTTCCGGACCGGCTGCGCGCCAGGCAGCGGGTTTTCGACCGCACCGGTGGTCTGCACGCCAGCGGCCTGTTCGGGCTCGACGGGGCGCTTCGCTGCGTGCGCGAGGACGTCGGTCGGCACAACGCGGTGGACAAGGTCGTGGGGTGGGCGCTGCGCTCCGGGCGGCTGCCGCTGTCCGGGAGCGTGCTCGTGGTCAGCGGCCGGGCATCGTTCGAACTGGTGCAGAAGGCCGTGATGGCCGGGATTCCGGTGCTCGCCGCGGTCTCCGCGCCGTCGTCGCTGGCGGTGGACCTGGCCGCGGAGTCCGGCCTGACGCTGGTCGGATTCCTGCGCGGCAGCAGCATGAACGTCTACACCGGGGCGCACCGGCTGGGGCTGTCGGAGGGGCGGGCATGATCGGGCTGCACACGCCGGGCCGGGAGGTCCGAGACCATCACGGCCGCCGCTACCGGCTCGGCGAGCACCCGAGCGAGCTCATCGGGCGCTCCCGGGGTGCGGTGCTGTGGTTGTGCTGGTTGCCGATGCTGCTCGTCGGCACCATGCAGTACGCCTACGGATCGCTGGTGCCCGGGCTGGTCGCGGCCGGGCTCGCCCGCGATGAGCTGTTCTGGGCGCTGGCGGGCTGGGCCGTGTGCCAGGCGGGGGCCGGGCTGCCGGTCGCCCACCTCCGCCAGCGCAACCGCATCGGGCCGCGAACCGCGCTGGTGGTGGGCGCTTTTCTGAGTGCGGGCGGGGTGTTGAGCCTCGCGCACTCGGCGTCCGCGCCTGGTCTGCTCGTCGGGTACTCGGTGCTGGGCGGTACCGGTGCGGGCCTGGTCTACGCGGCGTGCACGTCGACTGCGGGCAAGTGGTTCCCGGAGCGCGCTGCGGCGCGGGTCGGCTTCGTCACCGGGGCGTTCGCCTACGGTTCGGTGCTGTTCGTGCTGTGGCTGCCGGTGGACGCGGTGGCGTTGGACGCCTTCGCGATCGCGCTCCTGGTGGCGGTGCTCGGGTGCGGTCTGCTGCTGGCCGATCCTCCGAAGCACTGGTGGCCCGCGCACGTCGATCCGCGTCGGTGGGCGTTGACCAGGCCGAATCCTCCTGCCGTGCGGGAGTTCTCGGCCGTCGAGGCGCTGCGCACGCCGACGCTGCCCGTGCTGGCGGCGTGTCTGTTCTGCGCTGCCACCGTCTCGCTGTTCGACGCTGCGTTCCTGGCGTTGTTCGCGGGCGTTCCCGTGGTCGCCGTGTTCATCGCGATCAATGGTGCGGGCCGGGCGCTGGCGATCCCGATCGCCGATCGGGTCGGCTGCCGCCGCACGCTCGGCTGGGTGGTGGCCGTCCAGGCTGCTGGGCAGGTGGTGCTGTTGGTCGGTGTCGCGCAGGGCTCGGTCGCGCTGCTGTTCGCCGGAGCTGCTGCGGCAGGGGTTGGTGGCGGGGCCTCCTACCCGCTGTCCGCTGCGTTGGCCCGCGAGTACTTCGGCGAGCACAGCGTCGAAGTGCACGGGCTGGTCTACAGCGCCAAGGCTGCCAGCGGTGTGGTCGGGATCGGTTTGGGCGCAGTGGTCATCGCGCAGTGGGGCTTCCCCGTCGCGCTGCTGGGGGCTGCGGTGTTGGCGTTGTCCGGCGCTGTCCTCAGTGGAGCGTTGCGGCGACCGGGGTTGCCGAAGACGCTGCCCTCACCCGATCTGCGCGCCGATGGCGTTGGCGGCGGCCTGTAGCCGTTCGGCCACGTCTTCCGGCGAGCGGTCGCTCGAGACGTAGACGACGGCCACCGCGGCGCAGGTCAGCGCGCGCGAGGCGATCGGCACCGCCACCGACGACAGGCCCGGGATCACTTCGTCGTGGCTGGTCGCGTAGCCCTGTCGCCGCGCCTGCGCCACGCGCTCCGCCACCTCCGCGCCCATGCCCTCGGTGCCCAGCAAGGTCAGCAGGGCGACTCCGGGCGCTCCGTGCTCTAACGGGTGACGGGTGCCGGGGTGCTCGGCGACGGTGCCTGCCGCGCGGCGGGGCTCGACGCTGGCGAGCGTGATGCACTCGCCGTGGTCGTGCACGACCACGAAGCACGTCATGCGCAGGTCCGCTGCGACCGCGGCGAGTTCGGGGACCGCGACGCTTTGCAGGTCGCGCGAGACGCCGTGCGCCAGCACGGCCAGGCCCGCGCCCGGCGCGCAGCGGCCGGCGGAGTCCCTGGCGACCAGGCGGTGGTCCTCCAGGGTGCGCACGATCCGGTAGACGATCGAGCGGTGCACGCCGAGCTCGGCCGCCAGCTCGTCGATGGTGCGCGGCCGGTCCGCCGCGGCCAGCACTTCCAGGACCTGGATGCCGCGGGAGAGCGTCTGCGATCGCGCTCCGTCGTTCTTCGCCCGTTCGACCATGTCGGCGAACATAGCCGCCCACCCCTTGTGCTGCCGCTCACAGCCCACTAGCGTTCTCAAATAGAACTTGTCGTTCGATTATAGAACTCAGGTGGTCCGAGATGGCACGTCCCCGCACGGCCCGCTCCCCGGCCGACACCCAACGCCGGCTCCGCTCCTGCCTCGGCAGGTTCGCCACCGGCGTCACCGTGATCACCTTCGACGGCCCGAGCGGACGGCACGGGTTCACCGCGAACTCCTTCACCGGGGTGTCGATGGACCCGCCGCTGGTGCTGGTCAGCGTCGCCAACGCCGCCAAAGCGCACCGCGAGCTGCCGGAGCGGCCGTTCACCGTCAACGTGCTCGGAGCCGAGCAGCAGGCGCTCGCCCTGCACTTCGCCGGACGTCCGCAGGCCGAACCCGCCTGGGACGACACCGGCTCGGCCCCGAAGCTGGTGGGCGCGCTGGCGCACCTCGAATGCCGCCCGTGGCGCACCTGCGAAGCCGGCGACCACACGCTGCACATCGGTGAGGTCGTCGACTTCGACTACCGCGGCGGCGACCTGCTCGGCTTCGCCAACAGCCGCTTCACCACCATCACCGAACCCCTGCTCGGCATGGAAAACCTGCTCTGAACCTGGAGGCAAACAATGGGCGCCCGTTCCGGACAGCAGTACCTCGACGACCTCGCGCAGCGGCGTATCCACGTCCAGATCGACGGCGAGACCGTCACCGGAAACACCCCGAACCACCCCGCTTTCGCCGGCGTGGCGCGCACCTACGCGGAACTGTTCGACATGCAGGTCAGCCCCGAGCACCGCGACGTGCTGACCTACGAGTCCCCGACCTCCGGTGAGCGCGTCGCCACCTCGTTCCTGGTCCCCGAGAACGACGAAGACCTGCGGCGCAGGCGGGAGTCGTTCCGCACATGGGCCAACTACACCGGCGGCATGCTCGGCCGCACCGGTGACTACCTCAACAGCGCCCTCATGGCGCTCAGCCAGGCCAAGTCCTGGTTCGGCCAGGCCGACCCGGCCTTCGGCGACAACATCGAGCGCTACTACCAGAAGGTCCGCGAAGAAGACCTCCTGTGCACCCACACGCTGATCCCGCCCCAGGTCAACCGCAGCGTCGGCGGCGGCCAGCAGGGCGGCGGAGCGCTGATGGCGCACGTGGTCCGCGAGGACGACAACGGAATCGTGGTCCGCGGCGCCCGCATGCTGGCGACCGTCGCCCCGATCGCCGACGAACTGCTGGTGTTCCCCTCCACGGTCCTGCGCGGAACCCCCGAGGACGAGCCCTACTCGTTCGCCTTCGCCATCCCCACCGACGCCCCCGGCCTGCGCTTCCTGGCCCGGCAGCCGCTGCACGCCAACCGCAGCAAGTTCGACGAACCGCTGGCCGCGCGCTTCGAGGAGAGCGACTGCGTGGTCATCTTCGACGACGTCCACGTCCCGTACGAGCGCGTGTTCGTCCTGCGCGACACGGACCTGTGCAACGGCTTCTACACCCGCACGAGCGCGACGACCCACATGACCCACCAGGTCGTCACCCGCACGGTCGCCAAGAGCGAGTTCTTCCTCGGCCTGCTCACCGAACTGGCGGACGCCATCGGCATCGACGGCTTCCAGCACATCCAGCAGGACCTGGCGGAAGCGATCACCACGGTCGAGATCGGCAAGGCCCTCCTCCAGTCGGCGGAATCCCAGGCGGCCAAGAACGAGTTCGGCGTCCACAGCCCGCTGTGGACCCCGCTGAACACCGCCCGGAACTGGTACCCGAAGGCCTCCCAGCGCCTCCCCGAGATCGTCCGCAAGTTCTCCGCGAGCGGCCTCATGGGCCTGCCGGCCGAACAGGACGTCTTCGGCGCGGCCCGCGAGGATGTGGAAACCTACCTGCAGGGCAAGTCGATCGACGGCCCGGACCGGGTGCGCCTGTTCAAGCTCGCCTTCGACGCGAGCACCTCCGCCTTCGCCGGTCGGCAGAACCTCTACGAGCACTTCTTCTTCGGAGACCCGGTCCGGATGGCCGGGGCGTTCGTCGGGTCCTACGACGACGGAGGGGTTCGGAAGCGGGTTCAGGACTTCCTGCAGCGGTGATCCCGGGCAGCGGCCGTCGTGCGGTTCTTCGCACGGCGGCCGCTGTTTTGTTTCGGGTTGGGGCGGGTGGTGGTTGGGGCTTGTGTCCGTTGTGTTGTGGGCGGGCGTAGGGCCGGTGCATTGCCTTGGCTGTTGGGTGGGTGGTTGGGGCCTTTTCTGTTGTGTTGTGGTGGGGTCATCCCCGTGTCTTGGGGGATTGTGGGGGCTGTGGTCCGGATGTCAAGCCCGGCCTGGCGGCCGCCCCTTCGGGGTTGGCAGGCTTGACATCCGGCCCACAGCCCCGTTTTGGCTCTATGTCACGGGGATGACCCGGTATGGAACGGACCCCGGCCATCATGGACACCTTCCGGGAAGCGTGGTGGCCGAGGCCTCTGCCGGTTGAGTCGTGGGTAGCTCCGCCACCGGCAGGTCGCGTGACGGGTCGCTGTGGTGTGCGGGCTGGCGGTTTGGGCTTCTGGGGTCTGGCTGTCGACCGACCGACCGGCCTTAGTCGTCGACGCAGCAGCGAAAACCAGTTCAGTCCTAACAGGACCGTAGCGAATTCACGTTTCTGCGCGGGCAAAGGCCACCGACACGCCGATCAGTAACCTTCCAATATTTGCGGCTTCTGGTACCAGCTAGAGATTTTCGTGTTTTAGCCGTGTTGTGATCACCTGATTGTGCGACGGTTATTCGCTCGAAACCACGTTCGATTCTTGAGAGAATTGATGCATGACACCGCTGATGACCACCCAGGACACGACGCCCGCCGCTGGCGCGGGTGCGGTCGTGTCCGCCTTGCCCGCGTGGGACATGCCCACGCCGGTCGAGTCGTGGCCGCCCGCGGTGACCTCCCTGACCGACGAGCAACTCGCGACCCGGATCGGCGAGGTGGAACGACAGATCCGCCAGGCCCGGATGCAACAGCTGCGGCTGATCGCCGAAGCCGACCGCCGCCGCCTGCACGCCGCTCGTGGTGTGCGCTCGACGCAGGTGTGGCTGAAGAACCTGCTCAACATCGACGGCCAGGACGCCACGAACCGAGTCCGCATCGCCACCGCCACCACCCCGGCCGCGTCCACCGACGCCGATGCTGCCGCAGACACCACTGGAGTCGATGTCGTTGCACTCCCGGAGACCGGACAAGCACTCGGTGAGGGTGTGATCGGGCTGGAGCACGCACGTGTGATCTCCCGCTGCCTGACCCGGCTGCCCGAGCACGCCCGACACCGTGCCGGTGAAGTGGAACGGCTGCTGGTGGAGAACGCCTGCCGCCAATGCCCCCGTGATCTGGCCAAGCTGGCCGACCGGGTGCGCTACATGCTCGACGCCGACGGTGCCGTCGCGGACGAGCAGGCCCAGTTCGAATCCCGAGAACTGCACTACGCCACCGCCCGCGACGGAATGCTGGTCATCAAAGCCCGCCTGGACCGCGAGACCGGGGCGAAGTTCGTCACCGCCCTGCGCCCCCTGGCCGCGCCGCGCCCGGAAACCGACGGAGTCAAGGACCCCCGCACGGTCGGGCAACGCAACGCCGACGGCCTGGCCACCCTGCTCGACCTCGTGCTCGACACCGACGGAATGCCCCGCACCGGTGGGCAAAAGCCGCACCTGACCGTCACCATCGACTACACCGACCTGAAAAACCAGCTCCCCACCACCACCAACGGCGAGATCATCACCCCCGCTGGTGGGGCGGGGATGCTGGAAGGCACCGGCCAGTACCTCAGCCCGCACACCATCCGCAGGATCGCCTGCGACTGCGAGGTCCTGCCCATGGTCCTCGGCAGCGACAGCCTGCCTTTGGACGTGGGGGCATCGCAGCGGACCGCACCGACGCATATCCGTGCCGCGCTGCTGGCCCGCGACGGCGTCTGCGCCTTCCCTGAATGTGACCACCCGGCGGGAACGCCGCAGGCCCATCACATCGTGCACTGGGTCGACGGAGGACCCACCAGCCTCGACAACATGGTGATGCTGTGTGCCCACCACCACCGCACCATCCACAACCACCACTGGCACATCCAACTCGACCACGGCCGACCGGCATTCACACCACCGGCAAACGTCGAGCCGGCACGCACACCCCGGCCTGGCGGGAGAGCCCAACCTGCCACACATCGCCACGCCCTCCGTTCCCTGAACACCTCACCGGAGGGCGCGCCGCCAACAGCTCCACCGTTGGCGAATACACGATGACTCCACCCATGGCCTTGGGTGGGGCACTCCGCCCTGCCCAAGGTCGGGTGAGCCGACAGTTTCGGAAGCACGACACGCCGCCAGGCGACCTCAACCCACCACCAACACCCGAGCACCACACCACACCACCCCGAAAACCCAACCCAGCGACGAAAGGAACCCACCGATGACGAACCAACCCACCACCGCCCAGCCCGCAACGGCCAGCACCACCACGCCCCGCCGCCACACCCAGACCAGCCGTCGGCCCGCATGGCACAGCAACCCGACGCACCACCTACCGCTGACGGAGCAACCCACGACTCAACCTGTAACGGTCCCGGCCACCCACACTCCGCGATCCGCCGTCAACAAATGGGGTCCGTTCCATACCGGGTCATCCCCGTGACATAAAGCCAAAACGGGGCTGTGGCCCGGATGTCAAGCCTGCCAACCCCGAAGGGGCGGCCGCCAGGCCGGGCTTGACATCCGGACCACAGCCCCCACAATCCCCCAAACCACGGGGATGACCCCCACCACAACACAACAACACCCGTAGCACGCACCTTGAAAACACAAGAGCGGAAACAAAAGGCACCCCCAGATTCGTGGGCTCCCTGACACCAGATAGTCCACTTGTCAGGGAACCCACGAACAAAACGCATGATGCGAACGGCACCCAGGCGAACGCAGAGGCTCGACGGCGCTGAACTACGCCCCAGCGCCGTCGAGCTGCTCGATCGTCGCGATCGACGGCCCTTCGGTGCGCTGCAGGTCCCGAGCCACAGCCTCCGCGTCCCGGAGAACCCGCACTGCGTTGCGCCAGGTCAGCTTGCCCAGGTCAGCCTCCGACCAGCCACGCTCAAGCAGCTCCGCGATCAGGTTCGGGTAACTCGCGACGTCCTCCAAGCCCTCCGGGGTGAAAGCGACGCCGTCGTAGTCGCCACCGATCCCGATGTGGTCGACGCCCGCGACCTCCCGCATGTGGTCCAGGTGGTCCGCCACTGTCGGCACCGTCGCGACCGGCTTCGGGTTGGCCTCCTCGTAGGCCTGCAGCACCGCCTTCGCCTCCGACGAGGTGGCCAGCGGATCGAAGCCGCGCTCGCGGAGGGCGTCCTCGGCCGCCTTGGTCCACTCGACCGCCGCGGGCAGGACGAACTTCGGCACGAAGGTCGCCATCGCCACCCCGCCGTTGGCTGCCAGCGCGGCCAGCACGTCGTCGGGGATGTTGCGCGGGTGGTCGCAGACCTCCCGCGACGAGGAGTGCGAGAAGATCACCGGCGCACGGCTGGCCCGCAGCGCGTCGCGCATCGTGCTCGGCGCGACGTGCGAGAGGTCCACCAGCATGCCCATCCGGTTCATCTCGCGCACCACCTCGACGCCGAAGGCCGTCAGGCCGTTCGCGGCGGGTTCGTCGGTCACCGAGTCCGCCCACGGCACGTTGTCGTTGTGGGTGAGCGTCATGTACCGGACACCCAGCTGGTGCAGCGCGCGCAAGGTCGCCAGCGAGCAGTTGATCGAGTGGCCGCCCTCCGCACCCAGCAGCGAGGCGATCCGGCCACCGGCCCTGGCCGCCTCCACTTCGTCCGCGGTGCGCGCGAGCTGGAGCTCGTCCGGGTAGCGGGCGATCAGGTTGTGCACGCAGTCGATCTGCTCGAGGGTGGCGCTGACCGCCTTGTCCCCCTGGTACTCGGCCTTGACGTACACCGACCAGAACTGGCCGCCGACCCCGCCGGCCCGCAGCCTGGCCAGGTCGGTGTGCAACCGGGCCGACTGGTCCTGGGCGATGTCGCAGCGCTCGAGGTCGTAGCCGACCTTCTCGCGCAGCGCCCACGGCAAGTCGTTGTGCCCGTCGAGCACCGGGTTCTCGGCGAGCAGCGCTCGGGCCCGCTCCACGGCGGCCGCGTCGGTCATCAGAACACCTCAATCCGCGAGTTCAGCACCTGGCCGAGGATATCCGCCCGTCCGGCGAATTGATCGAATCGACTTATCCCGCCACCGGCCGCACCATCGGAGAATGGACGAAATCCCCAGGCAGCAGGTCGGCAGCGACCTGCCCAGCGTGCTAGCCGAGTACGGCCACCTGGCAGCCCAGCTGCCGAGCGCGTCCCGTCAGCGCGCTGAGGCGCTGCGCGCACGCCTGGCCGAGCTGGACGAGCTGATCGACCAACACGTCGCCCGCCTGTCCGGCCTCCGGGAGACCGATCCGGTCAGCTGGTCGTAGCGCCGGCACCGAGCTCGTCGAGTGCTCTCCCGGTGGCCGAGATGACCTGCCCGAGGGCGTCGTTCAGCCGCTCCAGGTCGGCCAGGTCCATGCCCAGCAGCTCGACCACCCGGTACGGGATCTTCTCGGCTTCCGAGCGCAGCTCCCGCCCCGCGTCGGTCAGGTCGACCGCGAGCTGCCGCTCGTCGCTGCGGCTGCGCGGGCGCACCACGTAGCCGATCGCTTCCAGCCGCTTGAGCAGCGGGGACAGCGTCGCCGCCTCGGCGTGCAGCGCCCCGCAGAGCTCCTTGACCGACCGCGGTGAGCTCTCCCACAGCGCGAGCATCACCAGGTACTGGGGATGGGTCAGGCCCATCGGCGCCAGCAGCGGCCGGTAGAGGGCGATGACGTTGCGCGATGCCACCGACAGCGCGAAGCACACCTGGCGGTCGAGAGCCAGCGGGTCTTCACCCAGGTCGATCGGCTTCATCCGGGCCACCTTCCACAACGTTCTGACATGCGTTAATAATTAGTGTACTAATGAACGTGTGGCGGCGTTCCGCCCGCCGAGCAGAAAGGGGAGCACTTGTGACCGGCACCAAGCCAGCGCGCCCCAACCCGCTGCAGTGGATCTGGTACGCGCTGGGCGGCCGGCTTCCCGAGCGCTACCGCGAGTGGGTGCTGCACGACATCACCTGTCGGACCTGGATGCTGCGGCACGTCAGCCGCACGCTGGTGCAGCTCTCCCCCGGCCTGCTGTTCCTGCTGCTGCCCGGTCCGCTGTGGATCCGCGGCATGGCGGTGCTCGGCGGGTACATCCTCGGCATCTGGTACTCGATGTCCTACATGGAGCACACCACCGAGTACCGGCTGTACAAGCACGGCTATCCGATCGGCGCGGGGAAGGCCACGCGGGAGGAGGCCAAGGCGGAGCAGCGCGCCGCCCGGACCTCCCGCTACGAGGAGATCTACCGCAACGCGCCCGAGTCCTGAGCGACCACTGCGGCGTGCACCGCGCGGACCAGCCGGTCGTTCTCCGGGGCAGCGCCACCGGGGAAAGCGAAGCGGCGGCGGGTGTAGCCGTAGGCGAGCCCGCTGCGCGGATCGGCAAAGGCCTGGGAACCGGCGGCACCACTGTGCCCGAACGCACCCTGGCCCAGGACCGGGTAGACCTCGGCTGACACCGTGAAACCGAGGCCGAACGCCTTGTGCGTGCGGGCAACGACGTCGTAGCCGATCGAGTGCAGCTGCGCGAAGGCCGCCGCAGTGTCCGGCTTGAGCAGCGGAGCGCGGCCGTCGACCTCACTGATGGCCGCCGCGTACATGCCCGCGAGACCGCGGGCGGAGGCGACACCGCCGACCGAAGCCGGGCCCTTGGCCCGCACCACTCGTTGGTTGGGCAGGTCGGCGAGGTCGAGCGCATCCGGGTGGTGCTGGTTGTAGGCGATGCCGGTCACGCTGTCCGGGGCAGTCTCGCCGGCCTCCAGCTCGGCCAGCTGCGTCGGAGTCGGCAGCATCGGCAGCGTGGTCCGGAACCGGTCCTCCTGGTCTTCCGGGAGCCCGAGGTAGAAGTCCAGGGCGTAGGGCGCCCGGACGCGGGTCTCGAACACCTCCTGCAGGGTCCGGCCGGTGGTGCGGCGGACGAGTTCGCCGGTCAACGCGCCGATCACCAGCGCGTGGTAGCCGAACGCGGTGCCCGGACGCCAGAACGGGCGCGCCGCGGCGAGCCGCTCGGCGATCACCAGGTCATCCGCCAGCTCGTCGAGCGAGAACCCGCCTTCCACGCCGACCACCCCGGCGCGGTGCGCGAGCAGATCGCGCAGCGTGATGCCCTGCTTGCCCTCGGCGCCGAACTCCGGCCAGTAGTGGCTCACCCGCTGGTCCAGGTCGAGCACGCCGTCCTGCACGAGCAGGGCCACGACCAGGTAAGCGGCGCCCTTCGTCGAGGAGAACACGCCGGTCAGCGACGAGCCGGTGAACTCCGGCCCGACCCAGAGATCCACCACGCGCCGTCCGCCGACGTGGGCGACCAGCTGGGCCGCGTAGTCGCCACCCTGGTCCGCGGCGACGGCGGCGAACTCCTCGCGAACGGACTCGTAGCCCGCCGCAACGGTGCCCTGCGGGATGCTCTCGGTCGACATCGACGCTCCTCGGCTCACACGATCATTGCGCCAGCAATCAAGTGGCGATCGCGCCCGAGTATTCCCCCGCGGGGTCACAGCCCGAAGCGCCGGGCCCAGTCGGTCACGTCGGCGATGGCGGCGTTGCCGCCGCAGACCAGCAGCCCGAGCTCGGCGTCGCCGACCCGTTCCAGCACCTGGCGGGCGGCGGGGAGCAGGCAGCCCTCGGCCGGCTCGGTCCAGAGCTTGGCCCGCTCGGCGAAGTCCAGCACGCCCTGGACCGCCTCGGCGTCAGAGACGACGATCACGTCGTCGACCAGTGCTGACACGTGCTCGTAGGTGAGCGGCGAGACCTGCGGGGCGCTGAGCGTGGACACGATGGACGACAGCTCGATCTCGGTCGGCCCGCCTGCGGCCAGCGCCGCCGACATGGCGTGCGCACCGGCGGTTTCCACGCCCCAGATCCGCACGTCGGGACGGCGGGCGCGCAGCGCGGTGGCGACACCGGAGATCAGCCCGCCGCCGCCGATGCTGACCAGCACGTCGGTGACGGGCCCGGCGTCTTCGGCGAACTCCAGGCCGACGGTGCCCTGACCGGCGATGACGACCGGGTCGTCGAACGGGTGGACCAACGTCAGCCCGCCGGCCTGCAGGTCGGTCATCAGCTTGAACGCCCCGGCCATGTCGTCGGTGAGCCGGACCTCGGCACCGGCCGATTCGGCGACCGAGACGGCGCGGCCGGGCGCGGAGCGCGGCATCACCACCGTCGCCTTGATGCCGAGCGCCCCGGCCATGACCGCCAGCGCGATGCCGTGGTTGCCGCCGCTGACGGCGACCACCCCGGCTTCGCGTTCGGCTTCGCCGAGCGACAGCAGCTTCGCCGCGGCCCCGCGGACCTTGAAGGAGCCGGTGCGCTGGAGCAGCTCCAGCTTCGCCGTCACCGGGACACCGAGGAGTTCGGCCAGCCCGGGACTGGGCACCGTCGGTGTGCGCAGGACGTGTTCGGCGATGCGCTCCGCCGTTGCCTCGATGTCGGTGATGCCGATCAACACGCTCGCCTCCGCCTAGGGTCTTTCCGATGAGTCTCGCTGGCCGCCGCAGGCTTGCTGTCGTCCGGCCCTGCCCGACCTCCGCGGTCTGCGGGTGCATTGTGGCTGGTCGGTGTAGGGGCAAGATCTGCCGGGCACGGCCTACGTCTGGCGCGGCAGGCGTTTCCCGTGGCGGTAGCGGCCTGGTGCGATGGTGAACTCGCGGCGGAACGCGTTGGCGAATGCGTACTCCGAGCTGTATCCGACCCGTGCGGCAACCACGCTCAGCGGTGCGTCGGAGTCGCGCAGCAAGCGCGCCGCGGTCGTCAGCCGCCACCAGGTCAGATAGGTCAACGGCGGGCGGCCGACGAGCGCGGTGAAACGTCGGGCGAACGCGGCGCGTGAGGCCCCGCTGCATGTCGCCAGCTCCTGGACGGTCCACGGCCGCGCCGGATCGTGGTGGATCACGTCCAGCGCTGTGCGGATCACCGGGTCGGCCAGCGCCGCTGCCCAGCCGGTGGGCCCCGCGCACACCGGCTGGTCCTCCAGCCAGGCCCGCAGGACGTAGAGCAGCAACGTCTCCAGCAGCGCGGACACGACGGCGTTGCTGCCGGGCCCGGGACTCTCCAGTTCCGCGCCGAGCAGGTCCACCACCGCCCGCAGTCGTGGGTGGCGCCCGAGCCGGGCGGGCAGATGCACCACGTCGGGCAGCTCGTCCAGCAGCGGATGGCCGCGGTCTGCGTCGAGTTCGTAGGCACCGCACAGCACCACAGTGGTCAGTGGACCGGTTCCTGTCCCGTCGGCGCCCTCCTGCGTGGAGTCAGCCAGCTCGTAGTGACCCCCGTGCGGGAGGAACAGCACGTCCCCCGTACCGAGCGCCACCGGGTCGCCCTCCGCGGGGATCAGCCAGTACGTCCCTGCCAGAACGACCTCGAACGCTGCCGTCCCCGGCGTCGGCTGCAGGCTCTGTCGCCACGGGGAGACCCGCCTCACGCGCGCTGACCTCGGATCACCGGTGCGCATCACGGTGATGACATCGCTCAGCACATCCATCTCGCCAACCCCGTCGTCGAGTCTCCTGGCCGTCTCATGGCAGAGACGTTCGCTTATCCATTCAAGACCATGACGCATTGGCCGTCTCGGTGTTCGGTTCCTACGGTGGTGAACACCTCCCGACAACCGGCAAGGAGAAGGTACGGACCCGTGATCATCCTCATGCTGCGCTTCGCCCTCAGAGCCGAAACGACCCAGGCCGAAAGGGCCACCGTCCTGGCGGCGATGCGGCGTACCGCGAACCTCGAATCGGTGTCGTTCTCAGCAGTCGGCCAGGACCTCGGCGATTCCGCCGACGGTTACACCCACGCCTACTGCGCAGGCGTGCGGGATCTGGTGGCGCTACGGCGCTACCTGTACGACCCGGTGCACCTCGACGGCGACCTCGAGATCCTGCCGCACCTGGCCCGACTGTCCGCGCTCCAGTTGTCGGACGACATGGACCCCGAGCTGAAGGAGAAGATCGTGGCGATGCACCGGGAGAAGGTCGTGGCATATCCCGAGTGGGGCCGCCTCCTCGACACGATCCCTCGATGATCTCCTCAGTCCGTCGGCCACCCTCACCGGCCAGGTGAATTTCGCGTCAGCCCGCCCCGCGAACGTCCGAGACCTCACGGTGTCCGATCCGGGACGTCACCAACCCATCAGACACCGACTGCCTAGAGGACCACGACCTGACGAACGGCGCTTCCCTCGTGCAAGCGGTCGAAACCCTCGTTGATCTCGTCCAGTTCGATGCGGTGCGACAGCAGCCGGTCCACCGGGAGCGCACCAGATCGGTACAGCTCGATGAACCGGGGCACGTCGCGGCGGGGCACGCACGAACCCAGGTAGCTGCCGCGCAGCGTGCGCTCCTCGGCGACCAGGCTCAGCGCGGGCAGCGTGAGCTGGGCCTCGGGATCGGGCAGGCCGACGGTGACGGTCGTGCCGCCGCTGCGGGTCGCGTCGTAGGCCTGGCGCAGCACCGGGGCGACGCCGGTGGTGTCGATGACCTTCTCCGCTCCCCCGCCGGTGATCTCGCGGATCTGCGCCACGGCACCGGATCCACCCGCCACGGCGTGCGTCGCACCCAGCCCGGTGGCCAGTTCCAGCTTGTTCGGCACGACGTCGACCGCGACCACAGTGGACGCCCCGGCCGCCTTCGCCATGAGCAGCGCGGCGAGCCCGACACCGCCGAGCCCGAACACCGCGACGCTCTCGCCCGGCTGCACCTGCGCGGAGTAGCGGGCGGCACCGGCACCGGTGAGGACCGCGCAGCCGAACAGCGCGGCGATCTCGAAGGGGATGTCGGGGTCGATCTTCACCGCCGAGCGCGCCGAGACCACGATGTGCTCGGCGAACGCGGAAACGCCGAGGTGGTGGTAGGGGCGGGTCCCGTCGTCGGCGCGGAACCGCATGCCGCCGCCGAGCAGGGTGCCCTCGCCGTTGGCCGCCGCACCCGGTCCGCACAGGGCCGGGCGTCCGGCCACGCACCGCTCGCAGTCGCCGCAGGACGGCACGAAGGCGAGCACCACGTGGTCGCCGGGCGCGAAACCCGTCCCCTGCCCCGCTTCCACGACCTCACCGGCGGCCTCGTGGCCGAGGGCCATCGGCAGCGGGCGCGGACGCGTTCCGTTGATCACCGACAGGTCCGAGTGGCACAGCCCGGCAGCGCGGACCCGCACCAGCAGCTCGCCCGGGCCGGGCGGGTCGAGGTGCAGGGTGGTGACCTCGATGGGGCGCGACTGCGCGTAGGGCTCGGGCCCACCGGATTCCCGCAGGACGGCGGCGCGGACTCGCATCACGCCTCCGCCCCGGGCTGGAACGGGGTGCAGCGGGTGACCTGCCGGTCGGCGAGCAGCGGCACCACCTGACCGAGCACGATCCGCTGGAAGTGCTCGGTCTCGCAGTGCCGGGCGAAGTCGGCTTCGCCGTCGTACTCCTCGACGAGCACCACCACGTCGTCCTCGACCCCGGTGTGCACGCCGTAGCGGCGGCAGCCGGGTTCGGCCAGCGAGGCCGCCACCATCGGCGTGAGCAGCTCCAGCACTCGGTCCCGCTCGCCCGGCTGGACGACGTAGCGGGCGACTACGACGAAACTCATGGTTCTCCTGATCTCAAAGCTGTTTCAGCCGCGCAGCTGGTCCCGGGAGAGGGACCAGAGCGCGGGGTCGGAGGTCGCCGCCGCCACCGCGCCCATCGCCAGGGAGTGCGCGACACCGGCGGCGTCCATCACGAAGCCCGCCGCCACGAACGGCGAGAGCACCCGGCGCGCCTCCTCCGGCATCCACGGGATGATCGGCGCGGGCATCACCTCGACGAGGTCCGGGCTGCTGCGGCCAACGCCTTCCATGCTCCGGTTGAGGTTGGACCGGTCGGTGACGAACACCTTCTGCATGGTCAGCATGTCCAGCGCGCGGGCCCGGTCGATGAGCGCGGCCCGGGTGCTGACCACGCCCTGCGCGCCGATCCCGGTGAGGAAGTCGATCGCACCCCGGTCCTGGGCCAGGCCGGGGCACGCGTCGATGTTGACGAACACGGTCTTGCCGAGGTGCACCAGGACGCGCACCGCGTTCGTCAGCTCGCCGACCGGGATCGACGCCAGGACGCAGACCTGCGATGCCGCCGAGGCGAAGTCCTTGACCCGCGCCGGGCCCACCACGGACGCGCAGACCGGGACGTCCTGGAACGCCGCGGCCAGCTGCGGCTTGACCGGCCGGGGCCGGGGTGTGGCACGTTCGCTCATGACAGGAACTTCTACCTCGTCGGTTCGCGCAAACTTGTCGGTGGTCGGATTCCGCACGTGGTCGCTTAGCGGAACCTGAGTGCTTCCCTGGACTGCGGGTGCCCCTCCTGATGTATGACCAGTTCATCAGTCCAGCGGGCCGGTCCCGAACGGGCTCGGCAGGCCGAGTTTGCCGGGGTTGAGCACGCCGCGCGGGTCCAGCGCGTTCTTGATCGCTTCGAACACCCCGAAGCCGCTGCCCAGCGAGTCGGCCAGGTACGGGCCGCGCAGCAGGCCGGACCCGTGGTGGTGGCTCAGCGCCGCTCCGTGGCGGATCAGCGCCTGGTTGGCCGCGTCCCACGCCGCCCGGTACCACTCGCGCCGCCGCTCGGGTTCGACGTCGCCGCGCAGCGAGAAGTACAGGCAGGCCCCGTCGGTGTAGGCGTGCGACTGGTGCGCGGAGGCGGCCAGGGTGCCCGGGACGCTGTTGATCGCGGCGCACACGTCGTCGTAGATGGCGGGCAGCTTCGCCCACGGCCCGGCCATCTCCAGGGTGTCGGCGACGAAGCCGGGACCGGGGGTGAAGCCGTCGGCGGACTTGCCGACCAGCATCCGTTCGTCGAGCCAGCGCTCGAAGATCGCCTGGCCGTCGAGTTCGGTGCCGGTGGCCGCGCACACCTCGGCGCTGACCGCCATGCTCGCCTCCACCACCAGTGGGTCGCCCTCGTCGGCGATCAGCAGCAGGTTGGTGTCCGGGTGGCCGAAGTGGGTGCCGCTCTCCAGCTGGTCGTAGAGCCGCAGGACGGCCGGCGTGCCGCCGCGCTGCATGATCTGCCTGCAGGCCTCCAGGCCGTCGGCGAAGGTCGCGAAGCCGTAGGCGATGGCCTTGGCGTGCTCGGGCAGCGGGTGGGTGCGCAGCCGGACCGAGGTGATGATGCCGAGGGTGCCTTCCGAGCCGACGAACAGCTGCCGCAGGTCCGGGCCGGTGGCCGCGCGCGGGTAGTCGCCGAAGGTGGTCAGCGTGCCGTCGGCGAGGACCACGTCCACCCCGACGACCATGTCCTCGATCTTGCCGTAGCGGGTGGACAGCTGCCCGGCGCCGCGGCAGGCGACCCAGCCGCCGACGGTGGAGATGGCGAACGCCGAGGGCCAGTGCCCGGTGGTGGCGCCGTGGGTCTCCTGCAGCTCCTGCTCGAAGAGGTCGCCGAACATGCCGGCCCGCACTTCGACGATCTGCGATTCGGCGTCGAAGGAGGTGATGCCGGTCAGCCCGCACACGTCGAGCACGACGCCGCCGAAGACCGGCAGCGCGGCGCCGGTGACGTTGCTGCGACCGGCCGAGACGGTCAGCGGGATGGTGTTGTCGTGGCAGAGCTTGGCCACCGCCTGGATCTGCTCGACGGTGCTGACCTCGACGATCACCGCGTCCGGGGTGGCCGGGCGGTCGGCGGTCTCGCCGATCATCGAACCCGCCCACCAGTCGCGGGTGCGCAGCACGACCTCGTCGTGATCGGTGTGCACGGCGTCGGCGGTGGCGCGCAGTTCGGCGATGACGTCGGCCGGGACCTCCACCGCCTTGGTCTGCAGCGAGGCCGGGCCCTGGCCGATCTCGGTGCGCGCCGCGTAGCGGGGCGGGGTCGGGGCGCCGACGACGTAGTTGCCGCGGTTGAAGGGGTGGGTGATGGTCTGACGGCTGATCATGCCTGGTCTCCCAACAGGATCGACTTCTCGCGGGCGATTTCGGTCTGGTAGCTGCGCACCTGCTCGGCGATCTCGGCTTCGTCGAGCCCCAGTTCGGCGCCGAGCAGTTCGCCGACGACGGGGGCGGCTTCGGCGGAGGCGTCGCGGGCGAACAGGCGCAGGCGGGTGCGGCGGGAGAGCACGTCGTCGACCGAGCGGGCCATCTCGCAGCGGGCCGCGTAGACGACTTCGGCCTTCAGGTGCGGTTGTCCGGGCAGCAGCGGTTCGCCGAGCTCGGGGTTCTCCTCGATGAGCGCGCTGACGAAACGGGCTTCGGTGCCGTAGCGGCCGCCGAGGTGGGCGGCGATGCCGCCGGAGGCGCCGACGGCTTCGGCGTCGTAGCCCGCGCCGCCCAGCAGCGGGAGCTTGGCGGTGCGGCTGCGGGTCTTGCGGCCGAGCAGCCCGGTGACCTTGTCCACCACCAGTTCACCCATGTGCCTGCTGGTGGTGAGCTTGCCGCCGGTGACGGTGACCATGCCGCCGGTGCCGACCTCGATGTGGTGGTCGCGGCGCATGTCGAGGGTGGCGCCCTCCTTGCCGCCGACCAGCGGACGCAGGCCGCCGTAGCTGCCGAGCACGTCGTCGGGGCCGAGGTCGGTGTCGAAGGCGACGTTGGCGCCGTCGAGCAGGAACTGCATCTCCTCGCGGGTGCAGTGCACGTCGTCGACGGAGCCGGTGTAGTCGGTGTCGGTGGTGCCGAGCACGACCACGTCGCCCCAGCGGGTGCAGGTGGCGCGGCGGGCGCGGCCGGGGATCGGCACGGTGACGGTGCAGTCGTTGCGGATCTTCGACCACGGCACCACGATGTGCACGCCCTTGGCGGGACGGACCTGCGGGCGGTGCGCGGCGTCGGCCATCGCGTCGATGCCGTCGGTCCACACGCCGGTCGCGTTCACCACGACGCGGGCGCGCACGTCGATGCGCTCGCCGTCGGCGTGCACTTCGGCGCCGCGCACCCGGCCGCCGCTCTTGACCAGCCGCTCGACCTTCGCGCCGTTGGCGACGATCGCGCCGAGGTGCGCGGCGGTGCGCACGACGGTGAGGGTCAGCCGGGCGTCGTCGGTGCGGCTGTCGTAGTACATGAACCCGCCCTTGAGGTGCTCGGCGCGCAGCGTTGGCGCGTGCGAGAGCACCTCGTTGGGTGTCAGGCGCTGGTGCAGCCGTCCGATGCGCCAGCCGCCCACCAGGTCGTAGGTCCACAGCAGGCCTTCGAAGGCCTTGGCGATGCGGGCGTCGAAAACGCCTTCCTGCTCCAGGATCGGGAACAGGAACGGCAGCCGCTGCACCAGGTGCGGCGCGTTGCGGCGGAACCGGTGGCGCTCCAGCAGCGAGTGCCGGACCAGGTTGACGTTGCCCTGCTCGATGTAGCGCAGGCCGCCGTGCACCATCTTCGAGGACTTCGACGAGGTTCCCGATGCGAAGTCGTCGCGTTCCACCAGCGCCACGGACAGGCCGCGGGAGACCGCGTCCAGCGCGGTGTAGGCACCGGTGATGCCGCCGCCGATCACCAGGACGTCGAACTCGGTTTCGCCGAGCCGCCGCAGCGCCCGCCGCCGGTCCAGGGTCACCGGTGCACCGGGGGTTGCCTTGGCAGCGGCCGAGTTCGGCCGCCTGCCGGGGAGTTTCAGCATGTTGTTCCTTCTTCTGGCAGTGACTTCCGGAGCACGCGTCCCCATTGCGCGCGCAGCTCCTGCCGTTCGTCCTCGCCGATCGCGGGCTCGAAGGCCCGGCCGGCCGGGAGTGCGTGGAGGGCCTCGTCGAGCGAGTCCCACAGGCCGAGGCGGACCCCGGCCAGGTAGGCGACGCCGCGCAGGCTCGCGGTGGCCGAGTCCGCGGCCCGTTCGATGGCGACGCCGGCCAGGTCGGCCTGGCTCTGCAGCAGGGCGTCGCTGGCCGCGAGCCCGCCGCCGACGCGCAGCCGGGTCAGCTCGTGCCCCGCGGGCATCGCCGAGCGCACTCCGTCGACGGTGTCGCACACCGAGTGCGCGATGCCTTCGAGGACGGCGCGGGCGATCCCGGCCCGGGTGGTGGCCAGGCTCAGGCCGGTCAGGCTGGCCCGCGCGCCGGGCTCCGCGACGGGGGTGCGGAGCCCGGCGAGGGTGGGCACGAACCAGGTCTCCCGTTCGCGCGGGTGCCGGCCGGCGAGTTCGCCGACCTGCTCGGCGGAGTCGAACAGCTGCAGGTCCTCGACCAGCCAGCGCAGGGCCGAGCCGGTCGTGGAGGTGTAGGCCTCCAGGCTGAAGCGGGTGCGCCCGCCGCTGCGCCAGCCGGGCAGCGCGAGCACCCCGGCCGTGGCGGTGGCCGCGTCGGCGGGCTCGTCGCCGGTGAGCGCGCCGACGAAGGTGCCGGTGCCGTGCATGCACATGCCCTGCCCCGGTTCGAGCGCGCCCAGCGCGATCAGCGATGCGTGCTGATCGCCCATCGCCGCCGCGATGGGCACCCGGACGCCCAGCACGTCCGGGTCGGTCCAGCCGAAGTCGCCGTCGTCGTCGACCAGTGCCGGGGCGAGCTCCGCCGGGCAGCCGACGGCGGCGAGCCATTCGGCGTCCCAGCGGTGTTCGCGCAGCAGGTAGCCGCCGAGCGCCGCGGCGTTGGAGGTGGCGACCCCGTGCCGGGTGCCGCCGTTGAGGTTCCAGCTCAGCCAGGTGTCGATCGGGCCGAACAGCAGCCGCCCGTCCGCCGCCGCGGCGGCCACCTGCGGGTTCTGCTCGATCTGCCGCGCCGCCCAGAAGAACGGCGATCGGGTGCCGACCGGGCGGCCGGTGCGGGCCAGCTGGACCGGGTCCCACTCGGCCGCGAGCTCGGCGAGCTCGGCCGCGTAGCGGCGGTCCTGCCACACCACGGCCGGGGCCAGCGGCCGCCCGGTCTCGCGGTCCCACAGCACCGCGGTGGCGCGCTGGGTGCACAGGGCGACGCCGGTGATCTCGACCGCGTTGTCACCGGCCCACCGCACCGCCTGCCGCGCCACGTCCAGCGTGCGCCGCCACAGCTCGTCGGCGTCCTGCTCGACGCGCAGCGGATCGGGGTGCAGCACCGCGATCGGCTGGTAGAAGGACGGGCCGCTGGCCCCGTCGGCGGTGACCACCGCCGCCCGGGTGCCGGTGGAGCCTTCGTCGATGGACAGGACGCCCCGTTGCGTTCCGCTCACGTGCCGTGCCTCCCTCAGTGCCTGTCCTTGAAGCTGATGTTTGTCTTGAAGCGGCGTAGCCGCTTGGCCCATCTGCGGCGCTTGCACCGCCGCGGGTTCTCAGCGTTCGCCTGGCGAGGACAGCCCGTTCGCCGTGTATTGGGCATACATGAGAACGGGATCCCGGAGCCAGGCGGACGCTGAGGTTCCGCCACCCGCACCGCCACGCAAAACGAGTTCGTCAGACCGGTCTTCCCGCGAGCGCGCGCGGCTTGAGGTCGATGACCTCTTCGTCCGGGTCGATGCTGCTGCGGGTCGGGTCCCACTTGATGATCAGGCAGGTGATCAGGCCCAGCAGCGGCACGGCGGACAGCAGCGCGATCGTCGCTCCGAGGCCCATCGACTCCTTGATCAGCGGGAAGATGTACAGGCCGATCACGCTGCCGAAGCTGCCCAGCATGCCGGTGATCCCGGTGCCCAGGGTGCGGATGTCGCTGCGGTAGGACAGCGCGGCGATGGACTTGCCGTTGGCGCCGGGCCCCGCGGAGTGGAAGAAGATGAACAGGAACGGCACCGCGAAGGACAGCAGCGTCGGCAGGTTCCCGAAGCCCAGTCCGAGCGTCAGCAGCAGCACGAAGGCCATCGCGTAGCCGACCGCGGAGCTCAGCCGCAGGCCCATCCGGCGGCCGATGTAGGCCGAGACCGCGCCGCCGATGATGCCCGCCGCGTTGAACACCATCGAGCCGATGGTGGCGGTCTCGAACTGGTCGCCGAAGATCGCCAGGCTGATCACCGGTAGGTACCAGCCGATGGCGAAGTACTGCATCGACTGGGTCAGCGAGATCATCGTGGACAGCATCGTCCGCGCCAGGTAGGGCTTGCGGAACAGCACGCCGGTGTGCCGGAACCCGATGGCGGGCTGCTCGGTCCGCGTCTCGGTGCGCTCACCGGCGACGACGTTGAAGCCGTAGATGCGGTGCAGGCACTTGGCGGCGTCGGCGAGCCTGCCCTGCGAGGCCAGCCAGGCCGGGCTCTCCACCAGGAACAGCAGCTGCAGGATCAGCAGCACGCCGGCGAACACCGCGGCGGAGCCGACCGAGTAGCGCCAGATCTCGGTGCCGATGCCGAACTTGAAGAACACCAGCGTCAGCGCCAGGTTCGTGGTGGTGGCGATGTACCAGACGCACTGCCAGAGGTTCAGGCGTCCCTTGAGCTTGGTGGGCGTGTACTCGGCGAGCATCGCCATCGCGACCGCGAAGTCGATGCCGTAGGCGATGCCCACCAGCGCGCGGCCGCACCACACGGTTTCGAAGGTGCCCGCGTAGGCGGTCAGCAGGGCGCCCGCCACGGCGACGACCTTGGCCAGCAGCAGCGGTTTGACCCGGCCGATGCGGGCGGCCAGCCAGCCGCCGATCGGGTTGAACACGATCGCGATGGCCGGTGCGGTCGCGGTGAGCAGCCCGACCTGGGTCGCGGTGAGGCCGAGCTCGGAGACCATCGGCGAGAGCCCGGCGCCCAGCGCGGCGTTGGAGTACGCGTCGAGGAAAAGCCCGCCCAGGATCAGGTACCACAGCAGGTTCGCCTTGCCGGGCAGCCGCTCCAGCTTGTTGATCAACGCCACCACGTGCGGGACGCCGGAGATCGTCTCCGCTGCCGGGTTCGAAGGTGAGGCCATGGATCGCCACCTCTCGGAAGAGAAGGCCGCTGGCAGCGATCCGACGAGACGAAGGCACGACGAAGTCCGCTGACAGTGGCTCTTCGTCTATGCCTGTCGTTGAGGCGAGACATTAACCTCGCCGAAACCCGCCCGTCAAGCGCTCAGGTGCTCGGCGAAGAACGCCTCGATGCGCCGCCAGGCGTCGGCGGCGGATTCCGGGTGCGGTCCGGCGCCGGTGATCCGCAGCAGCGGCCGCATCACCCGGGGCCCGCTCTCGGCGTCGTTGAGGAACGAGTGCCCGGCGTCCGGGTACTCCTTGACGTCGCGCGGCACACCGGCCCGCTCCAGCGCCGCGTCCAGCTTCGACGCGGCGCCCTTCAGCATCCCGTCCCGGCCGCCGTAGCTGCCCACCACCGGGCAGGCGTCGGCCAGCGCGCGGTCGATGTCCTTCGGCAGCTGCCCGTAGTTGGCCGAGGCGACGTCGAACTTGCCGAGCCCGGCGGCGACCAGCGCGAAGGCGCCGCCCATGCAGAACCCGATGAGGCCGACCTTTCCGGTGCAGTCGGGCCGCTCCACCAGGGCTTCCCGCGCGGCGTCCAGGTCGGCGTAGGCGCGTCCGCGACCGGAGAGCGCGGCGCGCATGGTCGGCACCAGGCAGCGCCGCGCACCTCCGTCGGTGTACAGGTCGGGCAGCAGCGCCAGGTAACCCGCCTCGGCCATGCGCTCGGTCTGGCGCAGCATGACCTCGTCCACCCCGAACGCCTCGTGGACGACCACGACGCCGGGCCACGGCCCAGAACCCGCGGGCTGCGCGAGGTGACCGGTCAGTTTGCGCGAACCGCCGAGGGCGCTGCTGCGCGCGGTGAGTTCGACCGGGGTCGTGGGCATGGGATTCCTCCGGCGGGTCGGCGATCAAGACCCGACCAGCATGCCCCAACCCCGCTCAGCGCGTCTTCAGCTCGACCACGCGCACGCCGTAGGCGGGCAGCACCACCTCGGTGAGCTCCTCCCCGGTGTCGAGGTCGTGGACCGAACGTCCCGGTGCGGTGGGAACGACCGGGACTTCGTGGTCGTGCTGGCTGACCAGCCAGGCGAAGACACGTCCGTCCCGGTGCACCAGCGCGTCGGCGAACACCCGCGGATCGTCGACCGCGATCGTCCTGCCGATCCCGGCGATGCCGGCCAGCGCCGAGTAGAGCCGGTGGGTGTCCTCCGGGTTGACGCGCGAGTTCCGGGCCGCGAAGTGCTCGACCGGGTAGGTGCACAGCACCGCTTCGCCGCTGCCCGTCGGGTGCCGGAGCAGGGCCGGGCGTCCGTGCGCGTCGGTGGCCACCACCTTGGCGCCGCGCGGCCGCACCGGCAGGTAGGCGCGGCTGTGCTCGTTGCCGCCGACCCGGAAGCGCAGCACCTCGCCGGCGGTGATGTCGCCGAAGTCCTCGGCGAAGGTCATCTCCACCACCTCGTCGGTCACTTCGTCCACCACGCCGTAGGTGAGCTGCTTCTCGACGCCGAAGGTCTCGTCGAAGTACGGGATCCACGGCTGCCGGTGGTGGCCCACCTCGCCCGCCGTGTAGGACAGGTACAGCAGCGCGCCGTCGGCGACGCGGTCCCGCAGCCGCTGCCAGGTGGGGCCCTGGATCTGCTTCACGCAGGGCAGCAGGTAGAGCGAGCAGTCGGGGTCGATCCCGTCGCGTTCCCGGGTGAAGCCGACCGGCAGGTCGGCCTCGCGCGCCGCCACGTGCGCCTGCTGCAGCGAGGTGAAGATCAGCGGGCGGTCGTCGTCCTGGCTGAACGGGTAGCCGCGCTCCAGGTACTCGGTGACCACCAGCGCGGCCTGCGCGTCGGGCCGCTCGCACCCGGCGAAGTCCACTTCGGACAGGACGCGGGCGAACTCGGCGAGCTCGTGCAGCGGCGGCTTCGGGTTCCCGGCGCGGTCGGTGATCCCGAAGTGCATCTCGAACGGGTGGTGCGAGTACGGGCCCTGCTCGACGAGGTCGTCGTAGTCGGTGTTGTTCCAGGCGATCCACCCGGTGGCCCCGGCCAGCAGCGAGTTGTGCAGGGTCTGCCGGTAGTAGTGCCCGGCGTTGGCCGCGGAGACCTGGTCGCTGGAGAGCCCGAACTCCTCCAGCACCACCGGTTTCCCGGCCACCGCGGACAGCTCGCAGATGAACGCCGCGTTGAGGTGCTGGCGCACCGGGTCGCTGTCGATCCGGTACACGTGCGGCCCGACGAAGTCGACCAGCTCTCCGGTGTCGCGCACCGAGAACCCGTTGTCGGTGCCGGTCACCTCGATCCCCCAGGCGCCGTCGCCCAGCGACACCGGCTGGTGCCCGCCGCCGGCGCGCACCGCCTGCACCATGAGCTGCGCCCAGGCGTTGACCTGCTCGGCCGGCGCTTTCGGCTCGTGCCGCAGCCGGCCGTAGATCGGCATCTCGTTGCTGATCAGCCACCCGGCCACGGCCGGGTGCGCGGCGAAGCGCTCGGTCATCCGCTGGACGAACCACGCCTGCCGGGACACCAGCCACACGTCGGCGTAGAGGTCCCGGCCGCCGCGCCAGGCCGGGTCCCAGTTGTCACCGGACATGTGGCCGACGATGAAGGTCGGGATGGAGGTCATCCCGATCTCGCGGTGCGCGTCGAGGAAGTCGGCGAAGTGCCCGGTCTTCTCCTCGTCGATGCGGTCGGGCGCGGGCATGAAGTCCGGCCAGTAGAAGAACGAGCGGGTCTGCCGCAGGCCGTGGTCGAACAGCACCCGCAGCTCCTCGCGCACCACCTCCGGCGAGTAGTCGCGCCACATCAGCGGACCGCCGGTGCGGGACCAGAAGTTCGCCCCGAGCCACACCTGAGGTGTGCCGTCGATCACCAGCTTGGCCGAGTTGCGTCGCATCGAATCCCCTTTCCAAAGAACGATTTCAGAATGGCTCGCGCAGCGGTGCGGGTAGCGGAACCTCAGACGCCTTCTCACTCCGGGATCCCCGACTCATGTATGTGCCAATACGACACGCTGGGGCTGTCCTCGCGAGAAGACGTCTGAGAACCCGCGGCGGTGCAAGCTGAGACCCACACCGCATGCGGCTTCGCCGCATACTGAAACAACCTCTGCGGAAGTCACTTGACCGCACCTGCGGTGAGCCCCTGCGCGAGGTAGCGCTGCAGGAACAGGAAACCGACGACCACCGGGATGCTGACCACCAGCGAGGCGGCCATCACCTCGTTCCAGTACACCGAGGACTGCGTGGAGTACTCCCGCAGCCCGACGGCCAGGGTGCGCGATCCCGAGTCGGTCATGATCGAGGCGAACAGCGTCTCGCCCCAGGCGGTCATGAACGAGTAGATGCCCACCGCCGCGATGCCCGGCCGCGCGGCGGGCAGCACGACCCGCACCAGCGCGCCCACCGGGCCCGCGCCGTCGATCAGCGCCGCCTCGTCGAGATCGCGCGGGATGGAGTCGAAGTAACCGACCAGCATCCAGGTGGAGAACGGCAGCGAGAACGTCAGGTAGGTGATGATCAGACCCACCTGGCTGCCGTGCAGCGCGATGCCGGTCACCTGCCCGATCGTGGCGTAGATCAGGTACAGCGGCAGCAGGAACAGGATGCCGGGGAACATCTGGGTGGAGAGCACGACGATGCGGAAGGTGTCCCGCCCGCGGAACCGGTACCGGCTGATCGCGTAGGCGGCGAGCACCGCGATCGCCACCGACAGCACCGCCGCGCCCGCGGCCACCACGACGCTGTTGCGGAAGTAGGTGGCCAGCGGGACGGTGGACCACATGTCCACGAACGGCTGGAAGGTGATCTCGCCGGGCAGCCATTCGAACCGGTCCTGCACCCGGGACAGCGGTTTGACCGCCGAGGTGACCATGACGTAGAGCGGGACGAGCACGAACAGCGCGAGGCCGGTCAGCCCCACCACCCGCAGGACGCGGAACCAGCGAGGCTCAGACATCCTTCATCCTCCGCGACGTGAACGCCAGGTACCCGGCGGTGACCACCAGCAGGAACAGCAGCAGCAGCGCGGACATCGCCGAGCCCAGGCCGAAGTTCCAGGTGAGGAACGAGCTGCTGTAGATGTGGATGGACAGCAGGTTCGCCGCGCCCGGCACCGACTTGTCGAACAGCAGGTAGGCCACGTTGAAGTCGTTGAACGTCCACAGGAAGAGCACGAGCACGAGGACCTGGTTGACCGGGCGCAGCATCGGCACCGTGATCGAGCGGAACTGCTGCCACGGTCCCGCACCATCCACTGTGGCCGATTCGTGCACGTCGGACGGGATGGACTGCATGCCGGCCATCAGCGCCAGGAACGCGAACGGCCACAGCCGCCACACCGCGGTGATCACCAGGCTGAGGAACGCGTTGTCGCCCAGCAGCCAGAACGTGCCGCCACCGAGGCCGAGGTCGGCGAGCACGGTGTTCACCATGCCGTCGCTGCGGTCCAGCATGAACTTCCAGATCAGCACCGCGGTGTAGACCGGCAGCGCGTAGGGCACCAGGAACAGCGCGCGCAGCACCGCGCGGCCGGGGAAGGACCGCTGGAGCAGCGTGGCGGCGAACATGCCCAGCGCCCAGGAGATCGCGACCGTCAGCACCGCGAAGGCGCAGGTGATCAGGAACGAGTGCAGCAGCTCGGCCCCGACCGCCCCGTTGAAGTCGATCGCGAACCGGTAGTTGTCCAGCCCCGCGAACGGGGCCCGGATCCAGTTGCGCACGTGGAACTGGGTCAGCTCCAGCACGCTCATCCACAGCCCGCCCAGCATCGGCACCAGGTGCACCAGCAGTTCGAAGGCCAGCGCGGGTGCCAGCAGCAGGTAAGGCAGCGCCCGCCTGCTGGGCGTCCACTTGCGACGTTCGGCAGGAGTCGTCATCCGCCGCTCCCCCGCATCTTCTGCTCGGCGTCGGACAGCGCTTCGCGCACCTCCGCCGCACCGACCTGCCGACCGGTGGCGATCTCGGCGAACAGGTCGCGCATCGCGGCTCCGACGGTCGTCTCGAAGTGCGCCTCGTTGGGGATCATCGGCACCGTTTCCGAGCCGGTGGCCAGCACTTCGCGGAAGACCTGGTTCTTCGGCGTGTGGAACGCGGGATGGCCGTAGGCGTCCTCGACGACCGGCAGCGTGCCGTACTGGTCGTTGAGGATCGCCTGCTCCTCGGCGCTGGTCAGGAACTCCACCAGCGCCAGGGCCTGCTCGCGGCGCGGGCTGTCGGCGAAGACCGCGACGTTCGACCCGGCGACGTGGCTGCGCACCGCGCGCCCGCCCGGCGGCAGCGGATCCGGCACCGGCAGCGGCACGACGCCGTAAGCCTCATCGGGCATGCCGTTCTCCTGCAGCGTCGGGATGACGCTGTTCTGCGCGATGAGCATCGCGGCCCTGCCGTTGGTGAAGTTCGACGCGGCGCCCGATGCGTTGCCCTCCTCGGCATCGTCCGGGCTCACCACTCCTTCGGCGCCCATCAGGTCGACGTACTGCTGCACCGCGGCGACCGCTTCCGGTGAGGTGAAGGTGGCGTTGCCGCGCTCATCGATCAGGTGGGTGCCCTGCTGGCGGCCGAACATGAACGCGAAGTGCGCGTTCTCGGTGTAGCTGGCGCCTGCGATGGTCAGGCCCCAGCGGTCGCGCGCCGGATCGGTCAGCCGCTTGGCGGCGACGAGGAACTCCTGCCAGTCGCGCGGCGGGTCGATGCCGGCTTCGGCGAAGCGCGCCTTGTCGTAGAACAGGCCGTAGGACAACCCGTACAGCGGCAGCGACGACGGCGCCCGGCCGGGCATGCCGGTGGAGCTCATGCTGCTGTCCAGGAAGCGGTCCCGGCCGCCGAAGCGGTCCATCAGCGGATCGTCGAAGGGCACGAACGCGCCGGTCGCCTGCAGCGAGGCGGCCCAGGTGTTGCCGAGGTTCACCACGTCCGGGGCCACTCCGGAGGTCGCCGCGCCGAGGATCCGGTTGAGCAGGTCGGACCAGCCGATGACCTCGACGTCGACCTCGATCCCGGTGCGCTCGGTGAACTTGGCCAGTTCCGCGCCGAGGATGCGCAGGTCCTGTTCGGAGCTCTTGCCCTGGTTGCTGGCCCAGTAGGTGATGCGGTGGGAGTTCTCGGCCGGTGGTGCGCAGCCGGTGAGCATGGCGGTGATCAGCGTCGCGATCAACGACACCGCCGCGAGCGAGCGTTTGTCCACGAAACGACTCCTCGTGCTTGTCGGGCCCGTCGTTGGACCCGCCGATCAAGCTAGGGACTTAACCGGTTAATCAGAAGAGTCGAAAACCGCCGTTACCGTGTCGTTAACTTCCGGGCGCAGCTGTGCTGGCCCGCGGCACGAGCCGCCGGGACGACAGCTCGCGCTCCTCGACCGCACCCGTTTCCACCAGTTCCAGCAGCATCCGCGCGGCGGTCGCGGCGTCCTTGGCCACTCCGTGCGCGAACGCGGTCACCGCCGGGCGCACCACGCGGCACAGCATCGAGTCGTCCCACGCCAGCACCGAGAGCTCAGCGGGCACCGCGACGCCGAGTTCGTCCGCGCCCGCCACCGCGGCCACCGCCATCACGTCGTTGTCGTAGACGATCGCGGTCGGCCGGTCGCGGGCGGCGAGCAGCCGCCGGGTGGCCCGCATCCCGCTTTCCTCGGTGTAGTCGCCGGATGCCCGGCTGAGCACGACGCCGTCGTACTCCCGCGCGGCGGCGCGCAGCGCTTCCTCGCGGCGCACGGTGTGCTGCAGGCTGCGCGGCCCCTGCACGTGGCCGATGCGCCGATGGCCGAGTCCGGCCAGGTGCGCGAGAGCCGTTCGCGCGACGTCGTTCTCGTTGACCAGCAGCACCGAGCTGCCGGGCATCGTCTCCGCGGTGCCGAAGAACACCGTGGGAGTGCCCAGCTCGCGCAGCAGCCGCGGGCGCGGGTCCGCGGCCCGCAGATCGGTCACCACCACGCCGTCCACGCGCCGCTCGGCCCACCACCGCTGGTAGGTCGCCAGTTCCGTCGCGGTGTCGGACACCAGCGCGAGCTGGAGCGACACCCCGTGCTCGGAGAGCGTCTGCTCCAGCCCGGCGACCATCTGCATGAAGAACGGCTCGGTGTGCAGCACTTCGGGCGAGCGGGCCAGCACGATGCCCACGCTGGCCGCCCGGTCGCTGGAGAGCGCACGCGCGGCACTGCTGGCCCGCCAGCCGAGCGAAGCGGCGACTTCGAGGATGCGCTCGCGGGTCTGCGGGGACACCCCACCGCGACCGTTGAGCGCGTAGGAGACCGCGGCCTTGGAAACACCGACCTCGCGGGCGATGTCGATGATCGTCGGCCGCTTCACCCCGGTCTCCTCCCCACGCCTCGCCAGAGCCGCCGGATTCCGGCGAGCAATGCTAGCTGGCGGCCCTGCAACCGCACTCGATCAGTCCGATGGTCGTTCGCCGCATCAAGGGCGGGTCGCTGTCATCGTCGGCCAGCGGCGGGCCGGTGCCCGCGGTGCGGAACAGGTGCTCCTGGTGTCGGGCAATGACCCGCGCGCCGACCTGGTCGGCCTGCATCGCAATGCCACCGAGGCCGTCGTCGCCGCAGGCGCCCAGCGGACCCTCTACACGAGCCAGCATGCCGCCGTCCCCGGCAATCCGTACCCGCCGTCGGAGACTGGCCGAGCTCCTCGGCCGGGAGCCCAACAGCGCTGCCGACCGGCTCGCGGGCCACGTCGCCGCCTGAAGCGCTCCTTGCCGATCGTGATCCGGTCTGCTCCCCTGGCCGCCCCTCAGCGCCGCAACGCCTTGCGGGACAACCAGTTCCCGAGGTACTGGGCGGCCTGCACCAGCACGATGATGATGACCACCGCGATCACCGTGACGGTCCAGTCGTAGCGCTGGTAGCCGTAGCTGATGGCGAAGTCGCCGAGCCCGCCGCCGCCGACCGCGCCGGCCACCGCCGTCATGTCCACCACCGCGACGAAGACGAAGGTGTAGCCGAGGATCAGCGGCCCCAGCGCTTCCGGCACCAGCAGCGTGGTGATGATCCGCAGCGGGCTCGCACCCATCGCGCGGGCCGCCTCGATGACGCCCGGGTCGATGGTGACCAGGTTCTGCTCCACGATCCGGGAGATGCCGAAGGTGGCCGCCACGATCAGCGCGAAGGTCGCCGCCGAGGTGCCCAGCGTGGTGCCGACGACCTTGATGGTCAGCGGCCCGATGGCGGTGATGAAGATGATGAACGGGATCGGCCGGATGATGTTCACCAGCACGTTGAGCACCGTGAACACCAGCCGGTTGGCCAGGATCCCGCCCGCCCTGGTGGTGTAGAGGGCGATGCCGAGCAGCAGGCCGAGCAGCCCGCCGACCAGCATCGTCGCCAGCACCATCCACACGGTCTGGCCGATCGAGGTGAGCAGCACCGGCCCGATGGTCTCCCAGTCGATCATGACGCGGTCAGCTCCTCGATCTCGGTGGTGCGGCGCAGCTCGGCGATCACAGCGTCCACATCGGACTCCGCGCCGAGCAGCTCCAGGGTCAGCCGCCCCAGCTGCACGCCGCCGAGCTCCTTGAGCCCGCCGTCGACGATCTCGAAGCGCACCTGGTGGCGGCTCACCGCTTCGGAGAGCGCCGCACCGACGCGGCGGTCGTCGCGCAGGTGCGCGGTGATCAGCCGTCCGCTGTGCCGGGCCCGGAGCCGGTCGAGGCGCTCGCCGCCGGGCCGGTCGGGCAGCACCGTTTCCACGAACCGGCGGGCGGTCTCGGTCTTGGGCGTGGCGAAGACGTCCAGCACGCTGCCCTGCTCGACGATGCGCCCGGAGTCCAGCACCGCCACCCGGTCGGCGATCTCGCGGACCACCTCCATCTCGTGGGTGATCACCACGATCGTCACGCCGAGCTCGGTGTTGACGCGCTTGAGCAGCCGCAGCACCTCACCGGTGGTCTCCGGGTCGAGCGCGCTGGTGGACTCGTCGGCGAGCAGGATCTTCGGGTTGGTGGCCAGCGCGCGGGCGATGCCCACCCGCTGCTTCTGGCCGCCGGAGAGCTGGTCGGGGTAGCTCCACGCCTTGTCGGCGATGCCGACGAAGTGCAGCAGCTCGGCGACGCGCCGCTGCCTGCTCTCCTTGTCCCAGCCCGCAACCTTCAGCGGGTAGGCGACGTTGCCGAACACCGTCCGCGAGCGCATCAGGTTGAACTGCTGGAAGATCATGCCGATGTCGCGGCGGAGTTCGCGCAGCCGCCGCTCCGGCAGCCCGGTGATGTCGGTGCCGTCGACCAGCAGGCTGCCGGAGCTCACCGGTTCCAGCGCGTTGATCAGCCGGACCAGGGTGCTCTTGCCCGCTCCGGAGTAGCCGATGACCGCGAACACGTCGCCGGCCTCGATGGACAGGTCGATCCCGGTCAGCGCGGTCACCGACCGCGCTCCGGTGCCGAAGGTCTTGCCGACCTGCCGGAACTCGACGATCGGGGTCACTTCGCGCCCCGCACGGTCTCGGTCAGCCCGGCCAGGATGCCCTCCAGCTCGGCCTGCGTGCGGTCGACGCTGACCGAGGTGCCCTTGGAGTCGGCGAGGACCTGGTCGGCGACGCGCTTGTCCCGGTAGAGCTCCACGAGCTTGTGGTAGACCGGGTTGTCCTTGTCCTCGGCGCGGGTGACGAAGACGTTGATGTAGGGCGCCGAGTCGGGGCTGTTCGGGTCGTCGCCGAACAGCGCCGCGCTCGGGTCGAGGTCGGCGTCGAGGGCGAAGTTGTTGTTCACGATCGCCCCGTCCACCGACGGCAGCGAGGCCACGGTCTGCGCGGCGTCCACCGGGACCACGGTCACCTTCGACGCGGCGGTGTCGATGTCGGCCGGGGTGGACAGCACGGTGCCGCCGCCCTTGAGCTTGATCAGCCCGGCCTGCTGGAGCACCAGCAGTGCGCGCGCCTGGTTGGTCTTGTCGTTGGGCACCGCCACGGTGCCGCCCTGCGGGATGGCGGCGACGTCGGTGTGCTTCTGCGAGTACAGGCTCAGCGGCACCACGTAGCTGGAGCCGATGGGCGTGAGCGTGTCGTCGTTGGACACGTCGTAGTTGGCCAGGAACAGCACGTGCTGGAAGAGGTTGAGGTCGATCTGCCGCTGCGACAGGGCCGGGTTGGCCTGGTGGTAGTCGCTGAAGTTGACCGTCTCCAGGTCGATGCCCTGCTCGGCGGCGAGCTCCTTGTAGGTCTTCCAGTACTCCTTGCTGGCGTCGGTGACGCCGATGCGCACCTTGGTCCGCCCGGCGGCGGTGTCGTCGGATCCGGAGTTGACCGCGTAGAGCACGGCGGCCACCACCGCGATCAGGACGACGGCGATCACCGCCACCGCACCCCCGCGCCGGCGCGGTTTCTCCGGCAGTCCCAGATCGGCGGGAGTGGCGTCGTTGTCGGACATGGCAGGCCCTTCCAGGTGTCGATCACTTCGCGGACACCTTGCAGCACCGGGTCGGCCTGCCCGAAATCGTTTCAAGATCTGGGTAGAAACGGCGCGATTTGCCGTTCGGGCCCCGGTTGTGGTAGCGCGATCATCAACCATCCGGCGGATTGTCCAGACCATTTGACGCGGTGTTGGGTTGTCCCACGATCGCGACCGGTTTGTCCGCTGCGACGGCCTGGCCCGCGACGCCCCCGACCCTGGAGGAGGAGAGTTGATCCGCTCCGTTCTCGGCCTCGCCGGCGCCGCGCTGCTGGCGGCCGGCGCGGCCGCTCCGGCGACCGCCGACCCGGACTCCCCGCTGCCCCAGATCACCCCGCAGCCGCAGCAGGTCGTGCAGCTCGGCGACGACGTGCCGGTCCCCGAGCGGGTTTCGGTGGTCGCCGACCGCGAGGTCAGCCAGCCGACCCGCGACCTGCTCGTCGCGGTGCTGCGCGGGGCGGGCGCCGAGGAGGTGGACGTCGTCGACGCCGGCCAGCGGCCGGACGCGCCGCTGGTGGTGCGGGTCGGCGGCATCGCCACCGACGACATCGCGCGCGGGCTCCAGGACGCCGGCGTCGAGGTGCCGCCCGACCTGCCCGCCGAGGGCTACGCGCTGGCCGCCAAGGACGGCGCGGTCGTGCTCGGCGGCGCCGACTCCGACGGCGTCTACTACTCCGCGCAGACGCTGCGCCAGCTGGTGCGCGACCACGGGATCGCCGGGGCCGGCGTCGTCGACCACCCGCTGATGCCGCTGCGCGGCACCATCGAAGGCTTCTTCGGCAGCCCGTGGACCCACGAAGAGCGCCTGGACCAGCTCGCCTTCTACGGCGACGTGAAGATGAACACCTACATCTACGCGCCGAAGGACGACCCCTACCACCGGGAGCAGTGGCGCGACCCGTACCCGGCGGACAAGCTCGCCGAGCTCTCCGAGCTGATCGCGCAGAGCGACGCCCACCACGTCAAGTTCACCTTCGCCCTCTCCCCCGGGCTGTCCATCTGCTACACCAGCGAGCAGGACTGGCAGGCGCTGATCGCCAAGCTGCAGGCGATGTACGACCTGGGCGTGCGCGCGTTCTCGCTGCCGCTGGACGACATCGACTACAACAAGTGGCACTGCGCCGGCGACGAGGCGAAGTACGGCGCGCCGTCGCAGCAGGCGGCGGGGCAGGCGCAGGTGGACCTGCTCAACCGGATCCAGCGCGAGTTCATCGACACCCACGAGGGCGCGAAGCCGCTGCAGACGGTGCCCACCGACTACTCCGACACCGCCGACAGCCCGTACAAGAAGACCATCCGCGAGCAGCTCGACCCGGCGGTGGTGATGATGTGGACCGGCGTCGGCGTGGTCCCGCCGGAGATCACCGTGCCGCAGGCCGAGGAGGCCGCCAAGGTGTGGGGCCGCAAGGTGTTCGTGTGGGACAACTACCCGGTCAACGACTTCCACGCGACGGCGGGGCGGCTGCTGCTCGCGCCGTACGCCGAGCGGGAGTCCGGGCTGCACGAGCAGCTGGCCGGCATCGTGCTCAACCCGATGAACCAGGCCTCGGCGAGCAAGGTCGCCGAGTTCGGCGCGGCCGACTTCTCCTGGAACGACACCGGGTACGACGCGAACCGGGCGTGGCGGGAGGCCGCCCGCTACCTGGCAGGTGGCGACGCGGCGACCACCGAGGCGCTGCTGGCCTTCTTCGATCTGGAGCACCTCTCGCCGACCCTGGAGGGCGAGATCTGGCAGCCGCAGGCTCCGGAGCTCGCGCGCAGGCTCGACGAGTTCCACGCGAAGTGGGCCGAGGACAAGGGCGCGGCGATCGAGGCCCTGCGGCCCTACGCCGAGCTGATCGCCGCGGCACCGCAGCGGATCCGCGACGGCGCGGTCGATCCGGGATTCGTCGCCGATGCCGCGCCGTGGCTGGAGGCCACCGACCTGTGGGGCCCGGCGCTGCTGGCCAGCCTGAACGGCCTGCAGTCCCGGGTGGACGGTGACGAGGCCGCCGCGGAGAAGGCGTTCGCCGAGGCCGCCGAGCTGGCGCGCCGGGCGGGCGAGATCCACACCATCCCCGGCGAAACGCGCCCGGAGGGGCCGATCAAGGTCGGTGACGGGGTGCTGGACACCTTCATCGCCGGCGCGCCTGATCTGCGCTGAGCCGGGTTCACTCCCCCGGAGACGCGTGTTCGTCCGGCGCAGCCGCCATGCGCCGGACGAACACGTCGTCGCGCCCGTGCGGTGACGCGATCCAGCGGGCGATCGCGTCCGCGTCGCCGTGCGAGATCAGCCTCCGCCGGACCCGGAGGTGCAGGCCGTCGCGCAAGACCTCGATCCCGGCCGCGCGCGAGGCGGGCAGCAGCGGAGCGGGGTAGCAGTCGAGAGCCTCGCCACCGGTGCGCTCGGCCAAACTCCGCTCCAGTTCGAGGAAGTCCGCCGAGACGCGGCCGGCCAGCCGGTAGGGGTCCGAGCGCAGCCGGTAGCCGAGGACGCGGCGCAGCCGGGTCATCTCGGCGCGGACGGTGACGGCCTTGCCGTTGGGTCCGTAGGCCTGCCGGGCCATCTCCTCGGCGCTCATGCCTCCGGGGTGAGCCGCCAGCAGCACGACGAGCTCGCTGTGGCGCAAGCTGAGTTCGTGCGGCATGCCGTCGACGTGCACCAGGGCACGACCGCGGCCGAGCGCTTGCACCCGCAGCAGCTCTCCGTCGCGATCCGGGTGGTCAACGCCGTGCACCGCGAACGGCCCGGACGGAGAAAGCCGTTCGACGACCACGCGCTGGCCGTCCGGCAGCGTCATCGGGCCGTCCTCCCCCAGACCCGCCGCCCACTGCGGCAGGAGCCATCCCGCGGGCGTCGTGTGCAGCATTCGTCCGTCCACACCGACCAGTGCGCTGCGGATCCCGCTGCGGCGCAGGACGTTATCGACGTAGCGCGCCCGGACCTCGTCGTCGCGCTGCCGGGTCTGTTCGCCGAGTTGCGCTCCGGCCAACCTGGCTGCGGCCGCGACCAACGGCATGGCCAGCGCGTTCGCCGACGCGACCGGGTAGGTCACGTCGATGGTGCCGACCGTCTCGCCGGTGACCGGGTCCACGATCGGCGCGGCCGAGCAGTTGAAGTCCGCGGCCACGGACAGGTAGTGCTCCGGACCGCGGACCTGGAACGGCCGCCCCAGCGCCAGCGCGGTGCCCACCCCGCTGGTGCCGACCTGTTCCTCGTTCCACAGCGCGCCCGGGACCAAGCGCGCTCGCTCGGCGTTCCTCCTGGTGGCCGGGTCGCCCACCACCCGCAGCAGCCGCCCGGCCGGGTCGCTGATGAAGACCAGGTGGCCGGGCTGGGTGGCCGCGTCGCCGATGGTGCGCAGCAGCGTCGGCCAGACGTCGGCCAATCGGTGCTTCCGGGTCAGCTCGCCGACGAGGTCCGCGGTCGGCTCGACCGGGGCGAGCGACCGGTCGGGGTGCACGCCCCTCTTGCGGGCGCGGTCCCACGACGCGCGCACCTCGGGGCGTACCCGCGCTGAGGTGCCGCCGCTCAGCGCGTTCTCGCGGGCGGCTGCCAGCCGTCGTGTCGTCTCATCCATGTCGAGGTCGAGAAAGGTATCCCCGGTTGCAACGCCGGTGCAACGCGCGCGGACCTCTTGGCCGGTGCCGGAGCGATGCCGCACAGTCGGTGCGATCTGAGGCCCGACGCTTGGAGGACGACGTGGCATACCTGGAACTGCCGGACGGCTTGCCGCTCTACTACGAGGACCGAGGTTCGGGACCGGCTGTGGTGCTCATCCACGGATGGACCATGAACAGCACGTTCTGGGAGCAGAACGTCGCCGCGCTCAGCGCGCAGAACCGCGTGATCACGCTCGACCTGCGCGGGCACGGCCTGTCCGGGAAGACCGATGACGGTCACACCCTCGCCCAGTACGCTCGCGACGTCCAGCACCTGCTGCAGTACCTGGAGCTGCGCGATGTGTGCCTGGTGGGCTGGTCGATGGGCACCGCGGTCATCCTGTCCTACGTCCAGCAGTTCGGTTGCGGGTTGCTGCGCTCAGCGGCCTTCATCGACCAGTCGCCGCGTTTCCTCGACGCCGACGACTGGCAGTACCCGCTGTTCGGCGGGTACTCCGCGGTGGATCTCGCGGTTTTCGCCCAAGGTTTCCAGCACGCCCGGCCCAGCGTCGTCAAGCCGTTCATCGCCGCGTGCTTCGCCGAAACCCCGCCGGTGGAGGTGGTCGACGCCGTCTACGCCGAGACCGCGAAGACGCCGTCCTCGGCAGCGCTCGCGGTGTGGTACGACATGGCCTACGCCGATCTGCGGCCGGTGCTCCCCGAGGTCACCGTTCCGACGCTGCTGATGTACGGCGCGCGCAGCAAGGTCTTCCCCGGCGAGCTCGACCGCTGGCTGGCCGAACAGCTGCCGCAGGCGAAGGTCGCCCGCTTCGACGGCAGCGGTCACGCCCCGTTCAGCGAGGAACCCGACTCGTTCAACGAAACGCTCGGTTCCTTCCTCCGGTCCTGAGCTCCCCGCCCGGGCTCCGCCCCTCGGGGCCCGGGCCGTCCCCCGGTCAACGGCCGCTCGGCAGCAGGTCGGCGACCAGCCGGCCGACCTGGTCGGCTTCGATCAGGAAGCCGTCGTGGCCGTGCGGCGAGGCGATCGTGCCGAACCCGGCGCCCGGGATCGACTCGGCGAGCTGCCGCTGCTGCTCCAGCGGGAACAGCCGGTCGCTGTCCACGCCCGCGACGAGGGTGCGGGCCGCGATCCGGCGCAGCGCGGCTTCCACCCCGCCCCGGCCACGTCCCACGTCGTGGCCGGACATCGCCCGCGCGAGCACCACGTAGCTCGCCGCGTCGAACCGGCGCGCCAGCTTGTCGGCGTGATGGTCCAAATAGGACTCGACGGCGTATCTGCCGCCGCGCCACGGGTGTTCGCCGTCCTGGTGCTCGGTGCCGAAGCGCTGCTCCAGCTCGTGCGGGCTGCGGTAGGTGATGTGCGCGATCCGCCGGGCCACTCCCAGCCCGGCGTGCGGGCCGCGGCCGTCGGGCAGGTCGTGGTAGTGGCCGTCGAGCCAGTCCGGATCGCTGCGGATCGCCTCGATCTGCGCCCCGGACCAGGCGATCTGCTCCGCGGAGGCCACCGCGCAGCAGCTCAGCAGCAGCGCCGCCGACACCCGCTCCGGGTGGCCCGCGGCCCACTCCAGCGCCCGCATCCCGCCGAACGAGCCGCCGAGCACCGCCGCCCACCGCCGGATGCCGAGCGCGTCGGCCAGCTGCGCTTCCGCCTGCACCGCGTCCCGCACCGTGATCGCCGGGAACCGCCCGCCCCACGGCCGCCCGTCGGGCGCTGCGGACGCCGGTCCGGTGCTCCCCTGGCAACCGCCCAGGACGTTCGGCGCGATCACGAACCAGCGGTCGGTGTCCAGCGCCCGCCCCGGTCCGACCAGCGCGTCCCACCAGCCGCCGCTGGGGTGCCCGGTGCCTGCCGGTCCCGCCACGTGGCTGTCGCCGGTCAGCGCGTGCAGCACCAGCACGGCGTTGGAGGCCTCCGGGTCGAGCTCTCCCCAGGTCTCGTAGGCGAGCTCCACCTGCGGGAGAACGCCTCCCGCCTCCAGCACCAGCGGTCCGGGCAGCCGGAACCAGCTGCGCCGGCCGACCGGGTCGCCCGCCCGCCACGCACCGGTGGCGGGCGGACGACCGTGCGTCCGGGTCATCGCTCCAGCTCGGCCTTTGCCGCGCGGAAACCGGCTTCCAGGTCGGCCTGGAGATCGGCCACCGCCTCGATGCCCACCGACAGCCGCACCAGGCCCGGGCTCACCCCGGCCAGCCGCTGGTCCTCTTCGGTGAGCTGGCTGTGCGTGGTGCTCGCCGGGTGCGCGATGAGGCTGCGCACGTCACCGATGTTCACCAGGTGGCTGAACAGCTCCACGCCGTCGACGAACGCCCGCCCGGCGTCGACTCCGCCGCGCAGCTCGAACGAGACGATCGCGCCCGCCCCGCCCGGCAGGTACTGCTGACCGAGCTCGTACCACTCGCTGCTGGGAAGTCCCGCGTAGTGCACGGCTTCGACCTCGTCGCGGGAGCTCAGCCACTCGGCGAGCTGCTGGGCGTTGCTGACGTGCCGCTCGATGCGCAGCGACAGCGTCTCCAGGCCCTGCAGCAGCAGGAAGGCGTTGAACGGCGAGATGGCCGGGCCGATGTCGCGCAGGCCCTGCACCCGCAGCTTCGCCGCGAACGCGCCGTGGCCCAGGGCGGGCCAGTACTGCAGGCCGTTGTAGCTGGGGTCCGGCTCGACGAAACCGGGGAAGCGCTCGCTGTTCGCACCGAAGTCGAAGGTGCCGCCGTCCACGACGATGCCGCCGACCGCCGCGCCGTGCCCGCCCAGGTACTTCGTCGCCGAGTGCACCACGATGTCCGCGCCGTGCTCGATCGGGCGCAGCAGGAACGGCGTCGTCACCGTGTTGTCGACGACCAGCGGCACGCCGACCTCGTGCGCGACCTCGGCCACCGCCCGCACGTCGAGCACGTTCGAGCGCGGGTTGCCCAGCGCTTCGCCGAAGAACAGCTTGGTGTTCGGCCGCGCGGCGGCCCGCCACGCCTCGATGTCGTCGGGGTCCTCGACGAAGCTGACCTCGATGCCCAGCTTCGGCAGCGTGTGCCGGAACAGGTTGTGGGTGCCGCCGTACAGCGCTGAGCTGGCCACCAGGTGGTCGCCCGCCTGCGCGAGGGTGAGCACGGTCAGCGTCTCGGCCGCCTGGCCGGAGGCCAGCGCCACCGCCGCCACGCCGCCTTCCAGCGCGGCCACCCGCTCTTCCAGGACTGCCTGGGTGGGGTTGTTGATCCGGGTGTAGATGTTGCCGGGTTCGCTGAGGTTGAACAGGTTCGCCGCGTGCTCGGTGTCGCGGAAGACGAACGAGGTGGTCTGGTAGATCGGCACGGCGCGAGCCCCGGTGGTGGGGTCGGGTTCCGCCCCGGCGTGCACCTGGAGGGTGTCGAAGGACCACGCGGAACGGTCGGTGGAAGAGCTCACGGGATGTCTCCTGGATCGTGGATCGCGCGGGCATGCGCGCTCGCGCCTGCGGTGCGGCACCGCAGGCGCGCGGGGACGGGCGGTCAGGCCGCCGGTGGTAGGAGAACTGCGCTCATCGCGCGCAGCGGTGGATCAACACGCCGAAGCGGTCACGCGCAGGAGGTCGACGTGGCGACGGGCAACCAAGCGGATCACGCCCGGGAGACTAGCGAGAAGCCCACTGCGCGCGAAACCCCGTCCACTATCCGGGAATCCGGCTCACGCGGCGGCCAGCGCCGCGGCGGTGGTCTCGGCGGTCCGCCTGCCCCATCTGCCGGTGGTGCACGACCCGATCACGCCGATGAGCAGCCCGCAGCCCGCCACGATCCACCACGCGGGGCGGCTGGCTTCGCCGAACCCGGTCTCCTCCAGCTGGACGGCCACCACCGCGGGCAGGACGGCGGCGCCGAGCGAGGCACCGATCTGGCGGCTGGTGGAGGCCACGGCGGCGGCGACCCCGGCTTGCGCGGCGGGCAGCCCGGCGACCGCGGTGGCGGTGACCGGGGCGTTGAGCATGCCGAAACCGAGCCCGAACAGCGCATAACCCGCGATCAGCCACGGAAGTGGCGTGTCGTCTTCGAGACCGGCGAGCACCACACCGCTCAGCGCGATCCCCGCGCCGCTGAGCACCAGCGGGATCCGGGGCCCGCGGGCACCGATCAGCCGTGCGGCCACCGGCGCGCACAGGATGGCCGGCGCGGCCATCGGCAGGGTCAGCAAACCGGCCTCCAGCGCGGAGAAACCGCGCACGTCCTGCAGGTAGAGGGAGTTGAGGAACAGGAAGCCGGACAGCGCGGCGAACCCGCACAGCGCGATGACCGTCGCACCAGACATCGGTGCGCTGGCGAACAACCGCAGGTCCAGCAGCGGCTGCTCGCGGCGCTTCTCGTGGCGCACGAAGACGACGGTCGCCAGAGCGCTGAGCAGGAAGCAGCCCAGCGTCGCGGGCGCGGTCCAGCCGACGTGCGGGCCCTCGATGATCCCGAAGACCAGGCTCGCCAGCGCGACGATGACCAGCAGCTGCCCGGCCGGGTCGAAGCGGCGCGGCCGGGGAGATCTGGATTCCGGCACGAACCGGGAGGTGAGCACCAGCGCGGCGATGCCCGCCGGGATGTTGATCCAGAAGATCGACCGCCAGCCGGTGCTGTCCACCAGCAGACCGCCGGTCACCGGGCCGACCGCCATGCTCAGGCCGACGACGCTGCTCCAGATCCCGATGGCCCTGGCCCGCTCCCGCGCGTCGGGGAAGGTGTTGACGATGATCGACAGCGCCACCGGGTTGAGCATCGACGCGCCGATCGCCTGCAGGACGCGGAACCCGATGAGCCAGCCCACGGTGGGCGCGATGCCGCACAGCAGGGACGCGGTGGTGAACACGATCAGCCCGAGCCGGAAGACGCGGCGGCGGCCGAATCGGTCGGCGACGGAACCGGCGAGCAGCAGCAGCGACGCCAGCACCACCGTGTAGGCATCGATCGTCCACTGCAGACCGGGCAGCGGCGCGTCCAGCTCGTCCTCGATCTCGGGCAGCGCCAGGTTCACGATCGTGGTGTCCAGCGACACCAGGAACAGGCTGAAGCAGCAGATCCCCAGCACCAGGTATCGGCGGTGCGGCACGGGCATGATCACCTCGGTCGGTAAGCGGTCGGCAGGCGGGACCGCCCGGCCCCGGAGAAGAACGCCACCGGGGTCGGGCGCCGGCTCACCTGGACAGGGCGCGCTGCGGCGCGGGCTGGCCGAGGCACTGGTGGAGCAGTCCGGCGTGGTGCACGACGAGCGGGTCCAGGTGGTTGCGCGCGTCGATGACGTACCTGCCGCTGATCTGCCCGGCGATCCGCTCCCAGTCCAGTTCCCGGAACTCCGGCCACTCGGTCAGCAGCACCAGCGCCGAGGCGCCCGCCGCCGCCGCGTACGCCGAATCCACCACGCGGATCCCCGCCACCGCGCCGGGCATGCTCGGGTCGTAGCCGACCAGCTCGGCGCCCTCGGCGGCCAGCAGCTCGGCGATGGCCAGCGCGGGCGAGTCGCGCAGGTCGTCGGTGCCCGCCTTGAACGTCAGCCCGAGCAGTCCGACCCGGGTGCCGGCCAGCCGGCCGCCCACCGCCTGCCGGATCTTGCCCACCACCAGCCGCTGCTGCCGCGCGTTGGTGTCGATCGCGGCGCGCAGCAGCGGGAAGTCGGAGCCGATCACCGCCGCCGAGCGCAGCAGCGCGTGGGCGTCCTTCGGGAAGCACGACCCGCCCCAGCCCGGGCCGGGCCGCAGGAACGCGGTGCCGATCCGCTGGTCGTAGCCCATCCCCCTGGTGACGTCGTTGACGTCGGCGCCCATCCGCTCGCACAGCTCGGCGATCGAGTTCACGAAGGACAGCCGGGTCGCCAGGTAGCAGTTGGCCGCGTACTTGATCATCTCCGAGCTGGCCGGATCGGTCAGCAGGACGGGCGCGTTGAGCGCCTCGTACAGCGCGGCGACGCGCTTGGCGGCGTCCAGGTCGGCCGAACCGATCACGATCCGGTCCGGGTTCAGGAAGTCGTGCACCGCGCTGCCCTCGCGCAGGAACTCCGGGTTGGACGCCACCGCGACATCGGGCCTGCCGAGCAGCTCGCCGACGCGGGCCGCCGTGCCCACCGGCACGGTCGATTTGTTCACCACGACCGAATCAGGAGGTAGCGGATCCCTCAGCTCCGCAACGGCGGCCTCCAGCGCGGCCAGCTTCGCCGCCCCGTCCGGTCCCATCGGCGTCGGCACGCAGAGGAACACCACTTCGGCGCCCGGCGCCGCCTTGCCCGCCCCCACCACGAACCGCAAGCGGCCCTCCGCCAGCCCGACCCCCACCAGCTCGGCCATCCCCGGTTCCCGGATCGTCACCTCGCCCCGGGACAGCGCCCGCACCTTCGCCGGATCGATGTCCGCGCACACCACCCGGTGCCCCAGCGACGTCAGGCACGCCGCCGTCGTCAGGCCGACGTAACCGGCGCCGATCACCGCGATCTTGACCCCACTCACCACGTTTATCCCCTTCGCTTCGAACCGTCCGCGCCACCAGGGAAATCCGGTGGCGCGGACGTGACGCTGCCGAACACCGCCCGGCCGGAGCCGGGCGCTGACTGGTCCTCGCACCGGTCCCCGGACGCCGGGGCCGGCGGTGCTACGCCCCGTGCGGGAGCGCGCGGATCCCCTCGAACGGGGTGTCCTTCTCCAGGTAGTCCACGGTTTCGAACAGCCCGACCGCGTGCATCGGGAACCGGGCACCGGCCTCGGCCACGAAGACGCACGGCAGCACCCGCTTGCGCTCCGCGGCACCGGCCTCGCCGCTCTTGCGGATGTGCTTGTGGGTGTGGATCAGGATCGGCATGAAACCGCCGCCGAGGAAGGTGCCCTGCTGCAGGATCGCGCCGCCGACGCAGTCGATCACCAGGCCCTTGCCGAGGATGGAATCGCGTCCCTGGTAGTAGAAGGACGGATCCGACATCGTGCCGTGCTCCACGTGGAAGACCCCGGCGGCCAGGCCGATGATGGAGCGACCGCTGATCCGCAGCACCGATCGGTAGAAGTCGACCAGCACCGGCCGGATCCGGGCGTCCGGGAGCTTGAACTCCGGGCCCAGCAGCACGATGCGCATCAACTCGGCGAGCGTCAGGTCGGAACCGGCCGGGCTGGGGAACTCCTGGTCCCAGGGCACCAGGTAGTCCGCCGGGGCGATCAGGTCGGAGCCGACGTCCTCGGCGATCAGCCGCTCGGCCTCCGTGACCGGGGCGGCCACCCGCTCGCCGCGGCCGAGGATCCGGCTGGCGATCAGGTACCGGCTCTCCTCGGTCTTCAGCTCGCTCGCGGTGCGGATGAGGGCGATGCGGGCCTCGGCGGTGTCCGGGATGTCGAAGAGGTGGTCGATGCCGTCGGTCGGCACGTCGATCTTGGCCTTGGTGGTGCGCATCGGCAGCGCGGTGTAGGAATCCACCACCTCGGCCAGCGCGCCGGCGAAGTCGCCGACGCCGATCCGCACCAGTTCGGCCGCGGCCAGACCGCGGTAGTCGTAGGGCACCGACGGCGAGGTGGACAGCACGCTCTCGGCGAGCAGCCGCCGGTAGCGCTCGTCGTCCAGCGTCGTCTCAGCGAGTTCCAGCGACAGGTACGGCGAGTTCACGCCGGGCCCGTGGATCCAGCTGGTGGCGAACGGCGCCTCGAACCGGCACGCCTTCGCGAACAGCTCGTAGGCCTCGTCGTCGTTCTTGATCCGGCCGGCGATCTGCTCCCGGCCCGCCGCCTTGTCGATGACTTCCCCGACCATGTCCGGGGCCAGTCGCAGCAGCCTTGCGTACTCCTCGATGCTCTGCATCACGCACTCCCAAATCGGGCGAGTTCCTCGCCGTTTCCTGGTAATCCGACCTGCAACTCGGGTTCGACCGGCCAGGCGAAGCTGCCGGTCGCCGCGGTCAGGCCGAGCGCGGCCATCAGCCGGTGCTCGGCCAGCCGAAGCACCGCGGTGCCCTCGTCGGCACCGCACAAGAAGTCCAGTTGTGCCAGCAACGCCTCCTCGAAGTGGTTCCCGGAGACGGTGACCCGCTGCTGCGAGCCGGCGTCCCGGACGTGCACGGTGTGCTCGTTCTTGTAGTCGGCGGCCACGCCGTAGCTCGGTTCGAAGACCAGCGTCACGTGCTTGCCGGAGACGAGTTCGACATCGGCGAAGCGGTACCGCAGCTCCGCGCTGAACGGGATGATCGACCGGGCCAGGTAGCGCTTCGCGGTGCTCGCGGAGAACGCGAACCCGGCCAGCCCGGCGAACCCGATCGCCCCGCCGGAGGAGGTGTAGAGCTCCACCTCCGGCAGCTCCGGAACCGCCGTGCGCACCCGCATCTCCGGTGTCACCAGCGCCGGGTTCGTCCGCAGGTACCGCTCGTAGTGCCCGGCCGGCAGGATCGCGCGCAGGATGCTCAGCATGTGGAAGCACTCGTAGCCGGCCTCGCCGTACTGCGTGTCGACGAACCTGCCGTTGGCGATGTCCAGCACTCGGTTCTTGGTGAACTCGATGGTGATCTTCCTGATCGGGTCGCCCGCGGCGGCCCGGTGCACCGATTCCGCGAACCGCCGCACCACCCGGCTGTGCGCGTAGACGTCGTTGACCACGATCCGGGCGCGCGGGTGCCGCCGGACCAGGTCTACCAGGTCGCCGAGCTCGGCCGGGTAGCAGGCCGGTTTCTCCAGCAATATCCGGGCGTTCGGCTGGCACCGCAGGATCTCCGACACCACCGCCAGGTGGGTCGCTGTCGGCGTGGCCACCACCCAAGCGTCCACATCGGACCGCGCGGGCACATCGGCCACCCGGTCGTGATCCGCTCCTTCCTTCCGGTCCACAGTGGTGATCCGATGACCCGCCCTCCCGAAGCAGGCGACGTGGCGCGCGCCGATCATCCCGATGCCCACGATCACGATGTTCATGCCAGCCTGCCCAGTTCCCGGACGCGCTCGCCGTTCTTCAGCGCGTGATTGGCGGCGGCGGTCCCGGCCGCCCGGCCCAGCACGGCACCCGCCATGAGCCCGGTGCCGCCCGGGTAGCCCTGGTCGTAGAGCCCGCCGACGATCACCCCCGCGGCGTAGAGGCCGCTGATCGGTTTGCCGTCGCCGCGCACTTCGGCGTTGGTGCTCACCGACAGCCCGCCGTAGGTGAACGTCAGCCCGCACACCACCGGGACGAACAGGAACGGCGGGGTGTCCAGCCGCTTCGGGACGCGCGCGGCGTCATCGCGGTCGGCGGGCAGGAAGTCGGTGTCCGAGCTGTTGAGCCTGCGGACCTCCTCGGCGAGGTTCCCGGCGTCGATGGACAGCCGCCGCGCGCCCTCCTCGATGCTCCGGGTGATCACCGACGCCGGATCGCTGAGGTAGCCCTGCGGCAGCTTGCCCGATTCGACGACCTTGCCGTCGAAGACCTGGAAGGCGATCTGCCCCGGCTGGTCCAGGATCCGCTGGCCCAGCGAGACGTAGCTCAGCTGGCTGTGGTCGCCGGACTCGTCGAAGAACCGGCGCCCGTCCCGGTTGACCACGATCCCGCGCGGGAACGCGTAGCGCGTCAGGCCGTGGGACTCCCGCATCCGCCCCGGCATCATGTAGTCGGGCAGCGCGGTGCCCTGCGGCGTGGTGTGGGTCTGCTGCCAGTTGCCCGCCGTGTCCGCGCCGAGCGCGATGGCCGCCTCCAGCGGTTCGCCCTTGTTGTACGGCACGCCGCGCAGTTTCACCTCGCGCCACTGCGCGCCGAGGTGCCGCTCGCGCATCCGCGCGCTGCCCTCGAACCCGCCGGAGGCCAGCACGAGCGCGTCGCAGACCACCGGGAACACCGGGCCGGATCCGCGCAGCAGGTAGCGCCCGCCGGAGACCTTCTCGATCTCGGTGGCCGTGCTGTCGTAGCAGACCGTGCCGCCGAGGCGCTCGAACTCCGCGAAGTTGCGGGCCTGCAGCGCCTCGCCGCCGCCGTCGAAGACCACCGGGAAGTCACCGGGAAGCGGGTTCGGCCGCGGCACCCAGTGGTGCCCGAACCCGCGCATCCAGGTGATCGCGCTGGTGGACCGGCGGATGATCGACTCGATGAGCGTGGTGTCCACCTGGTCGCCGGACGTCCGCAGCCAGTCGGCCAGGTAGTCCTCGTCGGAGTACCCCGCCGGGTCGGCCGGGAGTTCGGCGATCCGCGCGTCGTCCGGGTCCCGCATCAGGCCGGCCAGGAACGCGCGGTCCCGCCAGGAGAAGCGCATGGTCCGCGTCAGCGAGCTGTTCCCGCCGCGGAACTCCCTGGGTGCCGCGTCGAGCACCGCGACCGAGTCCGCCCCGGCCTGCAGCGCCGCGATACCCGCGCACAGACCCGCATTGCCGGCACCGACGATGACGACCTGCCACTGCCGTTGGCCTTTCCTTCGGCTATGCATCCACCACTCCCCTGAGAATCGGCCCTGCCCCCGCAGGAGTTCGCCTCCCGCCGGTCGAGGCGGACCCGCGACCGTGCTGGCGAACTCGGTGAAAAGCTATGCGCAGCGCGCACAAACCGAATCAAATCGGCGCACAACTCCGGCACAAGCGCCCTGGTGGGCACGTGAAAGGGCCCGGCCGGGGGCGCTGTTCGCGCTCCGGCCGGGCCTGGTCCACCCTGGACTGGAACCGGCTACCCGGGCAGGCCGTTGAGCCCCGGGCTACGCGTCTTGCTCACCGCGGAACCGCGGTGGTCGTTGATCCGCTGGAAGATCGCGTGCGCCTGGCGCACCGCGGCCAGCGCCCGCTGGTGGTTGCCCTGCCTGGCGCACAGATCACCGAGCCGCTGCAGCGCGTTGGCGGTGCAGTGCTCGTCCTCCAGCTCGCCGAGGATCCGCACCGCGGGTTCCAGGCAGCTCATGGCCGCCTGGAAATCGTTTGCCGCGGTGTGCAGCCTGCCGAGTTCGGCGAGCGTCTTGCCCTCCCGGTGGCGGTCACCCGCCGAACGCGAGACGCGCAGCGAATCGGTGAGCCAGCGCTCTGCTTCGTCCCGGTCGCCGAGCACGAGGTAGGTCCGGCCGATCGCCTCCCGGACGAACGCCTCGGCGTGCTTGTCACCGGACTGCTGGAAGACCACCAGCGCGCGGCGCAGCCGGCGCTGCGCCATGTGCGGCCGGCCGCTGCGCCGCTCCACCGCGGCCAGCCCGCAGATCGCGAACGCCTCGCCGACGGCATCGCCGGTCTGCCGGAACAGCGCGTGGGATTCGGCGAACAACCGCCGGGCCCCGCCCTGGTCGTCCAGCAGGTGGTGGACCTGCGCCAGCCCGCGCAGCAGCGTCGCCCTGGTGCCCGGGGCCGGTTGCGTGCTCAGCGCGATCTCGTGCGTCCGGCGCCAGGCGCCGTAGTGCGAGCGGAAGTCGAAGTACTGGGCCAGCGAGATCGCCAGCGAGCAGGCCAGGTCCGGCGAGCCCTCGGCGACCGCGAGGTGCACCGCGTCGATGAGCGAGTCCTGCTCGGCGTCGAGCCAGGCCACCGGGGCGCGGTCGATGCGGTCGAGCACCGACCGCTCCGGGCGCCAGTGGGCCACCCCGGTGGGCACCGGCCGGAAGATGCTCACCGGGAGCCCGGCCGAGGCGTGCGTGGTGGCCAGCAGCCACCCGCTGAGCACCCGGTCGATGGCGGCGCGCCGGAACTGCGCGGGCTCGGATTCCGCCGCGTTGCGCGCGTAGCACCGGACCAGGTCGTGCATCCGGTACCGCGGCCGGCCCAGCACGTCGGTGCCGGTGAGCTCCAGCAGGTTGCCGTCGAGCAGCACGTCCACCCACCGAGCCGAGCCCCGGTCGACCAGGGCGTCGATCGACCACTCCGGCACCGAACCCGCGCCCAGCAGGCCGATCAGCCGGAAAGCCCGGGCCGCGGCCGGCGGCAGCTGGCGGTAGCTGAGGTCGAAGCTGGCCTGCACCGCGAGTTCGCCGGTGCGCAGTTCCACGAGCCGCCGCCGCTCGTTCTCCAGGCGCTGCTCCAGCACCTCCAGCGGCCAGCCGCGGCGGCCGACCAGCCGGGCACCGGCGATCCGGATGGCCAGCGGGAGGTAGCCGCAGGCGCGCAGGATCGCCGCGGCGGAGGCCTCTTCCAGCTGGACGCGCTCGGCGCCGGCGATCTTGCAGAGCAGGGCGTGCGCGCTCGCCGGGGAGAGCACGTCGAGCTCGATCTGCTTGGCGCCGGGCAGTTCGGCCATCCGGCACCGCGAGGTCACCACCACGGCCCAGTCGCTGGCCGGCAGCAGCGGCTGGACCTGCGCCGCGCTGGCCGCGTCGTCGAACAGCACCAGCATCCGGCTCTGCGCGGCCAGCGACCGGTACAGCGCCGTGCGGTCCTCGATCCGCTCCGGCAGCGCCGCGCCGTCGACGCCGAGCGAGCGCAGGAGATCGGCCAGCGCGTCGGCGGGTTCCCGGGGCTTGCCCGAAGTGCCCGCGAGATCCACGTGCAGCTGGCCGTCGGGGAAGCCCTCCTGCAGGAGGTGGGCGACGTGGACCGCCAGCGCCGTCTTGCCGACGCCGGGCGGCCCCACCACGCTGGCCACCGTCGGCGCGCCGGCCGGCGTCTGCCACGTGCTGGACAGGGCCTGCTGGAGCGCGGCGGTGGAGCGGGCGCGGCCGGTGAAGTCCGGGACGTCCGGCGGCAGCTGGCGCAGCAGCTGGCCGGAGCGGCTCACCACCGGGATGTCCGGCTGATCGAGCGGTGCCGTCGCCGATTCCCCGGCGAGGATGGACATGTGGATGCGCCGCAGCTCCGGGCCCGGTTCAACGCCGAGCTCGTTGACCAGGAGCTCCCGCACCTCGGAGTACGCGCGCAGCGCCTCGGCCTGCTGCCCGTCGCCGTTGAGCGCGAGCAGCAGCTGCTGCCAGACGGATTCGCGGAACGGGTGCTCGGACAGCAGCGCTCGCAGATCCCCGATCGCCTCCGCGTACCGGCCGGTGGCCACGTACAACCCGAGCAGTTCCTCCCGCGCGCCCAGCCGCGCCTCGGCCGCGGCTTCCAGGTGCCGGGTCAGCGCTCCGCTGGAGGGCAGGTCCGCGAGCACTTCGCCGCGCCAGAGCGCGAGCGCCTCTTCGAGCCGGCCGCACGCATCGTGGAGCCGTCCGACGCGGTGCGATTGCCGGGCCGCGGCGAGGAGTTCGCGGAAGACGAGCAGGTCGAGTTCGCCCGGTAGCACGGAAATGGCGTAGCCGGCGTGCTCGGTGCGGATGGTGGCGCCGACCAGCGCCAGGGTGCTGCGCAGCGAGCTGACGTAGGTGCGCAGGTTCGCCGCGGGCGACCTGGGTCGTCGCTCCGGCCACAGCGATTCGACGAGCACGTCGGCGTGCACGGTCTGATTCGCGTTGAACAGCAGCGTCGCCAGCAGCAACCGCGGTTTCGTGCCGCCCAGCGATATTCGACCGTCGGTGCTGCCGACCTCCAGCGGCCCGAGCACGCGGAACTTGACCTGCTCTCCCACTGTTGCGCTCCGCTCCGGATCCCGAGTCGCCCACCGCGCGGCGCACCGGCCGGGCGGCCGGCGGCTGCAATTTCGGCGAACGACAATTCCCGTCCGGCGACAGGGACGCCCCGGAGCGGCGAACACCTCCGCCACTTCGGGAACGACGTCCCGTCACCGGAAATCCTCCCGGTACTAAGCAGACCTCCCCCGCAGTTTCCGCACTTCGGCGACCACCGCGCGATTCTGTTCGTTCTCCAGGACAAACGAAAACCAGCTGCGGTCGCCCCATACCGCTGCCCCCGAGCCGGATCACGCGTACCGGCACCGTCCCGGCGGTCGGCGTGAAAATTCACCGCCGCACAAGGCTCTGGCCAGCACACATGAACGCAGCTTTCATCTGAACGCTACGCGGGCGCGACACGGTGCGCACGTGTTTGATCAAGATGCGAACGAACGGCCGCCGCCCGCGCGGCCGGATGGTGCAGCGGCATAAGGTGCCGCTAAGGTTGCTTCAACAAAGGGTCAAGCGGCCGACGCATTTCCGCGAACCGAGCCGGCCGGGAATGGCCGAATGAAATTGGTTCATATTTCCACCAACCGCGAATAAACGGCTCGCGTTCACAACTTTTCGCGCTGCGGACGGTTCAGCCGCGTTCTCCGAGTGAACGCCAGTGCAGCTTCTCCCGCTCCCGCTTGGGCAGCCCGGCGACCACCAGGTCGTAGGAATCCTCGATCAGCTCCACGACCATCTCGTCGGGCACCGACCCGTCGAGCACGACGGTGTTCCAGTGCCGCTTGTTCAGGTGGTACCCGGGGATGATCGCCGAGTAGCTCAGGCGCAGCTGCACAGCCAGCTCCGGTTCGCACTTGAGCGACACCCGGAGCGGCTCGGCCGCCAGCCTGCTGATCGCGAAGATCTTCCCGCCGACCTTGAACACGCTGTTGGCGTCGTCGAACGGGAACTCCTCCCGGGCACCGGTCATCGCCAGGCAAGCGGCCTTGAGTTCCTGCGGCGTCATGCCCGCCAACCTAACCCGGAGCACCGACTGCCCGCCCGAACCCAGGTGTAGCCTGGCCGCGCCGACCGCGTGCCGAGGCACCTCCCCAGTGGCCGGAGCACGCGGCCGGTTCTTCCGTCGCAATGCCGATCACCCAGCGTGCACACGAATCCGCTCATTGATCTCTTCGGGTGATCGCCAGGCGTGTTCCGCCGGGCAGCATTGGGCCGAACGGGTCAAGGTCGGCTGATTGCCCGTCACTGAATCGGCATGAGCCAGTCCCATCGGCGGAGGTGGGGAGAATGATCTGCATCGAGCACCACTGGCAACCGGCGGGGGAGCTCTGCCACGCGGTGGAGGGGACGTTGCCCGCCGGCCCGCACCGCGCGGGCGAGCCGCTCACAACGCTGTGCGGGCAGCGCATCACCGCCGCCGAGCCGTCGGCGCTGAACTGGATGTGGCCGACCTGCGCGGAATGCCTGCGCGCCGCGGGGCGAATGCCGGAGACAGGGCCGTGACCCGCACCGTGGCCGTCCGCTTCGCCTTCGGCGTCGTCGGCGAGGCCCGCCGCGAGGTGCACCTGACGACCGCACCGGGAACCGGGATCCCCGCGATCTGGCTGACCTTCTGCGGGATGGAGATCCCGGCGCACCAGGCCGAGGTCTCCGAGCACCCGGCCGGCATGCCCTGCGTCCGCTGCCTGGCCGACGTCACCCGCTCCATCACGAGCTGAAGGGCGCCTCCGGGAGAACCGGAGACGCCCTTCGGAGGGGGTTGCTCAGCGGGAGAAGATCACCGAGCGGACGAGCACCCCGGCCGGAGCGCTCTGCCCGGGTGCCAGGGTGAAGAAGGTGTCAGTGGCGCAGTTCGGGTCCAGGAAGACGACGGCCGTCGCGTTGGTCCCGTTGTGCACCCGGTAAGCGGGGCTGTCCACCGGCAGGTCCAGCCGGTGGCAGTCGTAGCCGACCGGGTCGCTGATCGAGGTCTGGTAGACCTGGCCCCGGTGCTGGACCGAGTACGAGAACTCGCCGTACGCGGCGAGCGCGGAACCCGGCAGGGCCAGCAGCATCCCGGCGGCACCGAGAGCAGCGGCGACAGTTGCGCGAAGGCGCATCGGATCGTCCTTTCCAGCAGGAATTGCGGCGGCAGTTGCGGAGCCGATCTTGCTCCGCGCGACGCCCGCCGCCATCCCGGCCACCCACCCGTGGGGTGACCGACCGCTGGATTCACCGATCGGCTGATCTGCTCAGCGCGCCACCGCCAGCGACAGGGCGAAGTCGCCCGCGTCGTCGAGCCACCAGTGCCGCAGGTCGAAACCGGCGGTGGTGAGCTCGTCGCGCACCCGCTCCCGCCGGAACTTCGCCGAGATCTCGGTGCGGATCTCCTCGCCCGCGGCGAGCTCGGCGGTCAGCTCGACCCGCATCGGCCGCGCGGCGCGCAACCGCATCTCGATCCACTCCTGCTCGGCGTTCCACAGCGCCACGTGCCCGAACTCCTCGACGGAGAAGTCGGCGCCGAGCTCGCGGTTGAGCACGCGCAGCACGTTGCGGTTGAACTCCGCGGTCACCCCGCTCGCGTCGTCATAAGCGCGGACCAGCCGCTCGGGATCCTTGACCAGGTCGGTGCCCAGCAGCAGCCACTCCCCCGGCCGCAGCGCGGAGCGCACCGAGGCGAAGAACCCGGCGCGCTCGGCGGGCAGCAGGTTGCCGATGGTGCCGCCCAGGAACGCGACCAGCCGGTCGGTGCCCGCGTCGAGCGCGGTGAGCCCGCTGGTGAAGTCGTCGACCACACCGCGCACCAGCAGCTCCGGGTAGTCCAGCGCGATGGCGTCCACCGCGGCGCGCAGCGCCGAACCGGAGACGTCCAGCGGCACGAAGCGGTGCAGCGTTCCGTGCTTGCGCAGCGCGTCGAGCAGCAACCGGGTCTTCTCCGACGATCCCGAGCCGAGCTCCACCAGCGTGGCCGCCCCGGTGATCTCGGCGATGTCCATCGCGGTGCGCTGCAGGATCTGCTGCTCGGCCCGGGTCTGGTAGTACTCCGGGAGGGCGGTGATCCGCTCGAACAGCTCGCTGCCCGCGGCGTCGTAGAACCACTTGGGCGACAACCACTTCGGCTGCTCGGTCAGTCCTTCCCGCACATCGGCGCGCAGCTCGCGGGCCGCGTCCTCGGCGGTGAATCGGACGATCAGCTCCGGTTCGCTCATCTCTCCCCCATCTCCTCCAGCGGCCGCAGCTCCACGTCGTCGACGGTGGCGACGACCAGGCTCCGGTCGGGAACTTCACGCCATCCGGCGCGCGCGCCGAACGGTTCGGACGCGACGGTCACCGCGCCGTGCTCGTGGCGCACCCACAGCGAATGCGTCCAAGTGGTGGCCACCAGCCGGGTGCCGTCGCTGAAGAGCAGGTTCAGCCGCGAATCCGGGGCGGCGGCGACGACTTCGCCCACCAGCTCCGGCACCGCCACCTCCGGATCGGCCCCGTCGAGCACCCGCTGCCGCAGCACCGCCCACAGCAGCGCCGAGTCGGTGGCGGCCTCCAGCGTCAGCAGGTCGACCACGTCCAGCCGCGCGGCGAGCTTGGCCACCGAGTCCGGCCAGCCGGTGACCCGGCCGTTGTGGCTGAACAGCCGGCTGCCGTCGGTGAACGGCGCGCAGGCCCCTGGCACCACCGGCATCCCGACGGTGGCCGAGCGCACCGCGGCGACCACCGCGCCGCTGCGCACCTCGCGGGCCGTCTCCCGGAAGGACTGGTCCGTCCACATCGGAACCGCCGCCCGGTGGCGGGCCGTGGAACCGTCCGCGCGGTACCAGCCGACGCCGAAGCCGTCGGCGTTGATGGTGCCGCCGCCGCGCATGTCGGCGGGCGCCCAGGTCTGCTCGAGCAGCGAGTGCTCGGGCTCCAGCAGCAGTTCGGCCAGCGAGACCGCGGGCCCCAGGTATCCAACGTGCCGACACATGGGTCAGCCGCGCTCCTCCGCCCGCGGGGTGCGGGCGCAGCGGAATCCGGCGAAGATCTGCCTGCGGATCGGGTAGTCCCAGTTGCGGAAGGTGCCGCGGCAGGCCGAGCGGTCGGTGCCGAACGAGCCGCCGCGCAGCACCTTGTAGCCAGGTCCGAAGAAGACCTCGGAGTACTCGCGGTACGGGAACGCCGAGAAACCCGGGTAGGGAAGGAAGTCGGTGGCCGTCCACTCCCACACGTCGCCGATCAGCTGCCGCGCGCCGCAGGGCGCGGCACCGGCCGCGTAGGCCCCGGCGGGCGCCGGCTGCAGGTGCCGCTGGCCGAGGTTGGCGTGCTCCGGGCGCGGATCGTCGTCGCCCCACGGGTACCGGCGCGACTGGCCGCTGCGCGGGTCGAAGCGGGCCGCCTTCTCCCACTCCTGCTCGGTGGGCAGCCGCTTGCCCGCCCACGCGGCGTAGGCCTCGGCCTCGTAGAAGCTGACGTGCACCACCGGTTCGGCTTCCGGCACGGGTTCGAGGTGGCCGAAGCGGCGGCGCAGCCAGCGGTCGCCGTCGAGCTGCCAGAACCGGGGTGCCCGCAGTTCGGCGCTCTGCCGGTGCGCCCAGCCCGCCTCGCTCCACCAGCGCGGGTCGTCGTAGCCGCCCGCGTCGATGAACGCCAGGTACTGGCCGTTGGTGACCGGCGTGCTGTCCAGGTAGAAGTCGTCCACGTGCACCTGGTGCGCCGGTCGTTCGTTGTCCAGCGCCCAGGGTTCGGTGGAGGTGCCCATGGTGAAGGGCCCGCCGGGCACGAGAACCTCGGGCGGCAGCACGTCCACATCGGACGGTGTCGGCTCGGCGGTCAGCGCGGGCGGCCCGCTGCGCAGCTGGTGGGTGGCCAGCATCGTCTCGTCGTGCTGCTGCTCGTGCTGCACGATCATGCCGAAGGCGAAGGCCTGGTCGACCAGCCGCCTGCCCTCCAGCGGGGTGCGCGCCAGCAGGTCGAAGACCTTCTCCCGCACCGTGCCGACGTAGTGGCGGGCCTCGGCCGGTCCCAGCAGCGGCAGCTGCGGCCGGTCGGCGCGCGCGTGCTGGAAGGCGTCGTAGAGGTCGTCGATGTCGGGCCGGATCGCCTCCGCGCCACCGACGTCGCGGACCAGCCACAGCTCCTCCTGGCTGCCCACGTGCGCCAGGTCCCACACCAGCGGCGACATCAGCGGCGAGTGCTGCCGGACGAGGTCGTCGTCGTCGACCGAATCGGTCAGCCCCGCACTGCGCTGCCGGGTGCGCGCCAGTTCGGCCGCCACGTGCGCGCGCAGGTCGTCATCGCTCAGCTCTAGCAGGTTCACCGGTACCTCCGGGAGAAGATTCAGCGATCACCGGCCGCGGCGATCCGCCGCGCCACGAAGTCGGCCAGCCGGCCGGACAGCCCCGCCGGGACGTCCGGTTCGTCGAGCAGTCGGCAGGCCAGCGCGAAGACGTCCTCGGCGACCTGCGCCAGCGTCCGGTCGCGCAGACCGTGCCGCGCCGCGTGCACCCAGCGGCCGACGGCCGGGGACGTCAGCGCCAGCACCTCGTCCACTGTGGATTCCTCGCGGAACAGGGCGATCAGGGCCGCCGCTGGGAGCATCCAGCCCTCGCCGGGCTGCGCGTCCAGGTAGCGGACCTCCAGGTACCCGCGCGGCCGGACCGGCGGGAACACCGTGCTCAGGTGGTAGTCGAGGTCGTCGCGGGTGGGCGGTTCCGGCAGCGCGCCGTGGATCCACTCGGCGAAGCTGATCCCGCTGGGCGCCGTCCAGTCGTCACCGTCGCGCCGCAGGCAGACCACCGAGGTGTCCAGCACCCGCCTGGCCCAGCTGCCCGCCGGGTCTTCGGTGACCGAACTCGGGCGGGTGCGCGGCGGGTCGGTGCGCAGCAGCGTGCGGGTGCGGGTGGACACCCAGCCGGTTTCCGCGCCGAACAGCCGCGGAGAGTTGGCGAAGGTCGCCATCATCACCGGCCCGAGCGCGTGCAGCGCGCTCCAGCGGGCGGCGATCCGGTGCGGCTCGCCCGCGTCCAGGCACACCTGGACCCCGGCGGTGCTGCACATCATCAACCGGCCGTCCAGGCCGATGCGGTCGAAGGCGGTCTCCATCGCCGCGTAGCGCGGCACCCGCAGGACGCGCCGGGGATGCCGCCACGGGTCGGTGCCCTGCTCGCCGAGAACGAGACCTTCGCGGTCGAGCCGGCGCGCGATGTGCGCGGCATCGGCGGCGACCACGGTGAACAGCGAGCTCATGGAGGTGGTGGGGCGACTGGAGACCTCGACCTGGCCGCCGGGTTCGACGGTGAGCACCGAACCGTTCGGCAACGGCCGGTGCGGGCTGTCCGGGACCAGGGAGCGGGGCGCGTGCGCGCCGAGCGCGGCGATGAGGGCCGCGGTGTCGAGCGGTCTTGCTGGGTCGTCCTGGTGGTGCACGGTCCATTCGAGTTCGATTCCCATCAGCCGCGGAGGGCCGTGCTTGAAGCACACTGACGCCACGTAGGCCTCGGCCTCCGCGCGGGTTCGCACGCGAGAGGTCGGGAAGTCATCGGCTGCAGGATCGGTCGACACCGGGAACATGATCACCGCCCGTGATTGGCCGGTTACCGACGCTACCGCGCGCCCCCCATGGTCGCGACCCTTGTTCTCGACACCGCCAACTGCTAACGGGTTTCGGGCTTCTCCGGATGCGACCACCTGATCGGACGCCGGTCCAGCAGGCGGGACGTGGTCAGCAAGACGTACGTACGGATTGCAATCCGCGGGGGCGGCCTGGGACGATCAGCATATGCCTCGGGTCAGCCAAGACCACCTCGACGCCCGGCGCCGTCAGATCCTCGACGGCTCCCGGTCGTGCTTCGCGCGCTTCGGCTACGAAGGTGCCACGGTGCGCCGCCTGGAGGAAGCGACCGGGCTGTCCCGCGGCGCGATCTTCCACCACTTCAAGGACAAGGAGTCGCTGTTCCTCGCCCTCGCCGAGGACGACGCGACCCGGATGGCCGACGTGGTCGCCGAGCAGGGCCTGGTGCAGGTGATGCGCAACCTGCTCGACGCCTCCAGCGAGACCTCGCCCGCCCTGGGCGCGGACTGGCTGGGCACCCGGCTGGAGGTGTCCCGCAGGCTGCGCACCGACCAGGAGTTCCGGGAGCGGTGGGCGCAGCGCTCCGAGCAGCTGACCGCCGCCACCCGGGCGCGTCTGCTGTGGCAGAAGGAGGCGGGCAACCTCCGCGACGACGTCGACGTCGACGTGCTGACCGCCTACCTGGAGCTGGCGCTGGAAGGCTTGCTCTCGCACCTGGCGATGGGCCTGCCCGCGCAGCACCTGCGCCCGGTCCTGGACCTGGTCGAGGAAAGCGTCCGCCGCCACCGCACCCGCTGACCCCTGCGGTTTCCAGGCTCGTTCTGCGTGGCGGTGCGGGTGCACCGCTGATCGGCGGTTCGGCGTAATCTCGCACCACCTGCCGGCCGAGCGCGAAGGAGCCGCTGCGCAATGTGGAGCGAGTGGTGGAATCGCTTCCTCGCCTCGGATCCGGCCATGCGCAGGCTGCGCACCGCGACGCGGGTGGTGCTCGCCGTCGCGCTCACCGTCGTCGTCGTGCTCCCGGTGCTGGCCTGGTGGGGACAGCCGCTGCCGCTGGCGATGATCGGCGCGGTGGTGGCGATCAACTCCTCGCTCGGGGTCAACGACCCGGACCCGCGCCAGCAGCGGATCACCACCCTGCTGATGCCGCTGCCGGTGACGGCCGCGCTGCTGCTGGCGATGCTCACCGCGCACTGGCCGCTGGTGAGCACCCTGGTGTTCCTGGTCGTGATCTTCACCGCGGTCTACGTCCGCCGCTTCGGCCCGCGCTACTTCCCGCTGGGGATGGTCGCGTTCATGGGCTACTTCTTCGCGATGTTCCTGCGCCCGCAGCTCGCGCAGCTGCCCGCCCTGTTCGCGGCGGCGGTCGCCGGGGCCCTGGCCGCGTTCGCACTGCGGTTCCTGGTGCTGCGCGACGAGCCCGAGGGCGTGCTCGAGCGCGGCCGCCGGACGCTGCTGGCGCAGGTGCACGGTCTGCTGCACGCGGTGCGCGACGTCGCCGAGCACCCCGGCTCGACAGCCAGGCGGCGCGAGCTGAACAACCGGTCGGTCCGGCTCAACGAGACGGCGCTGATGCTGGAAGGCGCCGTCGGCCAGCTCGACTCGCTCGACGAGCCCGGCCGGGACCGCCTGCGCCAGCGCATCCTCGACGTCGAGCTCGCCGCCGAGAACCTGCTCACGCCGCTGCTGCGGCTGGTCGACCACCCCAGCGGCGGTGACACCGTGCCGCACGCGGTCGGCGCGCTGCTGGCGGTGCTGCGCACCGATCCGCGCGAGCTGCGGGAGGCCACCCGGCTGGTCGCCGAGCGCATCGAGCAGGAGGGATCGGTGGCGGTCGCGATGGCGGTGCGGCGGCTGGGCACCTGCCTGGCCGAACTGGCCGCCGCGACCGCGGAGTTCGACGACCGCGCCGAGGGCGAGCCGGCCTCCGCCACCGAGCCGGATACGCCGGAACCGGGCGAAACCGGCCTGCAGCGCCCGGAAACGCGGATGGCGGTCCAGGTGACCTGCGCGACCGCGCTGGCGATCATGCTCGGCCAGCTGGTCTCGCCGAACCGCTGGTACTGGGCGGTGATCACCGCGTTCGTGGTGTTCATCAGCACCAACAGCCGCGGTGAGCTGCTGGTGCGGGCGTGGCAGCGCACGGCGGGCACGGTGCTCGGCGTGCTGGCGGGCATGCTGGTCGCCGCGCAGATCTCCGGGAACCTGGCCGCCGAGATCGTCATGATCCTGATCTGCGTGTTCCTCGGCTTCTACTTCGCCGGGTTCTCCTACGCGGTGATGACGTTCTTCATCACCGCGCTGCTCGGCGCCCTCTACGGCATGCTCGGCACCTTCGACGCCAGCGTGCTGGAGACCCGGCTGTGGGAGACCGCGGTCGGGGCGCTCGCCGGCGTGCTGGCCGCGGTGTTCGTGCTGCCCACCCGAACCCGCTCGCTGGTGCGCGACAACACCGAGGACTTCCTGCTGGCGCTGCGGGGCTTCCTGCGCGGCACCGGCACCGAGCTCAGCGAGCGCGGTGAAGTCACCGGCCTGCAGGAGTCGATGCGCGAGCTCGACGACGGCCTGCAGCGGGTGGTGCGCAGCGCCCGGCCGCTGACCTCCTACCGGCCTCGCTCCCGCCGCAGCCAGGTGCAGCGGAGCGTGACGATGCTCAGCGGCTGCGCGTACTACGTGCGCAACCTCGCGGTGGCGCTGTCGGCGACCGCGGGCATGGTCGACGAGGACACCCGCGACCGGCTGTCCGAACTGCTGTGGGCGCTGGCCGACGCGGTCGAGGCGATGACCGGTGAAGCGCAGGTGAGCTTCGACGCGGCGATGGATTCCGCGCACCGCACGGCCGATTCGCTGCACGACATCGCCGAATCGCTGACCGACGGCCCGACCTCGCTGCACCGCACGATCCGCTGGCTGGACCGCACCACCCGGATCGTCGAGGACCTGGCCCGCGAACTCGGCACCACCTCCGAACAGCGCACCGCCTGAACCCGGCGAATCGGCACCGCCCGTCACACACCAGGCTGTGATTCGCATCACTGACGCATCGCGGGCGCGGGAGACGAGCCCGCCGAGAGCTGATCGAATACGCTCCGGAGCAGCTCGACCCCGCTCGGTGAGGAGAACCAGTGAAGCGCTCGTTCGCACTCGGCCTGGCCGGTGCCGCGGTGCTCGCCAGCACAGCGGTCACCGGGGTGACCGCGCAGGCGGGACCGGGCCTGCAGTTCGGACCGTGCCCGGAGGACGTCGGCAAGCACTACCCGCAGCTGCAGTGCGCCGAGCTGCAGGTCCCGCTGGACCACCGCGACCCGGGCGGCGAACAGCTGAAACTGCTCGTCTCCAAGCAGCCCGCGCGCAAACCCGAAGCCCGCCGCGGCGTGCTGCTGATCAACCCCGGAGGTCCCGGCGGACCGGGTGTCGGGTTCGCCGGAGCGCTGGCTCCCAAGCTGCCCGGGCAGGTGCTCGACAGCTACGACCTGATCGGCTTCGACACCCGCAACACCGCGCACAGCACGCCGATCACCTGCGTCGACGCGGCCACCTACTGGAAGGCGCCGCTGCCCGACCCGGACTCGCCGCAGGCGCGGGAGCAGAACTGGCAGCGCGCCCAGCAGTACGCCGACGGCTGCCAGCAGCGCGCCGGCAAGTACCTGCCGCACCTCACCACCCCGTCCAACGCCCAGGACATGGACCGGATCCGGGAGGCCCTGGGCGAGGAGCGGATCAGCTACCTCGGCTACTCCTACGGCACCTACCTGGGCGCGGTGTACGGGCAGCTCTTCCCGGAGCGGGTGGACCGGATGGTCCTGGACAGCGTGGTCAACCCGGCCACCTCGGAGATCTGGTACCGCCACAACCTCAACCAGGACGTCGCCGCCCAGCACCGGCTCGGGATGTACTTCGACTGGATCGCCCGGCACGACCAGGTCTTCCACCTGGGCACCGAGCGCGCCCAGGTGCAGGCCGCGTGGGACGGCGTGCAGGCCGAGCTGCGCAAGGCGCCCCGCGGGCAGCTGGGCCCGTCGGAGTTCATCGAGACCACCTTCAACGCGCTCTACGGCGAGAGCTCCTGGAAGGACATCGCCGAAGGACTGGCCGACTTCCACCTCCGCAACGACGACAAGAAGCTCGGCTCCCTGGTCAAGCCCAAGGACGAGTTGGCCGAGAACGGCAACGCCATCTACAACGCGGTGGAGTGCGTGGACGCGCCGTGGCCGACCCGGCAGCGCGAGTGGGAGCGCGACTCCGAACGGCTGGCCGCCGACTACCCGCTGGCCGCCTGGTACAACAGCTGGACCGTGGCGCCCTGCCGGTTCTGGCACGCGCCCGCCCAGCAGCCGCTGAAGATCACCGGTGCCGGTCTGCCGCCGGTGCTGCTGATCAACTCCGAGCACGACGTGGCCACGCCGCACCACGGCGCGCTGGAGATGCGCCGCTCGCTGCCGTCGTCGGTCCTGGTCACCGAGAAGGACGCGGGCAAGCACGGGGTGTGGGCGCTGGCGGGCAACGCCGAAGCCGACCGCATCGGCACCGACTACCTGGTCAACGGAGTGCTGCCGCCCGACGACGTCACGCTCCCCGGGCACCCGGACCCCGACCCGGCGGCCGCCCCGCCCGCGTCGAAGACCCTCGACCTGCCGTGAACGCGAGGGAGGCCGGGCCCGAACCGGACCCGGCCTCCCCAGCGCGCTCGAACGATCAGAGCACGCCGTGCATCTTCCGCTTGATGCTCTTGGAGAACACCAGCAGCAGCGCGGCGCAGCCGATGGTGGCCAGGCCGACGATGCCGAAGTAGACCTGCTGGTTGTCCACCGAGTAGGACTTCACCAGCTGGGCGCCCAGGCCCTGGCCCATCGCCGGGGCCAGGAAGTACAGGCCCATCGTCTGGGACGCGAAGACCTTCGGCGCCAGCTTGGTGCTGGCCGACAGGCCGACCGGGGAGAGCAGCAGCTCACCGAGGGTCAGGATCACGAACACCATCGCCAGCATCAGCGGCAGGTGCTTGTCGGTGCCGACGACGGTCTTCGACAGCACGACCCACAGGAACGCGAGGCCGACGAAGAACAGCCCGCCGACGAACTTCTGCGGGGTGGAGGGCTGGCGGTTGCCCAGCTTCATCCACAGCGCGGCCAGCACCGGCGCCAGGATGATGATCGCCGCCGAGTTGATCGACTGGAACCACGAGGCCGGGACCATGAACCCGAAGACCTCCAGTTCGGTGTCCGCCTCGGCGATGTTGGCCAGCGTGTTCGGCTGCTGCTCGAACAGCAGGAAGAACAGCGCGGTGGCCAGGAACAGCGGGATGTAGGCGATGAGCCGGTCCCGCTCGACCTTGGTGATCTGCTTGCTGGAGAGCATCACCGCGAAGTAGACGACCGGCAGCACCGCCGAGATGACGCTGATCAGGTTGACCAGGCCGTCCAACCCCACCATGCCGCTCACCGACAGACCGCCGAGCACCACCACGAACAGCACCGCGATGCCGATCGCGCGGCCCAGCACGCGGCCCTTGTGCTCCGGGGGCAGCGGGTTGACCGGCTTGAGCCCGGCCGTGCCGAGGTTCTTGCGGCCGAGCGAGTACTGCACCAGCCCGATCGCCATGCCGACCGCAGCCGCGCCGAAGCCCCAGTGCCAGCCGACCCGCTCGCCGAGCGTGCCCGCGACCAGCGGCGCGAGGAGGCCACCGATGTTGATGCCCATGTAGTAGATCGAGAAGCCGGCGTCGCGACGGGTGTCGTCGTCGCTGTAGAGGCCGCCGACCAGGCCGGAGACGTTCGGCTTGAGCAGGCCGGTGCCGATGACCAGCAGCACCAGGCCGAGCACCACGGTGGTGACACCACCGGGCAGCGCCAGGCAGATGTGGCCGAGCATGATGACCACGCCGCCCCAGAACACCGCCGACTGCGCACCCATGACCCGGTCGGCCAGCCAGCCGCCGACGACGCCGGTCATGTACACCGAGGCACCGTAGACGCCGACCACCGACAGCGCGGTCGATTCCGGGATGCCCAGGCCGCCGTCGGCGATCGCGCTGTACAGGTAGTAGGCCAGGATCGCCCGCATGCCGTAGTAGGAGAAGCGCTCCCACATCTCGGTGAAGAACAGCGTCGACAGGCCGCGGGGGTGTCCGAAGAACCCCTTCTGCGGTGCGTCCGCAACCGTGGGTGAACTCACGATCACGTCCTCTCGTTGACCAGGCGGCGGTGACCGCCTTCGGTTGTGCCGCGAGGTTGGTTACCCGCGCGTAAGAAACTGCTCGGCAGGTTACGACTACCCGAAGTGGCCCAGACCACCGGGGCGTAAACCCGCCTCACCGCGCACGACACATCGCGACGTTCCAGTCACACTGGGAGCCCGCTAGCTGCGGATCCGCTGGCACCGACGATCAGCGCGTGACCGGATTCACACCCGTACCCCAGGAGGAATCGTGCAGCTGTTGACGGCCCACCGCACAGCGATGGCGGAATTCGACGCTCGAGTGCAGCGCATCGAGGCGACGCAGTGGGACAACCCTACGCCGTGCACCGAGTGGGACGTCCGCGACCTGCTCAACCACCTGGTCGGCGAGCAGCTCTGGGCGCCGTGGCTGCTGGACGGAGCCACCCTCGACGAGGTGGGCGACCGCTTCGACGGCGACGTGCTGGGCGCGGACCCGGTCGGCGCGTGGAACGCGGCCGCCGACGCGGCGCGACGGGCGTGGGACGCGCCGGGGGCCACCAGCGGTGAGGTGAACGTCACCGGCGGCGTGATCCCGGCCGAGGACTACGGCTGGCAGATGACCGCGGACCTGGCGGTGCACGCGTGGGACCTGGCCCGCGGCATCGGTGCCGACGAGCGGCTGAACCCCGAGCTGGTGACCGAACTGCACGCGGTGCTGGCCCCGCAGGTGCCCGCCTGGCAGGACTTGGGGATCTTCGCCGCGCCGCGCGAGGTGCCGCCGGACGCCGACGAGCAGACCAGGCTGCTGGCACTGCTCGGGCGATCCTGAGCGCGTCGTTCGGCGTTGGCGCGCAACCGATCACGGTACAATCGGCGGGCGTATCTTTCCCTTTTCGAGGAGTGACGGCTTCAGTGCCTGCGGCACAATCCCCCGACGGGGGCAGTACCGGGCCGGGGAACTTTCCCGGCGTTTCCGAGTTCGTGCGCGGTCGCCCGCGAGGTGACCGGTGATCGACATTCTCCTGTCGGTGTTGGGTTTGGTCTTCGTCGGCGTGCTCACCCTGGGCACGGGCTTGGCGGTGGCGGCTGAGTTCTCGCTGACTTCTCTTGAGCGCAGCACTGTTGATGCTCATGTGCACGCGGTGGGTGACAGGCGTGCGCGGGCGGTGCAGAAGGCGCATCGGTCGTTGTCGTTTCAGCTCTCGGGTGCGCAGGTCGCGATCACGTTGACGACGTTGGTCACCGGGTATGTGGCTGAGCCGTTGATCGGTGAGCTGATCCGCCCGGTGCTGCTGGCGGTGGGTGTTCCCGTCTCCGCCGCGGGTGCGGTGTCGTTGACGTTGGCGATCTTGTTGGCGACGACGTTGTCGATGGTGTTCGGGGAGATGGTCCCGAAGAACCTGGCGATCGCGCGGCCGTTGCCGACGGCGCGGGCGGTGTCGGGGTATCACGCGCGGTTCTCGCAGGTGTTCCGGTGGTTGATCGATGCGATGAACGACAGCGCGAACTGGGTGGTGCGCCGGTTCGGTGTCGAGCCCCAGGAAGAGCTTCGCTCGGCTCGCTCACCCGAAGAATTGGGGTCGATCGTGCGTTCCAGTGCCGAGCACGGGACGTTGGATGAGTCGACGGCGGAGTTGATGGACCGTTCGTTGCGGTTCGGTGACCGCACCGCCGAAGAACTCATGACTCCGCGGGTGCGGGTGGAGGCTTTGCAGGTCGGTGACACGGTGATGGATCTGCTGGAGCTGGCCCGCCGTAGCGGGTTCTCCCGGTTCCCGGTGCACGGCGGCGATCTGGACGACATCCACGGCGTCGTCCACGTCAAGCAGGCCTTCGCCGTCCCGGCGGAGCGCAGGCGCAGCACCGCGATCGAATCGCTGGCCCGCCCGGTGCCGACCGTGCCGGAAACGCTGGCCGGCGACGCCCTGCTCAACCGGCTGCGCGGCTCCGGCCTGCAGCTGGCCGTGGTCGTCGACGAGTACGGCGGTTCCGCGGGCATCGTGACCTTGGAGGACGTCGTCGAGGAGATCATCGGCGATGTCCGCGACGAGCACGACCGCCGGGAGATCGCCGCGGTGCGCCGCTCCGGCGACCGGACCTGGATCATCTCCGGACTGCTGCGGCCCGACGAACTCGCCGACGCCACCGGCTTCGCGATGCCCGACGGCGACTACGAGACCGCCGCCGGATACGTGCTGAGCAAGCTCGGCCGCATTCCCGAGGTCGGCACCCGGCTGCCCGTGGACGACTGGGAGCTCACCGTGTCCCGCATGGACCGCAACCGCATCGCCGAACTGCGGCTGACCCGCCAACCCGAGCACGCCGAGGCCACGGGAGCGGCCCGATGAGCGATGGATTCGCGATTCTGCTCGGTGTAGTGCTGCTGCTGTTGAACGCGTTCTTCGTGGGCGCGGAGTTCTCGCTGCTGTCCTCACGACGGGACCGGCTGGAAGCCCTGGCCGCTCAGGGCAAGGGCCGTGCCCGGCTGGTGATCAGCGCCAGCCAGCAGGGCTCGCTCATGCTCGCCAGCGCCCAGCTCGGCATCACCCTGTGCTCCCTGGGCCTGGGACGCCTCGGCGAACCCGCCGTCGCCCACCAACTCCAAGTGCCCTTCGCCGCACTCGGCATCCCGGAAGCGGTCACGCACGCGGTGGCCTTCGCCATCGCACTCGCACTCGTCGTGGTGCTGCACGTGCTGATCGGCGAGATGGTCCCGAAGAACCTGGCCATCGCCGAACCCGAGAAGGTCGCGCTGTGGCTGGTGCCGCCACTGGTCGGGTTCGTCAAACTCGCCCGGCCCTTCATCGCGCTGTTCAACATGATGGCCAACACCATCCTCAAGCTCATGCGCGTGGAACCCAAGGACGAGCTCGACACCGCCTACACCTCCGCCGAACTCGCCGAACTCCTCGTCGAATCCCGCCGCGAAGGACTCATCGACCACTCCGAACACCGCCGCCTCGCCCAAACACTGTCCTCCGCCAACCACACCGTCACCGACGTCCTCGTCCCCAACGCCGAGGTCACCACACTGCCCACCCGCCCCACCCTGGGCGACGTGGAACGCGTCGTCGGCGAAACCGGGTTCTCCCGGTTCCCGGTGCTCGGGGCCAACGGCGAGATGCGCGGCTACCTGCACATCAAGGACGTCCTCGACCAGGCCGGGCAGGACCCGTCCACCCCGATCGCACCGTCCCGCATCCGGCGGTTGCCGACGGTCCCGGCCGAGGCCCGGCTGGACGAAGCGCTCGCCTCGCTGCGGCGCTCGGGCAGCCACCTCGCCACCGCCGTCGACACCACCGGCGCACCCATCGGCGTCGTCGCCATGGAAGACCTCGTCGAGGAGTACGTCGGAACCGTCCGGGACGGCACTCACGTGAACTGACGGTCACCGGGTCGGGCAATCTCACCCGACCCGGTCACCCGTTCGCGGTAAGTGCGAGATGATCAGGGAGTGCCTCACCTCGCAGACGCCGCCCCAGAACGCCGCCTGATCGGAGCTCGCTACCGCTTGGAGGGCACCATCGGCCACGGCGCGATGGGCCAGGTCTGGGCCGGAACCGACGAGCTGCTGCACCGCCCCGTCGCGGTGAAGGAACTCCGCCTGTCCCCCGGCCTCGCCAAGGAGCACGCGGCCGAGATGCGGGAACGCGCACTGCGCGAGGCGCGGGCGATGGCGGCGCTCAACCACCCGAACACCGTGCTGCTCTACGACGTCGCGCGCGAGAACGAGCAGCCGTTCGTCGTGATGGAGCTGGTGCACGGGCTGAGCCTCGCCCGGCTGCTCAACAAGCACCGCTCGCTCCCGCCCGAGAAGCTGGCCGTGCTCGCCGACGGTGTCGCGGCGGCGCTGCAGGCGGCGCACGCGATGGGCATCGTGCACCGCGACGTCAAGCCCGGCAACGTGCTGCTCGGCAGCATGCGCCAGGTCAAGCTCGCCGACTTCGGCATGTCCCGCAGCACCGCGGAATCCACCCTGACCCGCTCCGGCGTGCTGGTCGGCACTCCCGCCTACCTGGCTCCGGAGATCGCGATCGGCGGCGAGCTCGGCGCGAACGCGGACCTGTGGAGCTTCGGCGCCATGCTCTTCGCCGCGGCCGAGGGACGCCTGCCCTACGAGAGCACCGGTGATCCGCTGATCACCATCAGCTCGATCGTGCACGGCCCGGTGCCGCCGCACCGGCAGACGGGGCCGATCGGCGAGGTCATCAGCGGGCTGATGGTCAAGGACCCGGCCCACCGGATGCCGCTGCTGGAGGTGCGGCGGCGGGTGCACGACCTGGCCCGCCAAGCCGGGGAGCACCCGTTCGAGGAGTACCTCCGCGACATCGAACCGCCCCGCCCGATCGCTCTCACCGCTCCCCCGCCCGACCAGCCCACGGCACCGGCACCGGCCGCGAAGCGCTCCAAGACCCGCACCACGATCGTGCTCGGCGCGACAGCGGTGCTCGCGATCGGCGCCGCGACAGGCGGTTTCCTGCTCGGGCGCGCCGGTGGACCAGAGCCCTCGGGTGTTCCCGGACAAGAGATCACCGAAAGCACCTCCGTTCAGCTCCCCGACAGCACCCCCGCCGCCGACGACAGCCCGTTCGGCGTGCTCGAGGCCGAGCACGCGACCTCCGGCAGCAAAGCCGGTCAGCTCGGCACCGAGCACGGCGATCGCGGGCCCGTCCAGTTCGCCGGTTCGATGGAGGACGGCTCCTCGCTCACCTTCGACAACGTCGAATTCGGCTCCGCTACGGCGAGTCAGGTCTCCGCCAGGCTGCGCGTCGTCAACGGCGAGCTCAAGGGCAAGATCGAGCTCCGCCTGGGCGGGCCCTCCGGTGAGCTGATCGCCAAGATCCCGGTGGCCTCGAAGAACGGGGATGGCTGGAAGGTGGCGCCGGTCGACCTGCTGCGCCCGCTGTCCGGGAAGCGCACCGTGCACCTGTCGGTCATCGCCGACGAGCCCGTCCCCTTCGTGGACCTGGACTGGGTGCGGTTCCACCGCTGAGGCGGCCCCGACTACCCTTGACCGGCGATGACCGTGCTGTCCGAAGACCAGTGGCGGGCCCGGCAGGCCGCCCACCGCGAACGCGTGGCCGAGTGGACCCGGCCGCACCGCGAGCGCCAGCACGAGCACCGCAAGCACCCGGTGCTGGACTTCCTGTTCACCTACTACAGCTTCCGCCCGGCGCGGTTGGAGCGCTGGCAGCCGGAAGTGGGCGTGGTGCTGGCCGGTGGTGCGGAGTTCCTGGACCGGCGCGGATTCACCAGCACGCCGGACGGCGTGACGCTCGATCCCGCTGCCTTCACCGACAAGCGCCGCAGCACAGCGGAGTTCGTGCTCGGCCTGCTCAGCGCCACCGCGGCACGCAAGCCCAGGCTGGGCTGCTTCGGGCTGCACGAGTGGGCCATGGTCTACCGCACGCAACCGGCTGACGTCCGCCACTCCGGCTGGCCGCTGCGGCTCGGGCACGCGGGCACCGACGAGGTCGTGGACTCGATGCAGGTCAGCTGCACGCACTACGACGCGTTCCGGTTCTTCACCCCGCCCGCACGCCCGCTCAACACCCTCCAGCCCGAGCGCGCCGACCAGGTCCGCCTGGAGCAGCCGGGCTGCCTGCACGCGAACATGGACTTGTTCAAGTGGGCCTACAAGCTGGATCCGTTCGTGCCCGCCGAACTGGTCGCGGACTGCTTCGAGCTGGCGGTGCGAGTCCGCGAACTCGACATGCGCGCCAGCCCCTACGACCTCCGCGACCTCGGCTACGAACCGGTCCCGATCGAAACGCCCGAGGGCCGCGCCGACTACGCGCGCAGGCAGCGCGAGTTCGCCGATGAAGCGGCGGTGCTGCGGCAGCGGCTGATCGACACCTGCCGGGAGGTCCTCACCTGGTCGCGCCAGCCCGCGTGACCGGTGCGTCCTGAGCTTCGGGCAGTTCGCGCAGCGATCGCAGCGGCGAGAGGAACACCGCCAGCCAGGTCACCGCGAAGACTCCCGCCGAGACCCACAGCACCGCTCGGGCGCCCGCTGATTCGCCGAGCGCACCGGCCAGCACTCCCCCGACGGCGAGCGCGCCGGTGAGCAGGAAGCGGAAGGTCGCGTTCATCCGTCCCATCAGGTGGTCCGGGGTGATCGACTGCCGCAGGCTCACGGCCAGGACGTTCCCGATGCCGGTCTTGGTGGTGAGCACCGCCCACCCGACCGCGGCGAACCACAGCCCGGAACCGCTGCCGAGCAGCGGCACCGCGCACCCGGCGCAACTGGCGGCCACGCCGGCGATCCACAGCACCCGGCCGTGCCCGAAGCGGGCGGCCAGGGCTCGCGCGCAGATCGCCCCGGTGAGCGCTCCGCAGCCGCCGACCGCCAGGAAGACCCCGAGAACCCACTCGTCGAGCCGGAGTTCGCGGACGAACACCACCGGCAGCACGGTGATCGTCAGCGTGGTGGCGAAGTTGGTCAGCGCGCCTTCGATCGCCAGCGGCCGCAGCATGCGGTTCCCGAGCACGTGGCGCAGCCCGTCCCGCACGTCCGGCCACACCCGCGATCTCGGCCGCGCCGGACCCGCCGGTGCCGTCACCCGGATCCGCCACAGCACGACGGCCGAGCACGCGTAGCTGAGCGCGTCGAGCGCGATCACGACCGGCGCGGCGAACGCCGAGGCCAGGAACCCGCCCGCGCTCCGGCCGACGATCTGGTTCACCCCGCGCGCGCCCATCAGCCGGGCGTTGGCCGGCACCAGGTGGCCGCGGCCCACCAGCTCGGGCAGGAACGTCTGCGCGGCTACCTCGGAGAACACCGTCGCCACTCCGCCGAGCAGCGCCACCGCGTACAGCTGCGGCATCGTCAGCGCCCCCAACAGCCAGGCGACCGGGACCGAGCCGTACAGGACCGCTCGCACCACGTCCGTGGTGATCATCACCGCGCGGCGGGGCAGCCGGTCCACCCAGGCCCCGGCGGGCAGCCCGATCAGCAGGAACGCTGCCGTGGTGAGGGCGGTGAGCGCACCGACCTCGGCCGCGCCCGCGCCGAGCGCGAGGACTGCGGTCAGCGGCAGCGCGACGTAGCTGACCTGGGTGCCGAAGTCGCTGCCCGCGATGGCGGCGAAGAACGACCGGAACTGCCCCGGCAACCGGTCCGGGACCGCTGGATTTTCGATCACGCGGCGACGATCGCGGGTGCCGGGCCCGGCGGCCACGAATTTAGACTGGGCCGAATCCACCACCGGGAGGCCGCAACTGCTCAGGATGACGATGTCGGCCGAAGGCCTGGCCCGGATCAGGTTCGCCCGCTCCCCGCTGTGGGAGGTCACGGCCAGCGTTCGCGTCCTGAAGGAACCCGGCAAGCACCCGCTGCACCACGCGTGGCGGGCCGAAGCGCAGTCCCGGCTCGACCGCGGCACCACCGATCTGTCGCTGCTGTTCGACCTGGTGCCGACGCCGAGCAAGATCCTGCCCGGATTCCTCGCCCCGGTCCCGGCCGGGCAGCGGCCGACACTGGCCGAGGAGCTGGCTGATCTCCGGTCGGTGCCCGAGCACTCGGTCCGGGCCATGATCGAGAGCGCCGTGCGCACGCCTTCCGAGCCGGTCCGCCGGTTGCACGCCGACCCGGCTCGCGAGCTGTCGCGGCTGGCCGAGGTGATCGAGGCCTACTGGGCGCTGGCCGTCGAGCCGTGGTGGCCGGAGATGCAGGACCTGCTGGACCAGGACGTCCGGCACCGCGGCGCGCTGCTGGTGGAAGGCGGTGCCGCGCGGCTGTTCAGCGAACTCAGCCCGGCAGTCGAGTGGCGCGAGGACGGGCTGCGCGTGCGGCACCGGTACTTCGAGGGCACGCACGTCCTCGACGGTCGCGGGCTCGTGCTGGTTCCGTCGACGTTCATCTGGCCGGTCGTGTTCTCCAAGCTGGAGCCGCTGTGGCCGAGCGCGCTCCGCTATCCCTCCCGCGGCATCGGCGCGCTCTGGGCACCGAAGCGGCCCGCTTCGCTCGACGCGTTGACCGCGGTCATCGGCCGGTCCCGGGCTGTGCTGCTGGCCGAGCTGGACGCGCCGAGATCGACCACCGAGCTCGCTCGCCGCACCCGGATGTCGGCGGGGAACGCCTCGCAGCACCTGACCGCGCTGCGCGCTGCCGGGCTGGTCGCGGTGCAGCGGGAAGGTCGCTACGTCCTCTACAGCCGGACCGCCCTGGGCACCGGACTGCTGGCCGGGGCGGGCTGATCAGGCCTGGTCGTGGGCGGTCCGGGCGGCGAGGATGCGGTTGACGTTGCGCTCGGACCAGTCGGCGATCGCCGCCACCGGGGCGCGCAGCGAATGGCCGAGCTCGGTCAGCTCGTAGATCACCTTCGGCGGGATCTCCGGGTAGGCCGTGCGGGTCACCAGGCCGTCGCGCTCCAGCGCCCGCAGCGTCTGGGTCAGCACCTTCGGGGCCACGCCGCCGATGCCCGCGCGCAGCTGGGTGAAGCGCAGCGGGCCGTCGGCGAGCAGGGTCACCACGAGCACCGTCCACTTGTCGCCGATGCGGTCGAGCACCAGCCGGGTGGGGCAGTTCGGATCGGTCAGCTTCCCCCGTTCGAACGCGCTGTCCTGCTCGGTAACCATGGGATACCTATAGCACGGCGCGGAACGGTCCTCCGAAGGCGAACTCCGCGAAGCGCTCGGCGATGCGGTGGTGCGCCGCAGCGTCGGGGTGCAGCGCGTCCGGCAGCGGCAGCTCGGCGAAGTCCGCCTCGCCGTAGAGCTCGCGCCCGTCGAGGTGGTGCAGGTTCGGGTCGTCGGCCGCCCGCTGCGCGGTGATGCGCGCCAGCTCCTCGCGGACGACGTTGAGCGTCAGCTTCCCGGTGGCGCGCTCCGCCGGATCACCCATCGCCCGGAACCGCACCATCCCGTCCGCGAACACCGGGGCTCCGGGGCCCGGTGTGTCCTCGTGGATCGGGCACAGGATCGGCGAGATCACCAGCAGCGGCGTTCTCGGATGCCGCTCGCGGATCGTGTCGAGGAAGCCGTGCACCGCCGGGCCGAACGCGCGCAGGCGCATCAGGTCGGCGTTGACCACGTTGATGCCGATCTTGACGCTGATCAGGTCCGCCGGGGTGTCGCGCAGCGCGCGGGCGGTGAACGGGTCGAGCAGCGCGCTGCCGCCGAGCCCGAGGTTGATCAGCTCCACCTCACCGGCGGCCGCGGCCAGCGCGGGCCACGTGGTGGTGGAGCTCTCCGCGTTCGAGCCGTGGCTGATCGAGCTGCCGTGGTGCAGCCACACCCGGCGGCCGCGGTCCGGGGCGGGTTCCACCGGCGCGTCGGTGCGCAGCTCGACGAGCTCGGTGGTCTCCCGGTAGGGCAGCCAGATCTCGACGTCCTTGTTCTCGGCGGCGAGCCCGGTGAACCGGACGGTGCCGACCGGGCCGGTTTCGGTGTCCACGCCGCCGGTGGCCATGTCGATGGTCATCACGTTGCCACCGGTCGCCCTGGCCCGGTCGGCCAGCCGGCCGTCGACGAGCAGGTCGTAGTCGTTGCCGGGCAGGGTCTGGGCGCCCCGGTAGACCGTTCTGGTGCCCAGCACGTCGAGCTCGATCGCGGTCGCCGCGGTGCGAAAGGCCAGCCGAACCCCGGACGGCTGGGACTCCACCATGGCCAGTTGCCCGTCGGCGCACTGCGCGCGCGCTTTCGCGGGCAGGCGGTGCGGCCGCACTCCGCGTTCCGTCCGCTCCAGTTCCAGCGCACCGCGCACGATGCTGTCGGTGATCGGGGTGGTGATCGGCACCGCCACGGGGTTGTTCATGCGCCCCACCCTGTCAACTCGGTGCCCGAGGCGCACCTGAATTACGCCGTGGCCCCGCGCCGGACCAGCACCGCGAAGACGAGCGCGGCGGCCACCGACAAACCGCCCATGACCAGGCCCATCGGCAAAGCCGTGTCGGTGCCTGCGGAGCCGACCAGCGGTGCGGCCAGCGCTCCCGCGGAGAACTGCATCACACCGAGCAGCGCCGAAGCGCTGCCTGCGGTCTCCGGGTGCCCGGACAGCGCCAGCGCCGTGGCGTTCGGCGAGACCATGCCGATGCTGGACACCACCAGGAACAGCGCGGGCAGCAGCCCGGCCAGGCCTGCGCCGACGGCCGCCGACACCGCCACCGCGACTCCTCCGAGCGCGGTGCAGCCCAGGCCGATGGCCAGCAGGCGGCGGGGCGCTGCGCGCTCGACCAGGCGGGCGTTGAGCTGTCCGACGAGGATGATGCCCAGCGAGTTGATCCCGAAGACCAGGCTGAACATCTGCGGCGACATGCCGAAGACGTCCTGCAGCACGAACGACGAACCCGAGATGTAGGCGAACATCGCCGCGAAGGCCAGCGCGGACGACAGCGAGCACCCGACGAACGCGCGATCGCCGAGCAGCGCGCGGAAGCTGCGCAGCGTGTCGCCCAGGTTCCCGGCCCGCCGGTTCTGCGCGGGCAACGTCTCGCGCACGCCGAAGGCGGACGCCACCAGCATCACCGCCCCGATCAGGCCCAGCGCCAGGAACACCCCGCGCCACGACGTCACCTGCAGCAGCTGCCCGCCGATGAGCGGCGCGAGGATCGGCGCCAGCCCGTTGACCAGCATCAGCAGCGAGAAGAACCGGGCCATCTCGACGCCCGAGTACATGTCGCGCACCACGGCCCGCGCGATGACGATCCCGGCCGCCCCGCCCAATCCCTGCACCAGCCGCAACCCGGCCAGCGCGTACGCCGACGGGGCGAACGCGCACAGCAGCGAGGCCAGCGTGAACACCACCAGGCCGATCAGCAGCGGGCGCCGCCTGCCGAAGGTGTCCGAGAGCGGCCCGGCCACCAGCTGCCCCAGCGCGAGCCCGAGCGTGCAGGCCGTCAGCGACAGCTGGACCTGGGACGCCCCGGTGCCGAGTTCGGCGGCGATCTCCGGGAAGGCGGGAAGGTACATGTCGATGGCCAGCGGGCCGAACGCGGACAACCCGCCCAGGATCAGCACGTACTTGGTCCTGTCCGGTGCAGACATCCCCCGCCTCGTTCGTTCGCCGCGCAAATGAGCCGACCGCACGTTAGCCGACCGCGCGCGGAGCCGACGTCGGTGGTTCATGGTCGTATGCACCGGTGATTCGACGCTCCGAGGAGATCCGATGCACGATCTGACCCCCGCCGCCGACCGGCTGGCCGGACTGCTGACCGGCGTCACCGATGCCCAGCTCACCGCGCCGACCCCGTGCTCGGAGTACACCGCCGGCGACCTGATCGACCACATCAGCGGGCTCAGCGTCGCCTTCACCGCCGCCGCGGTGAAGGACCTCTCGCTCACCGCGCAGGGCCCCTCCGGTGACGCTTCCCGGCTGCCCGCCGACTGGCGAACCCGCATCCCCGAGCAGCTGACCGCGCTGGCGAGGGCCTGGGAGGACCCGGCGGCCTGGGACGGGATGACGCAGGCCGGTGGCCTGGAGCTGCCTGGCCCAGTGGCCGGTCTGATCGCGCTGGACGAACTCGTGGTGCACGGCTGGGACCTCGCGAAGGCGACCGGGCAGCCGTTCGACTGCGACGAGGAGTCCCTGGCCGCGTGCCTGGAGTTCGTCGGCCCGGCCGCCGGGTCCGAGGAAGGCCCGTTCGGCCCACCGGTCGAGGTCTCCCCAGACGCCCCGCCGCTGGACCGGCTCATCGGGCTGACCGGCCGGGATCCGGGCTGGCACCCCTGACCGGGCTCAGGGCAGGCGGGGGTCGATCACGGCTTTGATCTTGCCCTGGTTGGCCATCGCGGCCAGCGCCTTGGACGCCCCGCCCAGGCCGACCGGTTCGCTGAACAGCTCGTCCCAGGGCATCCGGTCGGCGAAGGTGCGGAAGAACTCCAGCGCCCGGTGGTAGTCGGAGATGTCGCCGTTGAGCGAGCCGCGCACGGTGAGCTCCTTGCCCATCACCTCGCCCAGCGGCACCGGGGTGGGCTTGGAGCCGGTCGAGCCGACCACGACGATCGTGCCCTGCTGGGCCGCCATGCCCACCGCCTCGGCGCCGACGGTGTCGGCACCAGCGAAGTCGAACACGTAGTCCGCGCCGCGACCGCCGGTGCGCTCCCGCACCGTCGCGATCCGGCCCACCGGCTTGCGGCTCAGCGGCACCGTCACGTCGGCGCCGAAGCGGGTCGCGGTCGCCAGCCGGTCGTCGGGGCCGCCGATGGTGATCACCTGCGCCGCGCCGGCGATCCGCGCGGCCGCCGTGGCGAAGATGCCCAGCGCGCCCGCGCCCTGCACCACCACGGTCGAGCCGGGACGGATGCCGCCCGCCCGGTCGAACGCGCGCAGCACGGTCTTGCCCGCGCAGCCCGACATCGCCGCCCAGGTGTCCGGCACCTCGTCGGGCAGCAGGAGCTTGGCGGCACCGGGAGTGACGTAGCAGAGCTGCGTCAAACCGCCGGTCGCGTAAGGGCTTTGGTCGGCGCGCTGGCGGAAGCCGTAGCCGCGGTCGGTGCAGGCCACCGGTTCGCGCAGGACGGTGCAGCCGTAGCAGCGGCCGCACACCGATTCCGACCAGCCGATGCGGGCGCCCGGCTCGATCGGCCTGCCCAGCGCGTCCGATGTGGACTCCCCCACCGCGACGACCTCGCCGACCATCTCGTGACCCAGGATCACCGGCAGCATCCCGGGGAAGGTCATCCGCCCCTGCCACAGGTGCACGTCGGTGCCGCACAGCGTGGCGCAGGTGATCCGCACCAGCGCCGCACCGGGCTCGACCTCGGTGGGCAGGGGGACCTCCTGCAGGGCCAGCGGCTGCACGTGCCCGGTGAGCACGGCCGCCGCGGTCGTCGTCGGAAGCGTCATCGCCAACCCCTTCTCGCGGAACACCACGAACGATCATCAGACTACGAACGGAGACGGAAAAGTCGCGCCTGGCAACAACTCGACAGCTCAGCCGAGCAGCTGGCCGCCGTCGACCTGCAGGCTCGCGCCGGTGATGTGCCGGGCCTGCGGGGAGGCGAGGAACACCACGGCCGGGACCACGTCGGCGACCTCGGCGATCCGGGCCAGCGGGATCCGCTGCTCCCACGCGGTGCGGGCGGCGGCGTCGGCGGTGAGCCCGGCGGTCATCGGCGTGCGCACCGGTCCGGGCGCCACCGCGTTGACCCGGATTCCGCACGGCGCCAGCTCGATCGCCGCCGACCTGGTCAGCGCCTCGACGGCAGCCTTGCTCGCCTCGTAGTGCCCGAGACCGGGTGTCGGCTGCCGCGCGCCGATCGAGGTGATGTTCACGATCGCTCCGCCTTCGCCGCGCTCGGCCATCCGCGCGCCGACCGCCCTGGTCATCAGGAAGGTGCCGCGCAGGTTCACCCGGAAGCACGTGTCGAAGGCGGCGATGTCCAGCTCCACCAGCGGACCGCCGCCCGCAGTGAGCCCGGCGTTGTTGACCAACACGTCCACCGCACCAATTCGGTCGTGCACCTGGCTCACCGCGGCCTCCACCGCGTCGGCGTCGGAGATGTCCAACTCCACCCACTCCACGCCGAGCTCGGCCGCCGCCGATTCGGCCGCGCCGACCGAGATGTCGGCGACCACCACGCGATCGCCGCCTGCCGCGAAGGATTCCGCGACGCCGCGGCCGATTCCGCTGCCTCCTCCGGTCACCAGCACCACTCGGGACAGCTCGCCCATCGCAGACCACCCTCGATCGGCGCGGCACCTGCCGCGCACCCGGATCACGTTTTATTATACGAACGTAGACTAAAAAGCCGTTGCGATGAAGGGAGAATCGTGGACGAACGGAGCAGATCCACGATCCGGCAGCTCGGCCCGGGCGGAGTGCGGACCTCGGTGTTCGGCCTCGGCTCCTGGAACACCTGGGACCGGATGGACTTCGCCGACGCGGTCGAGCTAATCACGACCGCCATCGAGCGGGGCGTGACGCTGTTCGACGTCGCGCACTACAACATGGGCCCGCACGCCGAGCAGGCCCGCACCGACATCATCTTCGGCGAAGCCGTTCGCGCGGCGGGGATCGAACGAGACCGCTACCAGCTGTGCGGGAAGCTGTGGCTGTGGGAGTACCCGCACACCGGCTTCGAGGAGCAGCTGACCACTTCCCTGGACCGGGTCGGCGTGGCGCGCCTGGACACCGCGGTCGTCGGCGACTACCTGGAGAAGCCGGACGTGCGGCAGATCGTGCTGGACGTCAACGAGCAGATCCGCGCGGGCCGGATCGGCAGCTGGGGCGTGAACAACTGGATCGCCGCGGACCTGACGTCCGCAGTGGACTTCGCCGCACGCGAGGGCCTGGTACCGCCGTGCTTCGCCCAGCTGAAGTACAGCATCGTCCGCCGTTCGATGGCCGAGGGCGGCCCGTACGGCGAGCACTTCCGCGCCGGCACCCTCGCCCTGCAGGCCTCGGACGTCTTCGAAGGCGGCATCCTCGCCGGCCGCAAGCACCCGCAGCGCAAGATCGGCGCCGACCCGGGCAACATCCGCGAGCAGATCCGCGCGGCAGCCGACGACGTCGCGGCCGCAGCGGCCGAATTCGGTGCCACCGCAGCACAGGCCGCGATCGCGTTCTGCCTGGAGCACCCGGCGGTGGCCAACGTGCTGTTCGGCGTGAGCTGCGCGGAGCAGCTGGCGGACAACCTGGCCGCCCTGCGCCTGTGGCAGGAGCACGGGGCCCAGCTCCGCGCGGCACTGGAGCACCTCTGGCTCGACCGGGAGCTCAGCCCCGACGGAACCTGGTGATCAGCGGAGGAACTCCACCGCCGCAGCCTGGAACTCATCACCGGCGAGCGCTCCGAGGTGATCCCCGGGAACGCGCAGCACCGCGCCCTGCGGCAGGTGCCCGGCGAGCTCGTCGATGCCCTGCGACATGGGATCGTCCGCTCCCCCGACCAGCAGCGCGGGAACTCCGGGCGGAGCGGCCGCCGGATCGAACGGTTCACGCGCCAGGCCTTCCACCAGCGACAGCAGCGATTCGGTGTCCCGCCCGGGCGCGCTCGCCATGCCCAGGACCATGCCGGTGAGCTGATCGGCGGGCCGGTCGCCGCCCCGCGCCGCAGCGCGAGCGGCGGCGACGTCCACCGCCCCGAAGGGCTCCACCGGGCTCAGCCCGCCGAGCACCAGTCGACGCACCGGAATCGGGCTCACCGCAACGAGATCCCACGCCAACCGCGCCCCGAGGGAGTAGCCGACCACGTCGACGGAATCAGCACCGACGGCTTGCAGCGCCGCGACGAGCTTCTCCAGCACCCGACTGGTGGTGCCCTCGGCAGCCGAGTCGACGCGCGGGCTGGCGCCGTGCCCGGGCAGGTCGACCACCAGCGTTTCGCGTCCGGCGGCGGCCAGCGGCCGGGCCCACCGATCGGCGGGCCAGTCCTGCGCGCCACTGGAGGCGAAGCCGTGGAGCAGCACGACGGCGGGGCCGGTGACCTCGTCCGGAACAGTGCGGGTGACAGCGAGCTCAGTCATCATTCTACGAACGTAGACCAAAAATCCCGCCGCTGGGAGCCCCGATCGACAGGCCCACCACCGTTCACGAGGTGCCGCACCACCGGGCGAGTCGTGAAATCGCTCCCGCCGTAGTTCCGCTCCGATTCAGTCGGCGATGTGGCGGAGGAGGCGGTCGACGTAGGCGCGGTACTCCGGGATCAGGGCTCCGTCGGGGAACATCAGGCAGGTCACGTTCGCTCCTATGGACACGCCGATGACCTCGCCCGCCAGCGCCGTCACCGCCGGGGCGTCCGGCGGCTCGCCCTTGCCGCGGGCCGCCGCGATGCGCTCCGCGAGCTGGGCCCGCCAGGTTCGCAGGTGCTCGCGGTACAGCTCCGCCAGCTCCTCGTTGGCCACCGAGTGCTCCCACAGGGCCAGCAGGATTCGCGCCGAGTCGATCCGGTACTGGTCGAGCGGCAGCGCGGCCTCCACGTAGTGGCGCAGGGCCGCTTCCGCGTCCTCGGGTTCCGGGCGCTGCTCGCCGGAGCGCTCGTTCATCTCGGCCAGCACGCTCTGGAAGGTGGCCGCGATGATGCTGTCCTTGCTCGGGAAGTACCGCTTGAGCGCACCGTTGGCGTAACCCGCCGCCGCGACGATGCTGCGCATGGTCGCGGCCTCGAAGCCGCCCTCGATGATGAGCTGCTTGGCGACCTCGACGATCTCCCTGCGTCGCTGGTCGTGATCGATGATCTTCGGCATGGCCCCTACGTTGTGCTCGACTCGCCCGGGCTGCGCAGCCGGAGCCACGCTCGCCTGCGCTCGGCCTGCCGGGCCGGGTCGGCGACCGGGGACGCGAGCAGCAGTCGACGCGTGTACGGGTGCGCCGGGCTGCGCGTGATCGTCTCGTTCGCCCCCGACTCGACGATTCGCCCACCGTACATCACCGAAACCCGGTGGCAGACGCGGCGCACCACACCCAGGTCGTGCGAGATGAACAGGTAGGACACGCCGGTCTCGCGCTGGATGTCGATGAACAGGTCGACCACGGCCGCCTGGGTGGTCAGGTCCAGCGCGCTGACCGGCTCGTCGCAGATGATCAGCCGCGGCCGGCGCACCAGCGCCCGGGCGATGGCGATGCGCTGCCGCTGCCCGCCGGAGAACTCGCCGGGGTAGCGGGCAGCCGCGTCCGCGGGCAGCCGCACCTGGTCGAGCATCTCGGCGACCGCGGCGCGGGCGGTCTCCCGGTCGGTTCCGGCCGCCCGCAGCGGCTCGGCCACCGCCTGGCCGACCGTCATCGCCGGGTCCAGCGAGCCGTAGGGGTCCTGGAAGACCACCTGCACGTCGGCGGCCAGCCGGCGCCGGTCGGCTCCGCTCGCGCGCGTGATGTCGCGCCCGTCGATGCGGATCGAACCCGAGGACACCGGGCTCAGGCCCAGGATCGCCTTGCCCAGCGTGGACTTGCCCGAACCGCTCTCGCCGACCAGCCCGACGCACTCCCCCGCCCCGATGCTCAGCGACACCCCATGCAGCGCGCGGAAGGTCCTCCGCCCCCGGCGGTAGTCCACCACCAGATCAGCCACGTCCAGGAGCGGTTCCGCCTCTGCGCGATTGACAGTGGCGGTTGCGTTGGACGTCGATCTCGCGTTTTCCGGCTTCTTCTGGCTGGGTTGCATCACGGTCCCCTGGGGTGCGGTTTCGTAGGACTCGGTGCTTTTCATGCGCGCACCGGCCGGTCCTGTGCCGCGTCGAGATCAGCGCGGGTTTCGGTGTCTTCCTGGGACGCCCGGATGAGTTCGGCGGTGTAGGGGTCGGCGGGTTCGGCGAAGATCCGGCCGACCGGGCCGGTTTCGACGATAGCGCCGTCCTTCATCACCACCACGCGATCGCAGATGTCGGCGACCACGCCGAAGTTGTGCGTGACGATCACCATCGCCATGCCGTGCTCGGCCTGCAGTTCCCGCAGCAGCTCCAGGACCTCGGCCTGCACCGTCACGTCGAGCGCGGTGGTCGGCTCGTCGGCGACCAGCAGGCCGGGACGCCCCGCGACGGCTCCGGCGATGAGCACCCGCTGCGCCATCCCGCCGGAGATCTGGTGCGGGTAGCTGGCCAGCAGCCGGTCGGGTTCGGCGATGCCCACCCGCTGCAGGATCTCGCGGGCGCGCTCCCGCGCCTGCGCCTTGCCGAGGCCGTGCACCGCGCGCAGCGGCTCGACCAGCTGGTATCCGATGGTGTAGCAGGGGTCTAGGTTGCTCATCGGCTCTTGCGGCACGTAGCCGATCTCGGTTCCCAGCAGCGCATGCCGCTTGCCGCGCGGCAGGCCGCCGACCTCGCGGCCGCCGATCCGGATGCCGTCGGCGGTGCTGCGGGCGGCGGCGGGCAGCAGCCCCAGCGCGGCGAACACGGTCTGCGACTTGCCCGAGCCGGATTCCCCGACGATGCCCAGCACTTCGCCGGGCCCGACGTCGAGCGAGATCCCGTGCACCACCTGCTTCCCGCTCGTTCCGGCGCGGTAGGAGACGCGGAGGTTCTCGATCCGCAGCGCCGCCTGCTCCGGCCGGTGCACCAGCGAGCCCGTGGCCGGTTGGTCGGGCCCGGCCGGGTCGTGGCGACCGGGTTCGCCGGTCCGCACGCTCACCAGGTCGGCGAGCGTGGAACCCATGAACGCCAGGGCCGCGATGGTCACGCCGAGCGCGGCCGAGGGCCACAGCAGGATCAACGGGTGGTTCAGCATGGTGCGGAAGCCGTCGTTCATCATCTGGCCCCAGCTGGGCGTCGACGCGGCGCCCACGCCGAGGAACTGGAGTCCTGTCTGCATCCCCATCGCGATGCCCGCGGTGAGCGCGGTCTGGATGATGATCGGCGCGCGCACCGCTCGCAGCACGTGACTTCGCAGCACCTGGGCGTTGGTCAGGCCCGCGACGCGGGCCGCGTCGATGTAGGGCTCCTTGCGCACGGCCAACGCTCGGGAACGCGAGATGCGGAAGTAGCCGGGCGCCATGAACACGCCGATCGTCACCATCAGCACGGTGAAGTTCGAGCCGGTGCCCGCGGCGACGATGAGCAGCACCACCATGCCGGGCACCGACTGCACCGCGTCGCTGATCCACGAGCCGATCCGGTCCGCCCGGCCGCCGAGGTAACCGGCCGCGACACCGCCCGGCACGCCGAGCGCGATCCCGGTCAGGCACGCGACGGCGGCGCCGTACACGGTGGTGCGCGCACCGTAGAGCAGGCGGCTGAAGATGTCGCGCCCGGTGGAATCACCGCCCATCAGGTGCCCGGGGCCCGGTGGCGCTTGCGCCAGCGTGAAGTCGACGTAGTTGGGGTCGTGCGGTGCGAGCAGCGGTGCCAGCAGGCCGGCGAGCACTACCAGCAGGAACACCGCCATGGCGAGAACTCCGGCGGGACGGCGCAGGTAGCGCCGCCAGAGGCCGCGGTCGGCATGCGCGGTTGCGGTCACTTCTCACGCACCTTCGGGTTGACCCACCCGAGCACGAGGTCGAGCAGGAAGTTGACGACGACCACGAACACGACGGTCACGGCGGTCAGCCCGAGCAGCGTCGGGATGTCGCCGATCTGCGAGGCCGACTGGGTGAGGCTGCCGATGCCCGGCAGGTTGAACACCACCTCGACGACCACGGCGCCGCCGAGCAGCCCGACGAACATCAGCGCCAGCACGGTCAGCGCCGCGGGCGAGGCGTTGCGCAGCACGTGCAGCGCCACCCTGCGCTCGGGCAGGCCGCGCGCCCGCAGCGTGCGGACGAAGTCCTGCCCGCCGACCTCCAGCAGGCCGTTGCGCAGCTGCTCGGCGACCAGCACGATCGCGGTCAGCGACAACGACACCGCGGGCAGCGTGATCGAGCGCAGCCAGCCGAGCACCGACTCGTCCGGCGACACGTAGCCCACCGCGGGGAACCAGCGCAGCTGCACGGCGAACCAGAGCACCAGCACCAGGCTCACCCAGAAACCGGGCAGCGCGAACAGGACCACCGAGGCGAGCTTGAGGCACCGGTCCAGCAGCCCGCCCGGCCGCTGCCCGGCCACCAAGCCGATCACCAGCCCCAGCGCGGCGGCCAGGAAGGTGGCCGCGAGGACCACCGACAGCGTCACCGGCACGCGCAGCGCGATCTGCTCGGAGATCGGCTGGAAGCTGCGCCACGAGGTGCCGAAGTCGCCGCGGACGGCGTGCGAGGCCCAGTCCCAGAACTGCACCGGCAGCGGCCGGTCGAGCCCGAGCTGCTGGCGCAGCGCCGCTTGTTGCGCCGGAGTGGCGTTGTTGCCGAGGAGCCCGGCAGTCGGGTCGCCGACCGCGAGGTGCGCCAGGAAGAACGAACCGCAGGTGACCACGACCAGCAGGACGAGCCCGGACAGCAACCGCCGGACGGTGAACTTGAGCATTGCGCACCCCTCTCGGGTGAGTAGGCGCCCCGAAGCGCTCACGGATGCCGGAACTCGCACCGCCACGCAAACCGGCCACTGGAAACATTCCTTCAGCCGCGCTGGATGAAGCGGAGGGTCGGGAACATCATTCCGGTGATCGGGGTGACCTTGATGCCCGGAACGCTGAAGTAGGTGTTGTTCGCCTGGTACCAGACGTCCTGCCAGGCCAGGTCGACGAGCTTGCCGTTCAGCTCGCGCGCCAGCCCGATCTGCTCGTCGCCGGTGGCCGCCTCCGTGCGCGCGACCAGCTCGGCGACCTCGGGGAAGGCCTCGATCGACGGTTCCGGGTTGTACCACTGCTCGGTGGTGAAGCGGCCCGCGACCGAGGCCATCGGGTTGGAGTCCATCGCGATGACGGCGATGAACATCGGGTAGGTCGCGGCGTTCTTCTGGTAGTCGGCCTGCGACATCTCGTCCCAGCTGACCGTGATGCCGAGCTCGCCGAGGGTCTGCTGCACGGCCGGCTGCCAGGCCTGGAAGATCGGCGACATCGGCATCCGCACCGCGAATCCCCGCGGGTGACCGGCTTCGGCCAGCAACCGCTTGGCCTCGGCGATGTCGTGCGCGTAGCGGTCGTCGAGCGCCGGGTCGTAGGCCGGGTCGCCGACCGGGAACACCTGGCTGCTCACCGTTCCGCCGCCCTGGCCGACCGCTTTGAGGATGGCCGCTCCGTCGAAGGCGTGGTTGATCGCGCGGCGCACCCGCACGTCGCCCAGCGGCGCGAGGCGCTGGCCCGTGCGATCCACGAACTGGATGCCTACCCAGGAGGCGACCTTCGAGGAGACGTTCCAGCCGTTCTGCTGCGCCTGCGGGATTTCCGCGGGATTGGCGAAGGCGACGTTGAGCTGACCGGACAGCATCGCGTTGAGGCTGGCGGTCTGGTCGGTGATCGGGAACATCTGGACGCCGGCGAACGGGTAGGTCGCGGCGTCCCAGTGCTGCGGCTTCTTGGCGAACACGTACTGCGCACCGGCGGTCGACTCGGCGGTGCGGTACTCGTAGGGGCCGGAGCCGACCGGGTCGGTGGCCAGGTCGCCGCGGTCGATCGCGGCCGGCGAGGCCATCCAGCTGCGCCCCAGGCCCATGAAGTACAGCAGGGTGTCGTCCTTGCGCGTCAGGTGCAGGGCGATGGTCTGCGGATCCACCGCGGTGACCGAATCGACGTTGAGGTACGCCTGCCCGGAGCGCGCCCCGGCCCGGAGGTGCTCCAGGTTCTTCACCGCGGCCGCCGCGTCGAACGGCTGCCCGTCGGCGAAGGTGACGCCGGTGCGCAGCTGCATGGTCAGCGTGCGGGAATCCGGCGAGAACGACCAGGAGGTCGCCAGCGCCGGAACCGGCTGGGAGTTCTCGTCGAGCGCGACCAGCGCGTCGTAGACCGCGGACAGGTAGGGGCCGTCGAAGCCGATGTCGGCGTTGGCCGGGTCCCACGACGTCACGTCCTGGAACGTGCCCATCTTGAGCACGTCGGTCGCTGCGCCGGAATTCCCGGCGATGCTCGTGCATCCGGCCGCGGTCAGTGCGAGGACTGCGGCGAGTGCGGTTTTCCAGAGCCTCTTCATGGATCTCTGCCTCCGGCGAGAGGGGCGCTGATGACCGTTCGAAACGGGAGGATCCTCGCCACCGGCTGCGGATTTCCCGGGCGAGCGGGACGCGAGGGAGGGGCTCGTTGCTCGCCGCCGCACCGCGTCGTGGCCGTTGAGTCTACGGATGTCGGCTAAAAATGCAATGGCCTCGCCGGAATCCGCCCGCACGAGGCCATTTCCCGCCTCGGCTCAGCCCGCGGCGGCCACGATCACGCGCGGACTTCCCGGCAGTTCCAGGACTTCTCGCGGCTGCCAACCGGTTTCCCGCAACCAGCCGAAGACCTCGGCGGCCGGGTAGACCACGGTGCCGTCGATGACCAGGTACTCCGCCGCGTGCAGGGCGTCGATGCCGCGCTGCCGCTCGTCGTCGTCGAGCAGGAAGTCCAGCAGCAGCAACGTCGCGCCGTCCTGCGCCGCCGCTCGCGCCCGGCCCAGGATCGCCCGGTTCTGCTCCGCGGAGAACCGGTGGATCACGTGGTTGAGCATGACGATGTCGTGCGCACCGCCCGGATCCGCGGTGTCGGTCGGCGCCGGGTCGATCCGGGCCCGCCCGCTCAGCCCGGCCGACTCCAGCGCACCGGTGATGCCGTCGGTGAAGTCCGGTGCGAAGGTGAAGCGGACCGACAGCTCGGGATTGGCCCGCATCGCACCGATCGCGAAGGCCGGTGAGAGCCCGCCGAAGTCGAGCATGTCCCGGTACGGCGCGAAGTCGAAGCTCCTGGTCAGCATCGCCGCGTGCAGGGCGTTGTAGCGCATGACACCGGCCATGAACGTCGCCCACCGCTTCTCGTCCATCTGCAGGTCGCCGGGCTCGGCGGTGTCCACGGTGGCGTCGAACTGCGACCAGTGGCCGAAGCTGATCTCGTTCAGGAAGCCGAGGAACGGGTGCAGATCCGTCTCGCCATCGCCCGAGAGGAACTCGGCCGCGTCCGGAGCGAGGCGGTAGAGGCCGTCGTGGCGGTCGAGCAGCCCCAGCGCGTTCATCCCGTCGGCCAGGATTCGGGCCGTCTGCTCGCTCAGTCCCGTCCCGGTGGCCAGCTGCTCGATGCTGCGCTCACCCGCGGTGAGTTCGCGGAAGATTCCGGTGCGCGCGGCGGCGAAGAGCTGCTTGGCGCCCATGTACCCGATGGCGATGTCGACGATGCGCTCCGGCGTCGATGCTGCGGACATGCTTCCTCCAGGAATGGGGATGTGTGTGGGAGAAGGTGCGGCTCGGTGCCCTCCGCTCGATTTCGAGACCGTACAACAGAAATCGCGTGTCGGGAAAGGCCACTGTGGAGCAATCAGCCGATCCCCGTGCGGTCGTGGACGATCCGCCCGTCCACGACGGTCAGGTCGATATCGACCTCCGGCAGCTCGGCCGGTGCGACCGCGAGCGGGTCCGCCGCGAGAACGCACAGATCCGCGGCCATCCCGGGTGCGAGGGTTCCCTTCCACGACGCGGCGCCGTCCTGGCGAGCCGGTTCGACCGTGCAGCAGCGCAGGAGCTGCGCCGCGCGCTGCCGGGGATCCTCCGCCGGGCCCAGCCATTCGTCCGCCGCGGCGATCTGGCGCCGCCAGTCGGGCGAGAGCACCGGCGCATCGGAGGTGATGCACATCCGCACGCCGAACTCCAGCGCCTCCCCCAGCCGCCAGGACTCCGCCGCCGCCCCGGGCCCGAGCACCGCGTCGACCTGCTCGCTGGTGCACAGGGCGATTCCCGGCTGCACGTCGAGCCCGACGCCGAGATCGGCCATCCGCCGCAGCTGCTCGGACGAGGCCATGTCACCGTGGATGACGTAGTGCCCGAGATCCGCGCCGTGCCCGACTCCGGCCAGTTCGACCGCGTTGAGCACGACCTCGATCGAGCGGTCACCGGTGGCGTGCACGCCCACCTGCAGCCCGGCCCGGTGCGCGGCGACGATCATCCGGGTCAGGTTGTGCTCGCGATCGGCGTCGTCGACCCCGTCCACCAGCAGGCCTGCCGAGCTCCCGTCGGCGTAACCGCACTTGGTGCAGGCCGAGCGCATCGGGGGGATGCCGTCCGCGAAGATCTTGACCCCGGCGAACCTGAGCCACCGCGGATCGGCGCTGGAGCGGTCGGCCTCCAGCCCGGCGAGCACGTCGGGCAGCGAACTCCGGCCGTCCAGCTCGCCGTACAGCGACAGCACCGTGACGCGAGCTTTCAGCATTCCCTCGGCGGCGAGCTCGCGGTACTGCGCCACGACCGGGCTGCCGAACGCGCCGGTCGGCCCGGCGTCCTCCCCCGGCCCGAGGCCGGGCTCGGTGTAGCTCGTGATGCCGAGGGAGGCCAGCAGCTCACCGGCCCGCAGGATCGCCGCGCGGCGCTCCTCGTTGGTGCGCAACGGATTTCGCGGGTCACCGCCGCCGGATCCGAACAGGGTTCGCGGCCAGAGCGCACCGAGCCAGGTGGCGTGCAGGTGCGCGTCGTTGATCCCGGGCAGGACGGCCCGCCCGGCCAGATCGATGGTCCCGGTGGCCGGGCCGGCCAGCGCCAGCACTTCGCGGTCGGTGCCGATCGCGGCGATCCGCCCGCCGCGCAAGGCGATCGCGGTCGCCGCCGGGTTCTGCTCGGTCATGGTGCGAACGACCCCGCCGTGCAGGACGAGGTCGGCGATCTCCCGGGTGCTGTCCCCTGCTGCGCGCACGGGCACTCCCCTTTCTCCGCCGTGGACTCGACATTTGAGTCAACGCCTGTAGACTAACCCAGGTTCGTGCCGCTGCACCCGCTCGATCCGAAGGAGCCGGCGATCCGTGCACACCACCGTTCCGCACCGCCGCATCGGTAGCACCGACCTCGAAGCCTCCGCGCTCTCCCTGGGTTCCTGGCACACCTACGACCGGGTGGACTTCGCCGATGCGGTCGCGATGGTCCGCCACGCCCTCGACCGCGGCGTCAACCTCTTCGACGTCGGCGTCTACGGCTTTCCCGGCGCTCCCCCGACCTTCACCGACGTGATCTGGGGCGCGATCATGCGGGCGATCGGCCCGCCCCGCGAGGACTTCCTGCTCTCCGCCAAGCTGTGGATCGAGGGCTTCGGGTCGCGCGGTTTCCGCCCGCAGCTGGAGAACACGCTGCTGCGCACCGGTCTCGACCACGCGGATCTGGTGATCCTCGGCGATCTGCGGCGCGACGACGTGCCGCTGGACGACCTGGTCGGCGATCTCGCCGAACTCGCCCGGGACGGGCTGATCCGCGCCTGGGGCGTGAACAACTGGTCCGCCCCGAACATCCACGCCCTGCGCGCCATCGCCGACCGGGACGGGATTCCCGGGCCGCAGCTGGCGCAGCTGAAGTACAGCGTCGCACGACGGTCCATTCCGGACGGTGCGCCCTTCGCCGAGCTGTTCCGCGCCGGTTTCCAGATGGAGGCCTCCGACGTGCTCGAAGGCGGGATCCTCGCGGGCAACACCACTCCCGGACGCGCCATCGGACGCGACCCGGGCGGCATCCGGGAGACGATCCTGGCCGCCGTGCCGGTGCTCACCGACCTCGCCGAGAAGCTCGACACCACCCCGGCGCAGCTGTGCATCGCCTTCACCCTCACCCACCCGGCCAACGTCTCCACCCTGGTCGGCGCGAGCCGGCTGGAGCAGGTCGAGCAGAACATCGGAGCCTTCGACCTGCTGGCGCGCGTCGGCTCCGACGAGCTGCGCGCGCTGGTCGAGCCGTTCTGGGCCGACCGCGACGCCGTCTCCCCGGAAGGCCCCTGACAGGAGCTCGAAATGCCCCACACCCCAGTACCTTTCGACCCGGAGATCGCAGCGGTCTTGGGACCTCCGGACGGCACGCCACCGGAGTACACCGCCGAGACGCTCCCCGAGCTGCGGCGCGCGATGGCCTCGATGTTCCCCACCGCCGCCGACGTCATCGGCGACCGCCCGGTCGAGGTGGCCGAGCACACCGCCGGCGGTGGCATCGCGATCACCGTGCTCAGCCCGCGCGGGCTCGACCACCCGGTTCCCGCGCTGTACAACATCCACGGCGGCGGCATGATGCTCGGCAACCGGGACATGGACAACCAGCGCCTCGTCGACCTGGTGCTGGAACTCGGCGTCGTTGCCGTCAACGTCGAGTACCGCCTCGCGCCCGAGCACCCGCACCCCGCACCCGTGGAGGACTGCTACGCGGGCCTGGTGTGGACCGCGGCGCACGCGGCGGAGCTGAACATCGACCCGGCGCGGATCGTGGTGATGGGCGGCAGCGCGGGCGGCGGGCTGTCCGCGGGCGTCGCGCTGCTGGCCCGCGATCGCGGCGGCCCGGCGCTGGCCGGGCAGCTGCTGCTGTGCCCGATGATCGACGACACCAACACCACGGTGGCCAGCCACCAGTACCGGGGCCTCGGCCCGTGGCCGCAGGAGACCAACATCGCGGGCTGGTCGGCGCTGGTCGGCGACGCCGCAGAGGTCTCCCCCTACGCCGCGCCGAGCCGCGCCGCGGACCTGTCGAACCTGCCGCACGCCTTCATCGAGGTCGGCAGCGCCGAGGGCTTCCGAGACGAGGACGTCGAGTACGCCCGGCGGATCTGGGCCACCGGCGGCCGCGCCGAACTGCACGTGTGGAGCGGCGGCTGCCACGGCTTCGACATCTACGCCCCGGCCGCCGAGATCACCCGGGCCGCGCTGGCCGCGCGGCTGTCCTGGTTGCGGCGGGTGCTGGCGCCATGACCCCGGTGCCCTACGACCCCGAGCTGGAACCGGGCCTGGCCGCATTCCTCGAACTCGTCGAGCAGGTCCCGCTGCGCGCGGAGACGATCCTGGCCAACCGCGCGCACTTCGACTCCATCGTCCCGCCGGTCGAAGCCGCGATCGGCGACCGGCCGGTGGATTTCGAGCACGTCACCGCACCCGGCGTGGAGCTGACCGTCCTGCGACCGCGCGGCGGCATCAGCGGCGCGCCGGGCATCTGCAGCATCCACGGCGGCGGGATGGTGCTGGGCAACCGCGCGTTCGGGGCCGCTGGACTGGTCGACGACGTGCTGCGGTTCGGTGCTGTCGCGGTCACCGTCGAATACCGGCTCGCCCCGGAGCACCCGGCGCCCGCCGCTGCCGAGGACTGCTACGCGGGCCTGTGCTGGTTCGCCGAGCACGCCGGTGAGCTCGGCGTGGACCCGGCGCGCATCCTGGTCGGCGGCTCAAGCGCGGGTGGCGGGCTGAGCGCGGCCGTCGCGCTGATGGCGCGCGACCGGGGTGGTCCCGCTCTGGTCGGGCAGCTGCTGGACTGCCCGATGCTCGACGACCGCAACGAAACGGTCTCCAGCAGGCAGTACGACGGCATCGGCGCCTGGGACCGCAACAACAACGACACCGCGTGGAACGCGATCCTCGGCTCGCGGCGCGGCACCGACGCGGTCTCGCCGTACGCGGCACCGGCGCGCGCGAACGACCTGTCCGGGCTGCCACCGGCGTTCATCTCGGTCGGTGCCGCGGAGGTCTTCCGGGACGAGGCCATCGACTACGCGACGCGGATCTGGGCCACCGGCGGCCGCGCCGAACTGCACGTGTGGTCCGGCGGCTACCACGGCTTCGCCGGTTCCGCCCCGCACGCCGAGGTGTCGCGGGCCGCGATGGCGGCGCGGGATTCCTGGCTGCGCCGGGTGTTCGGCTGAACGAGGCCGACCGCGTGCTCTCCCGAGGGGGAATGCGGGAAGCGCGCGGTCGGCGTCCCCATCCTACCTGTCGTTCGGACGCACCCGGTTGCGCCGCTCGGCCGCCGTCATTCGGTTGGTGCGCTTGAGGATTCCGCTCGCCAGAAGACCCGGCGACCGGCGAACCAGGTCTCCCGCGCGGTGGTGCGGGCGAGCTCGTGCACCGGGTGGTCGAGCGGGTTGCGGTCGAGGACGACGAAGTCCGCCGACTTGCCCGGCACCAGCGATCCGGTCACCTCGCCCAGGCCCATCGCCCGGGCACCGTTGATGGTGAACACCTCGATCGCCTCGGCCGGTGACAGCGCCTGCTCCGGCCACAGCGAGCCTGCGTGGGTTCCGCTGGGATCCTGCCTGGTCACCAACCCCTGGATGCCCTCCCACACGTTGGGCGAGGTGCTCACCGGCCAGTCCGATCCGCCCGCGACCAGCGCGCCGGAGTCCAGCAGCGCCCGGTTGGGCTGCATCCGCCCGGCCAGCTCCGCCGGGCGCACCTGGGCGATGGCCGCCGGGATCACGCCGGGGAACCACAGGAACGGCGAGATGTCGGCGATGACGTCGAGTTCAGCGAAGCGCGGCAGGTCCTGCGGGTGCACGAACTGGCCGTGCGCGATCTGGAACCGGCTCGACCGGTTGCCCTCCGCCCGGATCTGCGCCACGGCGTCCAGCGTCGCGCGCACCGAGGCGTCCCCGGTGCAGTGGATCTTCGCCGACAGCCCCGCACCGGCCACCGACCGCAGCCAGCCGAGGAGCTCCTCCGGCGGCATGCTCAGCTCGCCGTGGTGGTGCGCTCCGTGCGCGTGGTCGGGCAGGTAGGGGTCGAGGAACGCCGCGGTGCGGGTCGGCGGCACCCCGTCGAGGAAGATCTTGACGAAGTCCGGCCGGTGGTGCGCGCTGCGGTAGCGCTCGCCCTCGGCCAGCAGGTCCGCGCCGATCGGGGCGAACCCGAAGATCGGATCGTTGATCAGCATCGAGCTGACCACCCAGGCGCTGAGCTCGCCGTCGCCGTCGAGCTCCTGCAACGCCCGCATGACGTCCCGCGACGCACCGGCGTCCTGGAACGCGGTGATGCCGTAGGAGTTCAGCACCTCCACGGCCCGCCGCGAGGCGCGGCGGTGCTGCTCGGCCGTCGGCGCGGCGGCGTCGTGAACCGCCCGGGCGGCGGCGATCCCCGCGCGTTCCAGCAACAACCCCGTCGGCCGCCCGGTGTCCTGGTCGCGCACGATCACGCCGCCTGCCGGATCCGCGCTGTCCGCACCGATCCCGGCCAGCTGCAGGGCGCGCGAGTTCGCCCACCGGTTGTGGTGGCTGTCGTCCGACAGCAACACCGGCCTGCCGCACGACGCCTCGTCGAGCGCTCGCAACGCCGCCTCGCGGGAGAGCTCGCCGACCAGGTGCGAGCCCCACGACCCGCCGATCACCCACTCGTCCGGGCCCACCGAACGAGCCTGCTCGGCGACAGCCGCGAGCACCTGCGCCAGGTCCGCCGCGGGATCCACCGAGAGCTCGAAGAGGTCGGCCATCCCGGCCAGCACGTGGTGGTTGTGCACGTCGACCAGCCCGGGCATGACGAACGCGCCGCCGAGATCGACCACCGCAGTGCCGTCCCCGCCGTGGCGGGCGACCTCGTCGCGGTCGCCGATCGCCAGCAGCTCGCCGCCGGCGATCGCCAGGTCCGTCGCCCACGGCCGCCTGTCGTCCACTGTGTACACCGTGGCGCCGGTCAGGATCAGGTCTGCGGTGTTCATGGCTGGGCCTCCTCAGCGGGCGGGGTCGTACTCGGCCGGGTGCGCGGTGGTGCTCAGGAGGCGACCGTGCGCGCCGAAGGTGAAGTGGGTGGTCGCCGAGCCGGACTCGTCTAGGCCGAAGAGCGCGCCGTGCGAGCGGATGTCGCGCGCGTTCCGGTGGTCGGCCACGGTGACCGCCGCGCACGGGATCACCTTCTCCCGCCAGGCGAACACGTGGATCCCCGGGCGCAGCTGGTAGGTGGTGTGCTCGTCGGTGTCGGCGAGACCGCGCTCCGGACCGGCCAGGCAGTGCCAGGTGTACCAGTGCGGGCTGAGGTAGACGTGCTCGTAAGCGTGTTCCTCGCTGTACACCCACAGCACCCGACGCCCCAGCAGGCTCGTGGTCGGCGCCGGTGCGGTGCCGGTGACCTCCACGCCATCGATGACACCGGGCATGAAACCCTGCGACACCCGCGGCGCGGTGTCGCCGATCTGGCTCACCACGCTCAGCGCGTGACCGCTGCGCAGGTCCAGCAGCAGCGACACCGCGTCGTTCGGGCGGGTGCTCGTGTGGAACTGCACGTAGTACAGCTGCTCGTCGACCTCGAAGGCCTCGTAGCGGTCCGCGCCGCGCTCGTTGCCGTGCGGGTCGCCTTCGGCCGCGAAGTAGTCCCACCGCACCTCGTCGCCGGTGAACTGGTGCTCGACGCGCGATCCGTTGGCGTTGACCAGGGTGATCGTGCGGTCGGCCAGCGCGGTGGAGACCGGGCCCTTGTTGGCGTCGAAGCCATCGGCGAGCTCGTTGAGCGGTGGCCAGGTGGAGGTGTCGGAAAGCGTGGTCATCGATTCGTCCTCGGTGATCTCCGGGGGCGGGACGGGCACGACGATCCCGCCGCGGGCGCGGCGGTGTCTTGTCCCGGGCTGCACCGTCCTTGTCGGTGCGTGCACGCGTCCCGGCCGAGCGGCTGTCGCGGCGCCGGGTCCGCGCGATGCTGCAGGCCGCGACGCCCGCTCGCGAGCGTCCCCTGTGGACGATCGACCCCGACGAGGAATGGGGTTCGCCATGGCTGTCACCTCCGATCGCGCCGCGGGCACCTTCATCGGTGTCTACAGCGCGGTGCTCTACACCGTGCTGCTGACCGCCCCGGTGATCGGCGGCGCGCTGACCGCGCAGTTCGGCCTGACGCCGGGCGAGCTCGGTGGCCTGTTCTCGCTCGAACTCGGCGCGTTCAGCCTCGCCACCCTGCCCGCTTACCTGTGGCTGGGCCGGATCGACCCGCGCACCGCGACCTACGCCTGCACCGCGGTGTTCTTCGCGGGCAACGTCGTCTCCGGGCTGCTGGAGAACTTCCCGCTGCTGGTCGCGGTCCGGGTGATCACCTCGCTGGCCGCGGGCTCGATCACGATCGTGCTGCTCACCCTCAGCGCCCGCACCGCCAATCCGGGCCGCGCCTTCGGCATCTTCGTGGTGAGCCAGCTCGCGATGGGCGCGCTGATCCTCGCGGTGTTCCCGGTCGTCTTCGCCGGTGCCCCCGTAGCGGCGGTGTACTGGACGATGGCCGCGCTCGGCGTGCTGTGCCTGCCGGTGGTGCGCCTGCTGCGCGGCGGCCTGAGCGCGCCGGAAGCCACCGGGCACCGCAGGCCGAGCGCCAGGTTCGCGCTGGGCCTGGCGGGCATCTTCCTGTTCTACATCGCGCTGAGCGGGGTGTGGACGTTCATGGCCGGGATCTCCTCGGCCGCGGGCACCGATCTCCCCGACACCAGCGTGGTGCTGTCGGTGGCGACGGTGGCCGGCATCGGCTCCGCGCTGATCGCCACGCTCATCGGCGACAGCCCGCGCCGCCGCACCTACCTGCTCTCCGGCTACGCGGCGCTGACCGCGAGCATCGCGCTGCTCTTCGGCGCTCCCGGCTTGGCCCGGTTCGCGGTGGCCGCCGTGGTCTTCAAGTTCGCCTGGACGTTCCTGCTGCCGAACCTGCTGACCGCTCTCGCCGGCCTCAGCAGCGGAACCCAGGTCATGAACAGCACGAACCTGATGATCGGCGGCGGCTTCGCGATCGGCCCGTACCTGGCGGGAGCGCTGGTCGACGCAACCGGCGGCCACACCACGATGCTCGCGGTCTCCCTGGCCGCAGTCCTGCTCTCCACAACCTGCGCGGCCATCATCTCCAGACCCGCACCCCGCCCCTGACCCCAGGTCACCGTGCAATTTCAATGGAAATCAGACATCCGATTTCAATTGAAATTGCACGACATCGGACACACCACCGGCGTGTCCGGCACCGGGCGCAACGGAGTTCCGCGATTTCCATTGAAATCAGACGTCTGATTTCAATGGAAATCGCACAACCTCGTGGCCGGTCTCAGCGGAGGTCGGTGGGCGGGTGGCCGTACTCGGCGCGGAAGACCCTGGTGAAGTGCGCGTGGCTGGCGAAGCCCCAGCGGTGCGCGATGTCGGCGATCGTGCGGTGCCGGGTTGCCGGGTCGGCCAGGTCGCGGCGTGCTCTCGCCAGGCGTCGGCGCAGGACGTAGCGGCCCGGGGTGTCGCCTTCGGCGGCGAACAGCCTGCCCAGGTGGCGCGCGGACATGCCGACCGCGGCGGCCACCCGGGCCGGGGTCAGCTCGTGGTCGCCGAGGTGGCGGTCGATGTAGTCCTTGGCCGCGAACAGCGGCGGAGCACCACCGGTCGTCAACGCCCGCAGCAGGTCCAGCGCCGTTTCGTCCGCGCCGTCGGCCACCGCTTCCGGGCGGGCCGCCACCGACTCCAGCAGGGTGCGCAGCGCCCGCAGCGCCGATCTGTCCGCGCTGAACCTGGCCGGGCTGGGCACTTCCGCGAACAGCTCGCGCGGGATGTCCACCAGCAGCTGGCGCATCGGCGCGGCGAAGCCGAACAGGTAGGACCGGCGCGTGTCGTACACGACCAGCTCGCCCGCGCCGAGGGTCAGGCAGCCCCGGCCGTGGTAGAACACGGCCTCGCCGGAGAGCACCAGGCTCGCGAACACCGAATCCTTCGGCAGCGCACGGCATGCCGCCGAGGTCCGCTCGATGACGTGCTCGTTGCCCGCGATGTCGGCCATCCGCAGCGCGCCGAAGCGCACGTTGGTCTGGGTGGCCAGCAATCCCTGCTCGGCGTAGGGCGAGCACTTCAAGCCCACCAGCGCGCGGCGGTTGTACTCCTCCCACGCGGCCACCCGGTCGGCCGGGTCGAGGTGAGCCGTGGACACTCGCGAGATCAGCGAAGCAGGCTGAGTCATCACGGCCTCCCGCCGACGCGCCTCGTTGCGGGGGCAGGGTAACCCCGGGCCGCGCCCGGCCTCAAGCGGCCAGGTAGCCGCCGTCCACCGGCACCACGGCGCCGGTGACGTAGCGGGCGGCCGGTGAGCAGAGGAACTCGATCACCGAGGCGACCTCGTCGGGTTCGCCGAGCCGGCCCATCGGGATCCGCTCCAGCACCGCCGCGGACGCCACCGGATCGTCGAGCACGCCGCGCGCCAGCGGAGTGACCACGAAACCCGGTGCCACGCAGTTGACCCGCACGCCCAGCGGCGCGTACTCGGCGGCCAGCGAGCGGGTGAGCTGGCTGACACCGCCCTTGCTCGCGCTGTAGGCGGGCCGGTCGGCGCTGCCGGTGAAGGCGAACATCGACGACACCGTGACGACCGAACCGCCCGTGGCGGCCAGCCGGTCGCGCGCGGCGGAGCACGCGGTGAGCACCGAGGTGAGGTTCACCGCGAGCACCCGCTCCCACCCAGTGCCGCCTCTCCGGGATTCACAGTGGTGGTTGCGTTCAGGAATGATCTCGCGTTTCGGGGTTTCTTGTGGCTGGGGTACGTCACGGTCCCCTGAGGTGCGGTTTCGCAAGACTCGGGACTGTTCATACATGCGTCGTTGCACGCCGGTGGAAGACCAGGGATGCCGTTTCCCGGAGTCTGAACGACAAGAGGGCGACCACGACTACGCCGCGACTCCCGTCACGAGTTCCAACGCAGCTCCGATGCCCGAGGTCCCGCCGGTGATCACCACCGTCACGGCCGCACCACCACCTTCACCTCACCGGCGCCCGCGCGCAGGCCGCGCTCCACCACCTCGTCGAGCGCCACCGTCGAGGTCACGATCCGGGAGAAGTCCACGCCTTGCGAAGCCAGCCGGATCAGTTCCGGGAAGGTATCCCGGTAACCGACGGTCGCGATGATGGACTGCTCGCGGTTGACCAGACCGAAGGCGTCGAAGTCCAGGCGCCCGCCGAGCCCGACGAGCACCACGCGCCCGCCCGCCCGCGTCACCGCGAGCGATTTGTCCAACGTGGACTGGATGCCGACCACCTCGAACGCCACGTCCACCTCGGGAACGTCGTCTCCGACGCTGGTGGCTCCCAGCTCCACCGCCAGCTCACGCCGCGCGGCGTCCGGGTCGACACCGTGGATCCGCTGCACGCCGAGCTGCCGCGCGAGCAGCGTGATCAGCAATCCGATCGGCCCGAGCCCGACCACCGCCATCGATTCGCCGGGACGCGCTCCCGACCGGCGCAGCGCGTGCAGCGCAACCGACGCGGGCTCGAAAACGGCTGCCTGCTCGAAGGAAACGTCCTCGGTCAGCACGTGCGCCATGTACGCCGGGATGGTGGCATACTCGGCGAGACCGCCGTGCCCCATCAATCCGGCGAACCCGAAGTGCGCGCAGATGTTGTACTCCCCCGCCCGGCAGCGATCGCAGCGCCCGCACCGGTAGTGCGGTTCGATCGCCAGCCGGTCGCCTTCGGCCAGGCCGCGCACGTCCGCGCCGACCGCGGTGACGGTGCCGCAGAACTCGTGCCCGAGAACCAGCGGCGCCACCACCCCGGATTCCGGGTGCGGCCGATCCACCGGAATCGCGTGCGGCCCATCGACGAATTCGTGCTTGTCGCTACCGCAGATCCCGCAGTAAGCGACGCGCACCTGCACCTCCCCCGGCCCGGGAGCCCGCACCGGCACTTCGCCGACCCGAACGTCCCCGGCGCCGTGGTACACCGCAGCTTTCACAGTTCCGCCTCTCCGCGATTCACAGTGGTGGTTGCGTTCAGGATTGATCTCACGTTTCGCGGTTTCTTGTGGCTGATTTGCGTCACGTTCCCCTGAGGTGCGGTTTCGCAGGACTCGGGCTTACTCGCGTGTCCGCCGCTGCAGGACCAGCGGCGCGGTTTCGCGCAGTCCGAACGACAACAGCACCACCACGACCGCGCCGCCGATCGCGATGAACATGGCCGCCTGCAGGCCCCACTCGTCGGAGGCCCAGCCCGCCAGCACCGGCGCCAGGAAGCCGCCGCAGAGCTCGCCCACGCCCATCACCAGGCCCAGCGCGGTGGCCAGCGCCCGGCTCGGCACGGTCTCGGCCGGGATCGTCGCCATGAACAGCGTGAAGCAGCCCAGCCCGGTGTAGGTGAGCACGACGATCGCCCCGAGCAGCAGCGGTTGCGCCACCAGCACCACGGCCAGCGGGCACAGCGCGGCGACCGCGGTGAACGCGATCATCGTGCGCCGCCTGCCGATGCGGTCCGAGATCGCGGGCGTGGCGAAACCCCACAGCACCCAGGCGACGCCGAAGCAGGCCATCACCGCGCTCATCGTGCCCGGCGAATACCCCTTCACCGAGGCCAGGTAGGTCGGCGCGAAGGTGATGATCACGACGAACCAGGTGAGGTACCAGGCCGCGATCGCCATGCACAGCACGATGTTGCGCTGCCGCAGCAGCTGGCCGACCGGCACCTTCGGCCCGGTTTCCACGGCCGCCGCCACCCGGCCGCCGGGCGGCACCTCGCGCACCGAGCGCGCCACCCACACCGCCAGCAACAGCCCCGGCACGATCGTCAGCAGGAACGCCGCGCGCCAGCCGATGTGCTCGGCGGCCCACACCACGACGACCGGCGACACGATCCCGCCGAGCAGCCCGGCCGAGGATCCCTGCACCAGCCCCATGTTCAGGCCGCGGCGGTGCTGCTGGGAGGCCTCGATCATCAGCGACTGGGCCATCGGCAGCACCGCGCCCTCGGCCAGCCCCATCAGCGCCCTGGCGATCAGCAGCCCGGTGAAGCCGGTCATCAGGCCGGAGGCCGCCGAGCACACCGAGAAGCCCAGGATCGCCGCGATCAGCAGGGGTTTCCGCTTCCCGATCCGGTCGGAGACGGTGCCCACGACCATCCCGGACAGCGCCCAGGTCAGCGCCAGCACCCCGGACAGCGCGCCGAGCTGTGTGTTGGACAGCGGGAAGTCCTCGCGGATCATCGGCGCGAGGAACGACAGCGCCTGCCGGTCGAAGAACACGAAGCCGAACGACAGGAACAGGATCAGCAGCAGTCGGTTCTCGTAGCGGACCGGGTTCACGGCAGCACCCCGGTTCAGCGGAACAGCGAGTTGACGTAGTCCGCGCCGATGCCGACGGCGTCGTAGTGCTTGCGGCACAGCTCGATGTAGTCGTGCACGTCGAAGAAGCCGGTGGTCTCGCCGTTCTCGTCCAGCCAGATCAGCGGGCCCTTGACGATGAACATGGCCTTCATCGGCTCCTCGCTCTCGTAAGCGACCAAGGTGTGGCCCTCGCCCGGCGCCTCGTAGACGAAGTCGCCGGCCGATGCCGTCCACGGCCGTTCGAGGTAGCCCCACTTGCCGGAGATGGTGTAGGCGAACACCTCGTGCGGGTGGTAGTGCCGGTTGACCAGCCCGGCCTGCTTGGCCCGCAGGATGTCCGACCAGGAGTTGTCCTTGACGTTGATCCACAGCGGCCGGGAGCCGACGGTGTCGGAGAACGGCGCGTAGTAGCGGTCGTCGTCGGTGGCCACCTGCGACAGGTAGACCTCCGGCTGCGCGTCCGGTCTGAAGGAGTTCTCGATCGGCTTGAGGTCCTTCCAGAACTCCGTGGTGGGCAATTCGGGCATCGTCGGCCGCCTTTCCGCTCGCTTTCAGGTGCTGGCATCCAATCCCGCCGGCGGCCCGCGGGTCTTTCCGCTGGCGGACCAGTCCTTGCCCGTCCCGGACATGTCGATGTAACAGCTGCTACATTCCAACTCGTGACAGACCTTCGCTGGCTGGTCCTCGTGATCAAGGTGCCCGCCGAACCGTCCCGGCACCGGGTCGCGGTGTGGCGGGAGCTCCGCAAGATCGGCGCGCTCTCCCTCGGGCAGGGCGTGTGGAGCGTGCCCGACGTCCCGGTGTTCGCCGACGGGGTCGCCCGCGCCATCGCGCTGACCGAGCAGGCCGGCGGCCAGGCCCTGGCGCTGGATGCCGCCGGGCGCGGCGAATCCGACGCAGCCGCGCTGAAGGCCCAGTTCACCGCGGCGCGTTCGGCCGACTGGACGGAGTTCCTCGCCGACTGCGGCAAGTTCGAGGCGGAACTGGCCAAGGAGATCCGCAACGCCAAGTTCACCCTCGCCGAACTGGAGGAAGAGGAGCAGTCGCTGGAACGGCTGCGCCGCTGGCACCGCGACCTGACCGCGCGCGACGTCTTCGGTGCCCCGGAAGCCCGCGAAGCTGCCGAACGGCTCAAGCAGTGCGCAACAGCGTGCGAGGACTACGCCGAACGCGTCTTCAACGCGCTGCACAACGGGAGCCAGTGATGCGCTCGAAGCGCCAGATGTGGCCGCTGTACGCCGCGGGCTTCACCACCGCATTCGGCGCTCACGGCATCGCGGCGAACCTCGGCGGTTTCTCCGATGACGCGGTCACCTCGCTGCTGGTGCTGGGCGCGCTGCTCGCCCTCTACGACGGTGCCGAAGTCCTGCTCAAACCGCTGTTCGGCACCCTCGCCGACCGCATCGGCGCCCGCCCGGTGCTGCTGGGCGGCCTGCTCGGCTTCGCCGCGGCCTCGGCGACCTACGTCATCGCCGACAGCCCCGCCTGGCTGTGGGTGGCGCGCCTCGGCCAGGGCGCCGCGGCGTCGGCCTTCTCGCCGTCCGCCTCGGCGCTCGTCGCCCGGCTCAACCCGTCGGCCAAGCACGGTCGCGCCTTCGGCTCCTACGGCTTCTACAAGTCCATCGGCTACACCCTGGGACCGCTGCTGGGCGGTGTGCTGGTCTGGGTCGGCGGGCTGCGGCTGCTGTTCGCGGTGATGGCGCTGCTCGGCCTCGCCGTCGCCATCTGGGCCGCCATCGACGTCCCGGCGGCCCCACCGCTGCCCAAGGCCCGCCAGACGGTGCTCGACCTCGTCCGGCGCCTGACCGACCCGGCGTTCCTCGCCCCGACGGCGGCACTGGCCGCGGCGACCGCCGCGCTGTCGGTGGGAGTGGGCTTCCTGCCGGTGACCGGCCGGCTCGACGGGCTGGGCCCGATCGCCACCGGAGCCGCGGTGTCGGTGCTGGCCGCCTGCGCCGCCGTCGTGCAGCCGATGGCCGGGCGGGCGCTGGACGCCGGCCGTCTCACGCCGTCCCGCGGCATCGCCGCAGGCCTGCTGCTCACGGCGGTGGGTCTGGTCTGCGCGGTGCTGCCCGGTCTGCTCGGCATCCTGCTCGCCGCCGCGCTGATCGGAGCCGGAACCGGCCTGATCACCCCGCTCGGCTTCGCCGCGCTGGCCGCCGCCACCCCGCAGGAGCGGATGGGCCAGACGATGGGCGCGGCCGAACTCGGCCGGGAGCTCGGCGACGCGGGCGGCCCGCTGCTGGTCGCGGCGATCGCCACGGTCGCGGGCCTGGCCACCGGCTACACCGCGCTCGCCGTCCTGATCGCACTCGGCCCCGCAGTCGCCTTCGCAGTGCGCGCCGCGCGGCTACGTCAGCGGGCGTAGCCGAGGTTCAGCTCCGCAACGGATGAGCGGATCCCTCCCGTCGGCCACGCTTCAACGAGCCGCGCCGACAGGAGGGATCCCCATGACGACAACGCGCCCGAGCCGCCGGCTCAGCGGTCGCGGCCGCAAGGTGTTCCTGGCCGTGCACCTGCTGGCCGCCGCTGCCTGGTTCGGCATCGACCTCGCCGTCGGCGTCCTGGTCATCACGGCCGCGGTCACCGACTCCCCGCAGACCGCGGGTGCAGCGCTGCAGGCCGTCGGGATCTTCGCCGTCTGGCCGATGTTCACCACCAGCGTCCTGTGCCTGGCCTCGGGAGCGGTGCTCGGCCTCAGCAGCAAGTACGGGCTGGTGCGCTACTGGTGGGTGGCGGTCAAGCTCGCCATCAACGTGGTCTTCGCCGTGCTGATCATCGCCGGGCTGCGCCCGGGCATCAACGAGGCGGCCGACGCCGGTGCCCGGATGACCGCGGGCGACACGACCGCGGCGATCCCGCCGACGCTGTTCTTCCCGATCGTGCTCGGGCCGAGCCTGCTGCTCACCGCCTACCTGCTGTCGGTGTTCAAGCCCTGGGGCCGTCTCCAGCAGCGGGCGCCCGCCGCCCGCGAGCTCGCGACGAGTCGGCGCTGAAGAACGACGAAACGCCCCGGGCGAGGTGCCCGGGGCGTTTTCATCCGTCGGATCAGTCGCGGACGGCCAGCGCCAGTTCGCCGTTGGCGTCCTTCTCAGCGTCGAGGGTCTTGTCCCCGAGCAGGGCGGCGACCTGCGGTTCGAGGAACACCCGGACCCCGGAGGCCTCGATCACCTCATCGCCCTCCTGGGGCTGATCGGCGATCGAAGCCTGCAGTCCGTCCCCGGCCGGTGCGATGCGCAGCCCGGAGCCTTCTTGAGAGTCACCACCGACGAGGACGAGCTTGATGACCTCGGCGGCGCTCTCACTGATGGTGAGCATGGTGCTCAACTCCTTCTCGGAGCCGGTCAGGTGAAGGGGCCACCGTGTCATCCAATCGGCCCAACACGCAAACCAGGCACCCGGGCGTGTCCCCGCCCAACGCCCCGTCCGCCCCAGGAGAGCACCGATTTCGCGAGAAATCGACGTTCATCCGGGTGACGGTCGATTTCCTCGCGAAACCGACCGCCACCCGAGGGCTCAGGACTGGTATGCGTCCAGGGGCGGGCAGGAGCAGACCAGGTTGCGGTCGCCGCGGGCACCATCGATGCGCCGCACCGCCGGCCACACCTTCGCCTCACCCACGCCCAGCGGGTACGCCGCCTCCTCGCGGGAGTAGGCGTGGTCCCAGTCCTTGGCCAGGCAGGCCGCCGTGTGCGGGGCCCCGACCAGCGGGTTGTCGTCGGCGGGCCACTGCCCGGCGACGACCTTGTCGATCTCCGCGCGGATCGCGATCATGGCCTCGCAGAAGCGGTCCAGCTCGACCAGGTTCTCGCTCTCGGTCGGCTCCACCATCAGCGTCCCGGCCACCGGGAACGACATCGTCGGCGCGTGGATGCCGTAGTCGGCCAGCCGCTTGGCCACGTCGTCGACGGTGATGCCGCTGGTCTTGCTGATCTGGCGCAGGTCGAGGATGCACTCGTGGGCGACGAACCCGCCCTCGCCGGTGTAGAGCACCGGGAAGTAGTTGTTCAGCCGCCGGGCCACGTAGTTGGCCGCCGCGACAGCGGTCAGCGTCGCGCGGCGCAGCCCCTCGCCGCCCATCATCCGCACGTAGGCCCACGAGATCGGCAGGATCGAGGCGCTGCCCCACGGGGCCGCGCTGATCGGGCCGACCCCGGTGGCCGGACCGGCCGAGGGCTGCAGCGGGTGGTTCGGCAGGAACGGCGCCAGGTGCTCGCGCACGCCGATCGGGCCGACGCCCGGGCCACCGCCGCCGTGCGGGATGCAGAACGTCTTGTGCAGGTTCAGGTGCGAGACGTCGGAGCCGAACTTGCCCATCCGGGCCAGGCCGATGAGCGCGTTGAGGTTCGCACCGTCGACGTAGACCTGCCCGCCGGCGTCGTGCACCAGGCCGCACACCTCGCGCACGGTGCCCTCGTAGACGCCGTGCGTGGACGGGTAGGTGATCATGATCGCGGCGAGGTCCTCGGCGTGCTCGGCGACCAGCTCGCGCAGGTGGTCGAGCTCGACGTTGCCGTCGTCGTCACAGCGCACCACGATCACGCGCATCCCGGCCATGACCGCGCTGGCGGCGTTGGTGCCGTGCGCGCTCGCCGGGATCAGGCACACGTCGCGGGCCGATTCACCACGGCTGCGGTGGTAGGCGCGGATGGCCAGCAGGCCGGCGAACTCGCCCTGGCTGCCCGCGTTGGGCTGCAGGCTCACCGCGTCGTAGCCGGTGACCTCGGCCAGCCAGTTCTCCAGGTCCTTGACCAGCGACAGCAGGCCCTCGGCGTCCTGCGCGGGCGCGAACGGGTGCAGCGAGCCGAACTCCGGCCAGGTGATGGCCTCCATCTCGGCGGTCGCGTTGAGCTTCATCGTGCACGAGCCCAGCGGGATCATGCTGCGGTCCAGCGCGATGTCCTTGTCCGACAGCCGCCGCAGGTAGCGCAGCAGCGAGGTCTCCGAGTGGTGGGTGTGGAACACCGGGTGCGTCAGGTACTCGGAGGTGCGGCGCAGGGCCGCCGGGAGCGCGTCGGTGGTCTGCGCGTCCAGCTCGTCGACGTCCACGCCGTCGATCCCGAACGCCTGCCACACCGTCGCCAGGTGCGCTCGCGTGGTGGTCTCGTCGCAGCTGACGCCCACGTGGTCGGCGTCGACCCGGCGCAGGTTGATGCCGCCGAGCCGAGCCGCGGCCACGACCTCGTCCGCCCGGCCGGGCACCTTCGCGACGATCGTGTCGAAGAACTCCTGGTGCAGCAGCTCGACGCCGCCGCGCCGCAGCTGCTCGGCCAGCACCGCCGCCATCCGGTGCGCGCGGGTCGCGATCGCTCGCAGCCCGGCCGGACCGTGGTAGACGGCGTACATCGACGCCATCACGGCCAGCAGCACCTGCGCGGTGCAGATGTTGCTGGTCGCCTTCTCCCGGCGGATGTGCTGCTCGCGGGTCTGCAGCGCGAGCCGGTAGGCCTTGTCGCCGTCCGCGTCGACGCTCACCCCGACCAGTCGCCCGGGCAGCTGCCGCTCCAGGCCCTTGGCCACGGCCATGAACCCGGCGTGCGGGCCGCCGAAGCCCATCGGCACGCCGAAGCGCTGGGTGCTGCCGACCACCACGTCGGCACCGATCTCACCGGGCGCGCGCAGCAGCGTCAGCGACAGCAGGTCGGTCGCCACCACGACCTTCGCGCCGCGCTGGTGGACCTCGGCGATGATCGCCTCGTGGTCGCGCAGCGCACCGGAGGCACCCGGGTAGGACAGCAGCACGCCGTAGAACTCGCCCTCCGGCAGGCCCTCCGACAGGTCGGTCACGACGACCTCGATGCCCAGCGGCTCGGCGCGGGTCTCGATGACCGCGATGGTCTGCGGGAGGGTGTCGGCGTCGACCAGGAACCGCGGCGACTTGGACTTGCCCGCGCGGCGCACCAGCGTCATGCCCTCGGCCGCGGCGGTCGCCTCGTCCAGCATCGACGCGTTGGCCACCGGCACCCCGGCCAGGTCGGCCACCATCGTCTGGAAGTTCAGCAGCGCTTCCAGCCTGCCCTGCGAGATCTCCGGCTGGTACGGCGTGTACGCGGTGTACCAGGCCGGGTTCTCCAGCACGTTGCGCAGGATGACCGGCGGGGTCGTGGTGCCGTAGTAGCCGAGCCCGATCATCTCGGTGTGCGGGTTGCAGCGGCGCGCGAGCTCGCGCAGCTCGGCCAGCGCCGCCGACTCGGTGGCCGGGTCCGGCAGCGCCAGCCGCAGGTCGTCCTCGCGAATGGCCTCCGGCACCGCGCTGCGGCCCAGTTCCTCCAGCGAGCCGACGCCGATCACGTCGAGCATGCGGGCCAGTTCGGCCGGAGCCGGTCCGACGTGCCGGTCGGCGAACGGCGTGCCGTGCTCCAGAGCTGCCAGGGGAATGCGGTCGTCGGTCATCGCCAAAACCTCAATCATCGCGGCGAACAGGGGATGGCAGTGCAGCTGGGACTGCGCTGTCCTCTCCCCCTCTGTCCCCGTCCGCGAAGCGAACGCCTGAGAGCTTCACCCGGGAACCGGGCTTGCACCGTCGGCGGGGTGGCACCACGACCGTGGCGCACCCTCTTTCCAGAGGTATCTCGCCCGTGCGGTCCAGGTGGCCTGAGAGGTTGTCGGGGAGGGTTGCTCCTTCGGCGCCGACCACGGCTGGGCGCCGGGCCGGACTCTCCCGCACGGGGTCGGCGATGCGTGGAGCTTACCCGATCAGCAGGCCTTCACGAACCTGCGATGCGAGCTGCGGCACACTGCCGCGACCGCCTCAGCCGGTCTCCGCCTGCCGGTCCCGGCGGCGTCGGGACAGCTCGTCCTCGGCCTGCACCATCTCGCCGCCGTCGGCCCGCTCGGCCGGGAACTCGTGGATGGTGCCGCTGATCTCGCGCATCGCACCGCTGACGGCGATGCCGAACACCCCTTGGCCGCCCTGCAGCAGATCGACCACCTCCTCCGCGGAGGTGCACTCGTAGACCGTCGTGCCATCGCTGAACAGCGTCAACCGCGCCAGGTCCTGCACACCGCGGTTGCGCAAGTGCTCCACCGCGACCCGGATGTTGTGCAGCGACACCCCGGTGTCCAGCAGCCGCTTGACCACCTTGAGCACCAGGATGTCCTTGAACGAGTACAGCCGCTGCGAGCCGGAACCCGCCGCACTGCGGATGGACGGGCCGACCAGCTTGGTGCGCGCCCAGTAGTCCAGCTGGCGGTAGGTGATGCCGGCGATCTGGCAGGCGGCCGGGCCCCGGTAGCCGACCAGTTCGTCCGGCAGCGAGGCGTCTGGGAACAGCCCACCCTGCTCCGCGGCAGCATCCCCGTTGGACGCTTCCTCGACCACGCCTGCCTCCCCTCGTCCGGCTTGTCGCCGACGACGATCACCAGCGCCCGAATCGGTTCGATCAGGGCCGCGAACGCCCCGCCGACCGCGGTCCGGCAGCACCGCCGCATCGGCAGTTCACCCGCTGAATCACACCGGGGCAATTTCGCGTAACCCGACGGTATGCCTGCCGCGCGGGGAGGTCAACGCGACGCGCGGGGCACCGCCGACGACCCGGCCCCCGCCTGCGCCAGCAAGCGGGGGCCGGGAACACCTGAACGGCCGACCGTTACGTGTCGGCCCCTCTAAAATCCTCGGGCGACACCGAATCGAGGAACTCGCGGAACTTCTCCACCTCGTCCTCCTGCTCGTCGGGGATGATCAGCCCGGCCTCGTCCAGCACCGATTCGTCGGCGTGGATGGGCACTCCGATGCGCAGCGCCAGCGCCACCGAGTCGCTCGGCCGCGCGGAGACCCGCACATCCCCGTCGAACACCAGCTCGGCGAAGAAGGTGCCCTCCTGCAGATCGGTGATCCGCACCTGCTCCAGGTCGCGCCCCAGAGCGCCGATGACGTCCTTGAGCAGGTCGTGCGTCAGCGGTCGCTGCGGTCGCACGCCCTGCTGCTCGAGCGCGATGGCCGTCGCCTCGACCGAGCCGATCCAGATCGGCAGGTAACGCTCGCCGTGCGCCTCGCGCAACAGCAGGATCGGCTGGTTGGCTGGTAGTTCCACTCGCACGCCGACGACGCGCATCTCACTGCTCATCGTCACATCGCCTCCTCCAGCGCGCCGAAGCGTGACATCCCTGTCGAGGATCGCGCACCGACGCCTTCGACGCTACCCGCGATACGGCGGCCACGCCCATCCCTCCGGCGGCCTCACCGGCCGCCGCTGCCACAGCTTTCCCACCGGATACCCGATCGCCCCGGTGGGCCCGAACCGCTGGCCGAGCTCGTCATAGAGCATTACCAGCACGATACACCGCCGACCGGTCGCGCGGACCGCCGGAAATGAAGCCGCTGCAACGGCAGAACCGGTTGCGGCGCCGAGAAATTCCCCGCTGCGGATGCCACTCGACCCCGGTCGCGCAAGTACCGCGACGCGCCAGCGGGGCGGCGCCGGGATGGCGTCGCCCCGCTGGCGGGCCGGAAGTCGGATCCGGGTCTCAGCGCCCGTCGATCGGCCCGGTCAGGAACACCAACCGGAACTTGCCGATCTGCACCTCGTCACCGTTGGCCAGCACCGAGGTGTCCACCGGTTCGCGGTTGACGTAGGTGCCGTTGAGGCTGCCCACGTCGACGACCACGAAGTCGTTGCCCTCGCGGCGGAACTCCGCGTGCCGACGGGAAACCGTGACGTCGTCGAGGAAGATGTCGCTGTCCGGGTGCCGACCCGCGCTGGTGGTCTCCCGGTCCAGCAGGAACCGCGAGCCCGCGTTCGGACCGCGCTTGACCACCAGTAGGGCGTTGCCCGCGGGCAGTGCGTCGACCCCGGACGCGGCGGCGGGCTCCGGGGCCGGGCTCTCGGTGCTCTCCGGCTCCGAGAGGAACGGCCTGAAGACCGAGGTGGTCTCCGGTGACTGCTCCGGCGGAACCTCGCCGAAGCCGCTGTTCTGGCTCACCTGAGCTCTCCTCCACGCGGATAGATCGTGCTAAATATGTGCCCAACGTACCGTGCCTGGACAGGCGTTGGACGCGGGACTCCCGACATTCTCCCGGGCGACCCCGACAGATCGACGATCATCCCTGGTCGATCAGCTTCTGGTAAGCCCCGGCGTCGAGCAGATCGGCGAACTGCTCCGGATCGGCGAGCTTGATCTCGACCATCCAGCCGCCGTCCTGCGGCGCCGAATTGACCAACTCGGGCTGGTCCTCCAGCTCGCCGTTGCGGGCGGTCACCTCGCCGGTGACCGGCGCGTAGATGTCCGACACGCTCTTGGTCGACTCCACCTCGCCCATGGAGTCCCCCGCCGAGACCTGCTCTCCCAGCTCGGGCAGCTGCACGAACACCACATCGCCGAGCTGCTGCTGGGCGTAGTCGGTGATCCCGATGCGCACGGTGTCCTCGCCGGTGCGCTGGACCCACTCGTGCTCTTCGGTGTACTTGATCTCGTCCGGGGCCGCCACGTGGTCCCGCCTTCCTCGTCCGCTGCTGCTCTTCGGGTCGCCGGCCGCGCTGGTGGCGTGATCGGCTCGGCGAGCGTATGCAGCGCGCGGTGCCGCCCGCAAGGCGACCCCCGGTGGCGTCCGCTCAGCCCGCCCGCGGGCGCCGGAGGACGCCGGTCAAGCTCGGGCCGGCCGGCGGCGGGCCTGGTGCACCGCGGCCACCACCTGCCCCAGGTACAGCACTCCGGCCCACAGGTACAGCGCGCCGCCCCAGCAGGTGAAGGCGTAGGCGATCGGGCGCACCACTTCGGACAGCGGGAACTCCTCCTGCACCAGCAACAACAGCGGGAACGCGTACATCAGGCAGAAGGTCGCGGCCTTGCCCAGGTAGTGCACCTCGGGCGGCTCGTAGCCGTGCCAGCGCAGCACCGGCAGGCACAGGGTCAGCACCACGTCCCGCAGCACCAGCGCGGCGGCGACCCACCAGGGCACCACGTCGCGCAGCACGAAGGCCACCAGGGTGGCGACGATGTAGAGGCGGTCGGCGGCCGGGTCGAGCAGCTCGCCGAGGCGGCTGTACTGGTTGAGCCAGCGGGCGAGCTTGCCGTCGAGCCAGTCGGTGATCCCACTGACCACCAGCACCAGCAGGGCGAGCAGGTCGGCCTTGGGGCCGAGCAGCAGCCACAGGAACAGCGGCACCCCGGCGAGCCGGAGCACGCTGAGCAGGTTCGGCAGTGTCCACCATGGATCGGCCCACACCCCGGCGGCGGCTTCGCGGATCCGGGCTATGCCGTGGTCCTGGCGCTGCTCCGGCGAGCGACCGGGGTTGCCCCCGTGGCCTCCGCTCGTGGTGTTCTCCGTGGTGCGCTCGGCGTCCTGCACCACGAGCCTCCCCTGAATGGTTGTGCGTGCTACCCCAGATGCACGGATGCGCATCCCCTCCGGGTCAGGATCTCACATTCGACGCACAACACACCTGGCGGCACACCTGCCGGCCGGGCTCCCCCGCGGTTCGCTGAATTTCCGGACTCGTTTTGCGTGGCGGTGCCGGTAGCGGAACCTCAGCGCCCACCTGGACTCCGGGTGCCCGGCCTGGTGTATGGCCACATACACGGCGGCCGGGCCGTCCTCGCCAGGCGAACGCTGAGAACCCGCGGCGGTACAAGCGCCGAGGGCGGGCTGTGCGCCTGCGGCGCACGCGATGGCTCCCGACCGGCGCCGGTCGGTCGTCGCAGCTGCGGCAACCGACCGGAATCAAGAGCGGCAGATCGGGCCGGGTGAGCGGTGGGAGCCGGTGGGGTCAGGCCCGGGTGCGGCTCCAGCCGCGGCGGCGGAGCTCGGCGTCGGTGAGGAAGCGCGCCCGTCCGCGGTCGTCGACGCCCGCCCAGCGGGCTCCGGCGGAGCCCTCGAGCACGTAGGAATGACCGCCGCTCCACACCACGCTGCACGGCGCGGTGGGCAGTTCGGCCGACGTGGCCGGGCGCGTTTCGACCTGTGCGGTGGATGCCTCGGGGGACCGGGCCGGTTCCGTGCTCATCGTTGCAGCACCTCCGTTTTCTGCTTCTGTTGTCGGCGCGGCGCGCACTTTTGTTAGCCCGATCTCAGACTCGGAGTCGATTGTGATCGGTCATGCGCGCTGCGTCGCGCCGAAGCCGGACCGCAGCGCCCAGCGGACGCGTTCCGTCGCCGAGCTGCCGTCGGCGATAGGCCGAGCGCTACGCCCCGCCGAACTCGGGCGAACCGCTCACCGGGGACACCTGTTCGCGCCGCGGTACAACGGCTCTGGCGCACCCGGTGGTTGTGCGGTAGGACGACAGGCAATTGGCGGCGGATGCGGGAGGTAGTTGGTCATGGGTGCCTATGCCGAGGCCCACCGGCGGAGCTTGACCGACCCGGAGGGTTTCTGGCTCGACGCGGCGGCGGCGATCGAGTGGGAGCGCGAACCGTCGCGCGCCCTCGACCGCGACGCCGACCCGTTCTTCCGCTGGTTCCCCGACGGGGAGCTCAACACCTGCTTCAACGCGCTGGACCGGCACGTCCGCGACGGCCGCGGCGAGCAGGACGCGCTGATCTGGGACTCGGCGATGACCGGCCAGGTCGTCCGCTGGACCTACCGGGAGCTGCTGGAGCGGGTGGCGCTGTTCGCCGGGGCGCTGCGCGCGCAGGGCGTGCAGCGCGGTGACCGCGTGGTGCTCTACCTGCCGATGATCCCGGAGGCCGCGATCGCGATGCTGGCCTGCGCCCGCATCGGCGCGGTGCACTCGGTGGTCTTCGGCGGCTTCGCGCCGAAGGAGCTGGCCGCGCGCATCGAGGACGCCCGGCCGACCGTGGTCGTCGCGGCGTCCTGCGGGCTGGAGCCCAACCGGGTCGTCGAGTACAAGCCGATCGTCGACGAGGCGCTGCGGCTGACCGAGCACCAGCCGAAGCGCGTCATCGTGTTCCAGCGCGAGCAGGCGCGGGCCGAGCTCGGCGAGCGGGACGTGGACTGGGACGACGCGCTGGCGCAGGCCGAACCGGCCGAGTGCGTCCCGGTCAAGGCCACCGATCCGCTGTACGTGCTCTACACCTCGGGCACCACGGGCCGCCCGAAGGGCGTGGTGCGGGACAACGGCGGGCACGCGGTGGCGCTGCGCTGGTCGATGGCCAACATCTACGACATCGGGCCGGGCGAGGTGTTCTGGACCGCCTCCGACGTCGGCTGGGTGGTCGGCCACTCCTACATCGTCTACGCGCCGCTGCTGACCGGGGCCACCACGGTGGTCTACGAGGGCAAGCCGGTGGGCACGCCGGACGCGGGCGCGTTCTGGCGGGTCATCGCCGATCACCGGGTCAAGGCGCTGTTCACCGCACCGACCGCGTTCCGGGCGATCAAGCGGGTGGACCCGCGGGCCGAGCTGCTGGCCGAGCACGACATCTCCAGCCTGCGGACGTTGTTCCTGGCCGGCGAGCGGCTGGACCCGGAGACCTACCACTGGGCGGCCGAGCACCTCGGCGTGCCGGTGATCGACCACTGGTGGCAGACCGAGACGGGCTGGCCGATCTGCGCGAACCTGCGCGGGCTGGAGCCGATGCCGGTCAAGCCGGGTTCGCCGACGGTGGCGGTGCCCGGCTACGACGTGGTGGTGCTGGACCAGGCGGGCAACCCGCTGCCGCCGGAGACCGACGGCGCGATCTGCATCCGGCTGCCGCTGCCGCCGGGAACGCTGCCGACGCTGTGGGGCGATGACGAGCGGTTCCGCGAGTCGTACCTGTCGCGCTACCCCGGCTACTACCTGACCGGCGACAACGGCTACGTCGACGCCGACGGGTACGTGTTCGTGATGGGCCGAACCGACGACGTGATCAACGTCGCCGGGCACCGGTTGTCCACCGGCTCGATGGAAGCGGTGCTGGCGGCGCACCCCGCGGTCGCCGAGTGCGCCGTGATCGGGGTGCGCGACGCGCTGAAGGGGCAGGTGCCGCGCGGGCTGGTGGTGCTCAAGTCCGGTGTGGACATCGATCCGGAGGTGCTGCGGGCGGAGCTGGTCGCGGCGGTGCGCGAGCAGATCGGCCCGGTGGCGGCCTTCCGCGAGGTCGCGGTGGTCGACGGGCTGCCCAAGACGCGCTCGGGCAAGATCCTGCGCAAGTCGATGCGCGAGATCGCCGACAGCGGTGACACCAAGGTCCCGTCCACCATCGAGGACCCGGCGGTGCTCGACCGCCTGCGCCCGGCCCTGCGCGGCGAGGCCTGACCCGGCGTGGCGTCAGCCGCGCCCGCTGGCGCCCCGCCGGTCGCGCACGACGTCCTCCAGCGCTCGGAGGACGGCCGCGATGGCCGGTTGTCCTCGGCTACCGCCGCGCACGCAGGTGAGGACGCTCCGCGACGGCACCGGCTTGTCCCGCAACGGGATCCGCACCACCCGGTGGTCCGGGGAGGTGGTGGCGAGCCGGGGCAGCAGGCAGATGCCGAGACCGTGCGCGACCATCACCAGCACCGAGTTCCACTCCGCCGCCCGGTGCGCCACGCGCGGGGCGAAACCGGCCGCCGCGCAGGCGACCTCGATCAGCTGGAACTGGTCGTGGTGCGGCGCGATCCAGGTCTCGTGCGCGGTCTCGGCCAGCCGCACCGAGTCGCGTTCGGCGAACGGGTGGTCCGCGGACACCACGACGTCCTGCGGGTCGTCGAGCAGGACCCGCTGGTCGAACCGCGGGTCGTCCAGCGGCGGGGCGCCCGCGACCGGCAGGACCGCGAGATCGGCCTGCTCGGCCAGCAGCAGGCGCAGGCTGTCGTCGATGTCGGTCTCCCGCAGCTGCACCTCCAGCCGCGGGTGGGAGTCGCGGAGCCGTGCGGCGGCGGGCGCCAGCAGTGAGCCGAAGCTGGTCGCGAAGCCCGCAACCCGGACCAGCCCGACCGCACCGGCCGCGTGTGCCGCCAGGTCGGCCCGGGTCTGCTCCCACTCGGTGGCGATCACATCGGCGTGCGCGAGCAGGATGTGCGCCGCAGGGGTGAGCTGCACCCGGCGGCCTTCCGGCCGCAGCAGTTCGCTGCCGACCTCCTTGGACAGCAGCCGGAGCTGCTGCGAGACCGCCGAGGGCGTCAGGTGGAGCGCTCGCGCGGTCGCCGTCACCGTGCCTTCGGCCCGGAGGACGCGCAGGACCTGGAGCCGCCGCAGGTCGATCATTCAGTCGATTCTGCACAGTTCCGTGCGCAGATGCGAGATGGACCTGAACGAACGAGCGGGCCCAGGCTTGAACCGTGCAGTCACCGACTCCGACGCGCCGGTCCCCGGTCGTCGTCCCGCCGTTCCTGCTCGTGCTGGGCGCCGTGGTCAGCGTCCAGTTCGGCCAAGCCTTCGGCAAGCAGCTGTTCGCCGTCGCGGGGCCGCTCGGAGTCTCGGCCCTGCGGCTGTCGCTGGCCGCAGCCCTGCTGCTGGCCCTGCGGCGACCGCGGATCCCCGCCGATCGGCGATCGCGCGGTCTGATCGTCGCGCTCGGAGCGGCGATCGCGACGATGAACGTCGTCTACCTCGCGCTGCCGCACCTGCCGGTGGGAGTCGCCAGCACGCTCCAGATGCTCGGCCCGCTCTCCGTCGCACTGCTCAGCTCCCGGCGTCCGCGCGATGTGCTGTGGGCAGCCCTGGCGGCGGCCGGCGTGTTCCTGTTCTGCGGCCCGGTCAGTGCGCCGCTGCCCGCCGTCGGGGTCTGCCTCGGCCTGGTGTCTGCGGCGGGCATGGGCAGCTATCTCCTGCTGAGCCACCGCGTCGGTGCGATCAGCAGCGATGGCTCCCCGCTCGCGCTCGCGGTCGCCTGCGCGGCCGTTCTCGTGCTGCCGTTCGGGATCGCCGAGTCCGGGGCTGCGCTCCTCTCCCCCGCGGTGCTGCTGGCCGGGCTGGGGATCGCGGTGCTGTCCGCGGTCGTGCCGTACTCGCTGGAGCTGGCCGCGCTGCGCCGGATCCCGCCGCGGGTCGTCGGCGTGCTGCAGAGCCTGGAGCCCGTGACCGGCGCCCTGGCGGGCCTGTTGCTGCTGGCCGAAGGGCTGGCGCTGCCCCAGCTCGTGGCGCTCGGCTGCGTCACCGCGGCTTCGATCGGCGCGGTGCTCGGCCGGGAGCGGTGAGGCCGTTCGACGCGTTCGGTACGTCCGGTTGGAGGCTGCCGCCGCCAGTTTTGGTCTATACCTTTGGGTGCACCGTTCCCGAGCCACGAGGAGCGCACGCACATGACCTCACGACCGACCCGACCAACGGTGCGCAGAGCCGCGCTCGCCGTTGTGGCCGGTGCGCTGGTCGCCGGGACCGCGGTTCCCGCGACGGCCGCACTCGCCGTGGAGAACTCCGCCATGGAAAACCTCATTCCCGCCCCCGAATCGGTGCGACCGGACCCGGCGACCACCTTCGAACTGTCCCAGCAGACGTCGATCCGGGCGGCGGGCGACGCCGCCGAGGTCGGTGAGTACCTGGCCGGGATCCTGCGGCCGTCGACCGGCTTCCCGCTGCCGGTGAACGACGACGCCGGCGACATCGCGCTGGAGCTCGACGCCGCCGCCGGAACCGGCCCGGCCGGATACCAGCTGCACGTCACCGAGGAGACCATCGGTCTGCGCGCCGCCAGCGCCGAAGGGCTGTTCAACGGCGTGCAGACGCTGCGGCAGCTGCTGCCCGCCGCGATCGAGAGCCGCACCGAGCAGCCCGGCCCGTGGCCGGTGGCCGGCGGTGAGATCGTCGACCGGCCGCGGTTCGAGCACCGGGCCGCGATGCTCGACGTCGCGCGGCACTTCTTCACCGTCGAGCAGGTCAAGCGCTACATCGACCAGATCACCCGGTACAAGATCAACCGGCTGCACCTGCACCTGACCGACGACCAGGGCTGGCGCATCGACATCGACAGCTGGCCGAAGCTCACCGAGTACGGCGGCAGCACCGAGGTCGGCGGCGGGCCCGGCGGGCACTACAGCAAGCAGGACTACGCCGAGATCGTCGAGTACGCCGCCTCCCGGCACGTGATGGTGATCCCCGAGATCGACATGCCCGGGCACACCAACGCGGCGCTGGCCTCCTACGCCGAGCTGAACTGCGACGGGGTGGCGCCGCCGCTCTACACCGGCATCGAGGTCGGGTTCAGCTCGCTGTGCGTGGACGAGGAGATCACCTACGAGTTCGTCGAGGACGTCATCCGCGAGCTCGCCGAGATCACGCCCGGTCCGTACCTGCACATCGGCGGCGACGAGGCGGACGCGACCAGCGAGGAGGACTACAAGAAGTTCGTCTCGCGGGTGCTGCCGATGGTGGCGAAGTACGGCAAGACCGCGGTCGGCTGGCACGAGTACGCCAAGGCCGCCCCGCGGGGCGAGGCCGTGGTGCAGTACTGGGGCACCGAGGACAGCGATCCGCTGCTTCCCGAGGCGGTGGCGCGCGGCAACAAGATCCTGGTCTCGCCGGCGAACAAGTCCTACTTGGACATGAAGTACGACGAGAACACCCCGCTGGGCCTGAAGTGGGCCGGGTTCATCGAGGTCGCCGACGCCTACGGCTGGGACCCGGGCAGCTACCTGCAGGGCGTGCCGGAAGAAGCGGTCCTGGGCGTGGAAGCACCGCTGTGGTCGGAAACCCTGGAGAACTCCGACCACATCGAGTTCATGGCCTTCCCCCGCCTTCCCGCGCTCGCCGAACTGGCCTGGTCCCCGAAGTCGGCCCAGGACTGGGAGTCCTTCGCCCAGCGCCTGGCCGCCCACGGGCCCCGCCTGGAGGCCTCCGGCATCAACTACTACAAGTCGCCCCAGATCCCCTGGAACGACTGAGCGAACCGGTGGAGGGCGCCTCGAGGCGAGTCAGCTGCCTCAAGGCGCCCTCCGCCTCACTCCCCCTCTGGGAGCTTGGGTTCCAGGACCGTCCACCACTCCGCGAGGGTGGGGCGCTCGGCCAGGTCGGCGAAGGTGATCTGGACGCCGAGGCGGCGCCACTTCTCCACCAGGGTCATGATCCGCACCGAGTCCAGGCCCCAGTCGATGAGGTTCTCCTCGTCGGTCAGCTCCGCGGGATCCTCGTAGAGCAGCTCCGCGACCTGCTCCCGGACCTCTTCCAGCGTCAACTTCTGCGACATCGCACGCACTCCCAGAAAATCGTCAGGCCACTTCGGACTCGCGCACCGCGAGGTCCTGCGCCAGGCGCTGCGCGGTGTCGACCACCGCGCACCGCTTGGCGGCGTAGGTCAGCGCCATCCGGTGCTCCTCCGCGGAGAAGTCCGCGACCGCATCGGCGACCAGGAACGCCTGGACCTCCTGCTGAAAGGCCTCGGCGGCGGTCATCAGGCAGCCGATGTGGGCGTAGATCCCGGTGATGATCAGCTGATCGCGCCCCCAGTCCCGCAGCAGCTGGCGCAGCTCGGTGCGCTGGAAGGCGCTGTAGCGCCACTTGGTCAGCAGCACGTCACCGTCGCCCGGCGCCAGCTCGTCGATGATCGCCTCCTGCGCCGGGTCGGCCACCCCCGGCCCCCACCACTCCAGCTGCAGGCCGCGCTGCTCGGGCGTCTGGCCACCGGGCTGCGCGCAGTACACCACCGGAACGCCTGCCGCGCGGGCGCGTTCGCGCAGCAGCCCGATGTTGGGCACCACCTGGTCCAGCGGTTCTCCCTCAGCCGGGAAGGCGTTGACGAAGTGCCGCTCCATGTCGTGGATCAGCAGCACCGAGCGGTTCGGGTCGGGCCGCCACGACACGCGGTTCTCCGGCAGCTCGTCGGGCTGCGGGACCCGGTACGGCGGAATGGTCGGAAGCGCCACGGGCGGCCTCCTCCTGTAGTCGGTGATCGTTGTCTGCTCAGGTCAGCGGCGTTCGAGCTCCGGCACCAGCTCCCGGCTGATCGCCTCCCGGAGGTCGCGCTTGCTGACCTTGCCGACGCCGGTCTGCGGGAACTGCTCGACGAACTCGACGCGGTCCGGCACCTTGTAGGCGGCCAGCCCGCGCTCGCGCACGAACTTGATCAGCTCGCGCGCCTTGGGCGGCGTGCCGCGCGGGACGACGAAGGCGCAGCTGCGCTCGCCGAGGTAGTCGTCGGGCATCGACACCACGGCCGCGTCGTGCACCGCCGGGTGCGCCAGCAGGTGGTTCTCCACCTCTTCCGCGGCGATCTTCTCGCCACCGCGGTTGATCTGGTCCTTCGCGCGTCCCTCCACGACGATGTTGCCCGCCGCGGTGAGCCGGACGACGTCGCCGGTGCGGTAGAAGCCGTCGGCGGTGAATGCCTTCGCGTTGTGCTCGGCGGCCCGGTAGTAGCCGCGGATGGTGTAGGGCCCGCGGGTCAGCAGGTGCCCGGTTCCGCCCGGCGGCACCGGGTTGTCCTCGTCGTCGACGACCAGCACCTCGTCGTCCGGCGAGATCGGCCGGCCCTGGGTGGTGAGGATGACGTCCTCGGGGTCGTCGAGGCGGGTGTAGTTCACCAGGCCCTCGGCCATGCCGAAGACCTGCTGCAGGGTCGCGCCGAGCACCGGCCGCACGCGGCGGGCGACCTCCTCGCTGCACTTGGCCCCGCCGACCTGGAGAACCTCCAGGCTGGACAGGTCGTGCTCGGTGCTGCTCGCCGCGTCCAGCCACACCAGCGCCAGCGGCGGCACCACGGCGGCCAGCGTGACGCGCTCGCGCTCCACCAGCGGGAACACCTCGTCCGGACTGGGCCTGCGGGCCAGCACCACGCGGCCGCCGGCGTGCAGGACGCCGAACGTGCCGGGCGAGCTCATCGGGAAGTTGTGCGCGATCGGCAGCGCCCCGAGGTAGACGGTGTCGGCGGTGACGCCGCAGATCTCGTTGCTGGCGCGGAAGGAGTAGATGTAGTCGTCGTGGGTGCGCGGGATCAGCTTCGGCACCCCGGTGCTGCCGCCGGACAGCTGCAGGAACGCCAGGTCACCCGGCTCCGGGCCGGTCAGCTCCACCGGTTCGGCGTCCACCTCGGACAGCGCCCGGAACTCGCCGGGCTCACCGGCGATGAACACCTGCAGCTCCGGCAGCTTCGCGACCACCTCGGCGGCCAGCTTCCGGTGGTCGAAACCGGCTTCGACGTCGGTGGTGATGTAGGCGGCGGCCCCGCTGAACTCGCAGAAGTAGGAGATCTCGGTCAACCGGTGCGACGGCAGCGCGAAGACCGGCGCGGCACCGAGCCGGAACAGCGCGAAGCACACGTCGAAGAACTCGGCGATGTTGGGCAGCTGCACGACGACGCGGTCGCCCTTGCCGATCCCCGCATCGCGCAGCCCGGCGGCCAGGCGGTCGGCGCGCACGTCGAGCTCGCCGTAGGACACCCGGCGGTCGCCGTCCACCACCGCGATGCGCTCGGGGTGCTCGGCGGCGCGTTCGCGCAGCATCTGGCCGAAGGTGTAGCCGCGCCAGTAGCCCGCCGCGCGGTAGCGGTCGGCGAACTCCGGCGGCCAGATCGGGTGGTCCGGTTGCGGTGCGGTCATTGCTCAGCCCCTTCAGAACACGTCAGTGGTTGCGTTGCTCGGGTGGTCGCCTAGCGGAACCTGAGTGCTTCCCTGGACTGCGGGTGCCGTGCCTCTCCTGATGCATGAACAGGCCGGCAGTGCTCTCAGACTGCCTGGTCCAGGCCCATCGCGGACAACGCGGTGCGGAACTTCGCGGAGGTCTCGGCGAGTTCATCGGCCGGATCCGAGCCGGCCACGATGCCCGCTCCGGCGTAGAGCCGCAGCGACTCGTCCTCGACGTCGGCGCAGCGGATGGCCACCACCCACTCGCCGTCCCCGGCAGCGTCGCACCACCCGACCATGCCCGCGTAGTAGCCGCGTTCGAAAGGCTCTGTCTCGGCGATGACATCGCGCGCCCGCTGCACCGGGGTGCCGCACACCGCCGGGGTGGGGTGCAGCGCGTCGGCCAGTTCCAGCGACGAGGTCGCGGGATCGCGCAGCTCACCGGTGACCTCGGTGGCCAGGTGCCACATGGCGGCGGTACTGATCACCGACGGCTCGGGCACCCGCAGCTCGCGGCAGTACGGGCGCAGCGCCTCGGCCACCGCCTCCACCACGGCCCTGTGCTCCCGCAGATCCTTGTCCGAAGTGGACAGCTCGGCGGCGCGCCGCCGGTCCTCGACCGGGTCGGTGCTGCGCGGGCGCGATCCGGCCATCGGGTTGGAGCGCACCCGCATGCCGCGCCGGGACACCAGCAGTTCCGGGCTCGCGCCCAGGAAGGTGCGCTGCAGCAGCGGCTGCGGGCCGAAGCTGTCGCGGGTGCCGTCCTCGCCGCGCTTGGGCAGGTCGACCGCGAAGGTGTAGCTGGCGGGATCGGCCAGCGCCAGGTTCTGCAGCACGGTGCGCACGTCGATGGGCTCGGCGGCGGTCAGCTCCAGCGACCGCGCCAGCACCACCTTGCTCAGCTCACCGTCCTCCAGCCGCCGCAGCACGCGGCTCACGCCGCGCTCGTACTCGGCGGGAGCGGGCACCGGGCGGACCTCGCAGTCCAGCCCGCCACCGCGCGGGGTGCGCGGGACGACGAGGTTGAGCGGCTCGGCGCGGAGCACGTCCTCGGGCAGCACCAGGTGCGCGGGCAGGTTGTTGCCGAACGGCACCGCGCCGACGACCATCGGGTTGCGGTGGCCGAACTCCGCCGCGCTGTTGAAGAACTCCGAGACCCGCTGCGGGAGGTTCTCCCGCGCGCACAGCGTCTTCGGGACCGTCGCGGCGACACCGCGGGCCAGCAGCACGCCGCGCGGCGTGGAGAACAGGAACGACGAGCCCGCCTCGTAGGCGGACAACAACCGGGCCGCCGCGTCGTCGGCGACGAGGTCGATGCTGTCGATATCGCTGTCGATGGTGGTCATGGCAACCTTTCGGAGTTCGCGGCAGGAATCAGGCGCGCAGCGTGGCGCCGCCATCGACGTACAGGTCGTGCATGGTGATGTGCCGGGCCTGATCGGAGGCCAGGAACACCACGGCGTCGGCGATGTCCTCCGGAGTGGCGAGCTTGCGCAGCGGGATGCCTGCCTTGAAGGTCTCGGGGGAACCGGCGATGACCCGTTCGGCACCGCGCTCGTCGGCCCACATCCCGCGCTGCATGTCGGTGTCGGTGGAGCCGGGAGCGACGACGTTGCAGCGGATGCCGTGCTCGGCCAGCTCCAGCCCGAGCGACTTGGTGAACAGCGTGGCCGCGGCCTTGGACGCGGCGTAAGCGGCCATGCCGTGGCGGGGCACGCCCGCGGCGTTGGAGCTGACGGTGACGATCGAACCCCGCCGCCGGGCGATCATGTGCTTGGAGACCGCGCGGGAGAAGTTGAACACCCCGGTGGTGTTGACCGCGAAGGTCCGCTGCCAGTCCTCGTCGCTGATCTCCTGCACCGTGCCGACCTGGAGCACCCCGGCGACGTTGGCCAGCACGCCGATCGGCCCGACCTCGGCCTCCACCCGCTCCACGACGTCGGTCACGGCCGCCGAGTCGGCCACGTCGGCCTGGTAGGCCCGCACCCGCTCGCCCAGCTGCGCGGCGACGGCCGCCACCTTCTCACCGTCGCGGTCCACCGCGGCGACGGTCGCGCCGAGCCCGGCGAACGCAGCGGTCACCGCGGCACCGATACCCTGGCCCGCGCCTGTCACGATGGCGACCGCGCCGCCGATCCCCGTCCGGTTCATCGCACCTTCTGAAACTCAGGCAAGCCTAACCTTTGTCAGGCGAGCCTGAGTTTAGAACACGGACGTGCCCGTATCTCCCCACCATCGAGGTGGCATTGATCACCGACCGCAACGATCCGTTGGCCTCACCCCACCCGTCGGGAGCTATGGATGGGGCGTTGGAAGCATGCACGCAGGTACGCCTGCGTGAACCGCACCGGTCCCGGTCGAGCATGGCAGGAACGGATCGCCTCGCCCAAGGATGCGGTCAAGTAGCGACGCGTCCACAGGAGGGCGAGGCGGCCGCGTGCGACGACGCGAAGCCCAGGGCGAGGTGACCTCGGGGCATCCAGGCGCCGCCGCCGACTCGCTCTCAATGCGGGATGCTGCGCCGCGGCCGGGAGTGCGCGGCCTTGTGGTGGGCCCTGATGACCTGGACGACCTCGTGAGCGTGGTCGGTGTGCTCCAACTGGGAGAGATAGCCGATGCTGCGGGCCAGACCGGGCAAGTCGACGGTGAAGTACATCCCCATCAGCGGATTGACGAACAACTCACTGCCACCAGTGCGGTCGGTGATGTGCACGTCTCCGAACTCGCCTCGGATCGCAGCCGCGATCTGCCCGTTGACGATGCTCGGTCGCCGCGGCGTGGCGTCCTGCGCGTGCGCGACGGCATCGAGGTAGGCAGCACCCTCGGCGGAGTTCGCCGGGATCGAAAGAACACCCAGGTAGGAGCCGTCGCGCTCCAGCCCGGCCAGGTTCTCCAGCACGTGCGCGTGGCACACCCCGTGGTAGGCGTCAATGCCGAAGCCCAGGCACACCACCAGCCGTTCCAGATCACCTGGGAGTCCGGCCACGGCGGCCAGGCTGGTCATGTCCTCCTCCGGCGTGCCCAGTCCCGCCTCATCCCCGCGCAGCAGGATGTCGGTACCCCCGTCGACCAGCACGATCGCATCCAGACCCAGCCGCGCGACCAGGGCGCTGTAGGCGGCCCGCAACGGACGCACTCCCGTCTTCGGGAAGGCGTGCACCGTCGAAGGCAGTTCTCGAGAGGCAAGCCAGCGGGCCAGAGTGCGTTCCGGGAAGTAGTCGTCCCGCCCCGGCGAATTCGGTGTCACCGCGGCCACGCCCGGCTCCACCCACTCCGCCGGATCCAGCCTGCGCAGATCGCTGAAGGTGAGGTTGGCCAGGTGCACCTGCTTGCCCAGAGCTCGCAGGGCCAGCGCCAGCGGCAGTCCGGCGTACACGTCGAAGCCGCCTCCGGCTCCAGCGACCAGAACCCGCTCCGCTCGCCGCAATCGGGAGAACACCGGCGGTTCGATCAGCGAGAACACGACGGTCAGCGTAGGTCAGCCGGGGACCGCCCATGCCGCTGATGCGCAGGAGGTCAGTCGGCGATGGTTCGGGCGAAGCCCAGGTTGACGAGGTCTTGGGGGCGTAGGCGCAGGTGGTCGGCGAGGTCGGGTACTTGTGCTGGGTCTCGTTTCAGGATCGCTGCGCTGGATTCCGGGGCGATCACCGCGAAGTAGGCGTCGGCGGTGATCCAGGTTCGGCCTGGTGCTGCCAGGGCCAGCGCTCCTCCGGAGCCGCCTTCGCCGATGACCAGGGTGGTGATCGGCACCTGCGCGTCGGCCACGGCCGTGAACAGCTCCGCGATCGCGGGGCCGACTCCGCCGCGCTCGGCCGCCGCGTCGTTGGCCGCGCCCGGGGTGTCCACCAGCGTCAGCACCGGGATGCCCAGCCGGTCGGCCAGTGCGATCAGCCGAGCCGCCGTGCGGAAGCCGGGCGGGGTGTTGGCGGTGCCGGTCTGCGCGGCGAAGGCGATCGTGCGGCCTCCGTGCTCGCCGAAGCCGCAGAGCATTCCCTCGTCGCGGCCGCCAGCGCGGTCGCCGCTGATCTCGAAGCGGGTGGAGAAGTAGGCGTCCAGGTACGCCCGGGCGCGCGGCCGGTCGGCTGCCCGGGCGCGCTGGACCGCTTCCCAACCCGTCGCTGGTGGCTCGCCGCCGGCCAGCGACTTCGGCACCGGTGCCGGCAGCGAGGCCGACCGCTGCGGGTGCAGCAGCCGGATCAGTTCGGCCAGCACCGGGGGCAGTTCGGCGGGGTCGACGAGCCGGTCCACCTGGCCGTCGGCGAGCTTGCCCTCGGCGGTGAACGCCTCCCCCGTCTCGGTCGCGCTGCGCACGCGGCTGCCGCCGAAGGCCACCGCTGCGCCGCGCTCGGCCAGCACCACGTCGGCGGCCGCCGACAGCGCCGCCCACATGCCTCCGGTCGTCGGATTCCGCAGCACCGTGATGTGCGGGATCCCGTCCCGCCGGGTCAGCAGGCAGGCGCGCGCGATCTCCTGGAGCTGCCGGAGGGCGCAGATGCCCTCCTGCATCCGGCTGCCACCGGAGGCCACCAGCGAGATCACCGGCAGCCGCAGCTCCCGGGCCCGCGCGAAGGCCGCCACGATCCGCGCGCCCGCTGCTTCTCCGACCGATCCGCCGAGGTGGGCGAAGTCGAACGCGATGAGCACCGCAGGCAGCTGACCCACCTGAGCCCGACCGCAGAGCACCGATTCAGCGGCGCCGCTGCGGTCGGCCGCACGGGCGCGCTGGTCGTCGTAGCCCGGCCAGCCCAGCGGGCCATCGACCGCGTTCGCGACCGCCGGGGGCTCGAACTCCTCGAATCCCCGGCCGATCGACCCGACCAGCGCGCGAGCCGCGCTGAGCTCAGTCATGCCGCAGGGCCTTCTTCTGCACCTTGCCCATCTCGTTGCGCGGCAGGGCGTCCAGGTAGCGCACCACGCGCGGGCGCTTGTGCGGGGTCAGCAGCCGGGCCACGTGGTCGGCCAGCTCCTGGTCGGTGACCTCCTGACCGGGCGCGCGCACGATCCAGGCCACGATCCGCTCGCCCAGGTCGGCGTCCGGTTCGCCGGTGACCGCGACCTCGGCGACCGCCGGGTGCTCCAGCAGGCAGTTCTCGATCTCGCCCGCGCCGATCTTGTAGCCGCCGCTCTTGATGATGTCGGTGGCCTTGCGCCCGACGATGCGGATGTAGCCGTCCGGTGCGCGGGTGGCCACGTCGCCGGTGCGGAACCAGCCGTCGGCGAACGCCGCGGCGGTGGCGTCGGGGCGGTTGAGGTAGCCGCTGAACAGGTTCGAGCCGCGGACCAGGATCTCGCCGACCGTCTCGTCGTCGCTGACCTCGATCTCCGCGCCCTGCTCGTCGACCAGCTTGAGCTCGACACCGGCGAACGGGCGGCCCACGTAACCGGGCCTGCGGTCGCCGTCGGCGCGCACGCCGCAGTTCATGATCGTCTCGCTCATGCCGTAGCGCTCCACGACCCGCTGCCCGGTCAGCCGCTCGATCCGCTCGTGCTCGACCGCGGGCAGCGCCGCCGAGCCCGACACGAGCAGCCGCGCCTTTCCGACCGCCTTCCCGATCTCCGGGTCGCGCTCGGCGTCCTCGGCCAGCCGGTGGTACATCGTCGGCACGCCGAACATCATGGTCGCCGGCCCGGCGAGCTCCTCGGCGATGGCCGCGGAGGAGAACTTGCCCAAGTGGTGCACCGCGCCACCCAACCGCACGGGCCCGAGCGTGCCGAGGATCAGGCCGTGCACGTGGAACAGCGGCAGCGCGTGCGCCAGCACGTCCTCGTCGGTCCACTCCCACGCCTCGGCCAGCGCGTCGAGGTTGGCGCTGAGCGCGCGGCGCGGCAGCACGACGCCCTTGGGCGGGCCGGTGGTGCCCGAGGTGTAGACGATCAGCGCCGGAGCGTCCTCGTCGGCCTCCGGCGGCAGCTCACCACCGCGAGCGCTCAGGTCGACCTCGTGCACCGGGATGTCGCCGAGCCCGTCCGGTGCTCGGAATCCCGGCGCGGCCAGCAGCAGTTCCGGCTGACTGTCGCTCAGGATGTGCGCGAGTTCGCGCTCCCCCACCTTCGGGTTGATCGGCACCACCGCGACACCCGCGCTGAGCCCGCCGATCACGGCCGCGCAGGTCTCCAGCTCGTTGGTCGCCCACACCGCGATGCGCTGCCGGCCCGCGACCAGCTCGGCGATCGCCGCGGCCACCCCCGCCAGCTCCTGGTAGTCCAGCGCCCGCGCGCCGAAGCGCAGCGCCTCCGCGCCATCCGGCTGCCGCAACTTCGGGAACAGCACCGGCCACCTCCACGATCATTGGTCCACTGGCCAGACCACTTTTGCGCCGCGAACCACCGCCGTCAAGCGACTGTGCGAAAATTGGCTCAGCCACTGGACCGAAACCCCGGTGTTAGCCTGATCACCGATCCCCTTCCCCGCCTGGAGGAAACCCGGTGTCCGACGCCCTGCGCCCGCTCGCCCGCCCGCGCCTGTACGAGCAGGTCGTGCAGCGGCTGCGCGAGCACGTCGCCGCCTCCGGCCTGCGCACGGGCGACCGCCTGCCGCCGGAGCGCAAGCTCGCCGAGCAGCTCGGCGTCAGCCGCGCCTCGGTCAAGCAGGCCATCGTGGTGCTCGAGGTGCAAGGGCTGGTCGAGGTCAGGCACGGCGGAGGCACCTACCTGCGCCGCGAGTCGCTGGACGTCGAGCCGGTCGACGAGCTGGTGGCCCGCAAGCGCCGCCTGCCCGACGTGCTGGACGCGCGCGAAGCGCTGGAGACCAAGACCGCGGAGCTGGCCGCGCAGCGGCGCACCGAGGCGGACCTGACCGAGATCGACGCCGCACTGGCGGACATGCGCCGCGAGATCGCCGACGGCGAGCTCGGCAGCGAGGGCGACCGCCGCTTCCACGCCGCGATCACCGCCGCCGCGCACAGCTCCCTGCTCGCCGACTTCATGCGCACGATCGCCACCGAGATCGCCGAGAGCCGCCAGGAATCCCTGCGCCAGCCGGACCGCCCGAACAAGTCCCTGACCCAGCACGAGCGCATCGCCGAGGCGATCCACGCCGGAGACGCCCGCGCGGCGGTCGCCGCGATGCGCCGCCACCTGCGCACGGTCAGCCGGGTCCGCCTCCTCTCCTGGGACCCCGACGCCGAACCGACTTCCCCGGCCGAGTGACGGACCTCCGACCGAGGCACCAAGGCTTCTCCCTGCTTAGGGACCGCGCGCGGCTAGAGGCGTGTCGATTCCGTGCGAAATCGACACCTCGTCCCCGACCGGATGGCGGATGGGTGCGGTCGTTAGGCTGGGTCGTCCTGTTCCGGTCGTTGTGGAGTGCGTGACGTGATCGACCGCCTGGCTCCGCCGCGCGAGCGGGTGGTCCGATGATCGGGTGGCTGCTGGCCACCGCGGGCACCGCTGCGCTGGGCAGCTTCTTCCCGCTGGTCAACATCGAGCTCTACCTGCTCGGCGTGGTGTCCACAGTGGATGGCGTGAGCTGGTGGGCGTTCGGGCTCGCCGCCGCGGTCGGCCAGGTGGCGGGCAAGACCCTGTTCTACTTCGCGGGCCGGGGCGGGTTCGCGCTCGGCGAGCGGCTGCTCAAGCGGCTGGAGGCCAAGCGGAAGGGCAGCCGGTGGGCCGGCTGGTTCGAGAAGTTCCACCAGCGCACCGTGGAGCGCCCCTGGTGGGGCCTGGGCGTGCTGGCGCTGACCGCGATCCCCGGCATCCCGCCCTACAGCCTGATGTGCCTGCTCTGCGGAGCCGCCGGCCTGCCGCTGCTCGGCTTCCTGGCGGCGAGCCTGCTCGGCCGCAGCGCGCACTTCCTCATCGTGGCCGGTGCCCCCGAACTGCTGCACTGGCTGCCCGCCGCACTCGGGTCCTGAACGGGCATACCCCTCGGCCCAGGCGGGAAACCTGATGGGCGGTCTCAGCCGACACCGAGGGGAGCCAGCCGCGATGGGCAACGAGAACGACAAACAACGACAGCTCGACGAGGTCCGCCAGGACCTCACCGGCACGAAGCTGACCACCCAGCAGGGCGTGCGCGTCGACCACACCGACGACGCGCTGACCGCCGGCGAGCGCGGGCCCACGCTGCTGGAGGACTTCCACGCCCGCGAGAAGATCACGCACTTCGACCACGAGCGGATCCCGGAACGCGTGGTGCACGCCCGCGGCGCCGGGGCCTACGGGTACTTCCAGCCCTACGACGGCTGGCTGGGCGAGCACACCGTGGCGCGGTTCCTGACCGATCCGAACCAGCGCACCCCGGTGTTCGTGCGGTTCTCCACCGTCGCGGGCTCCCGCGGCTCGGCCGACACGGTCCGCGACGTGCGCGGGTTCGCCACCAAGTTCTACACCGAGCAGGGCAACTACGACCTGGTCGGCAACAACATGCCGGTGTTCTTCATCCAGGACGGGATCAAGTTCCCGGACTTCGTGCACGCGGTGAAGCCCGAGCCGCACCACGAGATGCCGCAGGCCGCGTCGGCGCACGACACGCTGTGGGACTTCGTGGCGCTGCAGCCGGAGACGCTGCACATGATGATGTGGCTGATGTCCGACCGGGCGCTGCCGCGCAGCTACCGGATGATGCAGGGCTTCGGCGTGCACACCTTCCGCCTGGTCAACGCCAACGGCGAGGGCACCTTCGTGAAGTTCCACTGGACGCCGCTGCTGGGCAGCCACTCGCTGCTGTGGGACGAGTGCCAGAAGATCGCCGGTGCCGACGCCGACTTCAACCGGCGCGACCTGTGGGAGTCGATCGAGGCCGGCCAGTACCCGACGTGGGAGCTGGGCGTGCAGCTGGTCGACGAGTCGCGGGAGTTCGACTTCGACTTCGACCTGCTGGACGCCACCAAGATCATCCCGGAGGAGGAGGTGCCGGTGCGGCCGGTGGGCCGGATGGTGCTGGACCGCAATCCGGACAACTTCTTCGCCGAGACCGAGCAGGTCGCCTTCCACACCGCCAACGTGGTGCCGGGCATCGACTTCACCAACGACCCGCTGCTGCAGGCGCGCAACTTCTCCTACCTCGACACCCAGCTGATCCGGCTCGGCGGCCCGAACTTCGCGCAGATCCCGATCAACCGGCCGACCGCCGAGGTGGCCACCAACCAGCGCGACGGCTTCGGCCAGCAGCGGATCCACCGAGGCCGGACGAGCTACACCGAGAACAGCCTCTCCGGCGGCTGCCCGGCGCTGGCCGACGAGGACGTGTTCCGGCACTACCAGCAGAAGGTGGACGGCTACACGATCCGCAAGCGCAGCGAGAGCTTCAAGGACCACTACAGCCAGGCCACGCTGTTCTGGAACAGCATGGCGTCCTGGGAGAAGGAGCACATCATCGCCGCGTTCCGCTTCGAGCTCGGCAAGGTCGATCACCAGCACGTGCGCGCCAACGTGGTCGACCACCTGGAGAACGTCGACCACGAGCTGGCCGCGGCGGTGGCCGAGGGCGTCGGCGTGGCGCCGCCCAGCGGCGGCCGGCCCAACCACGGCCGCAGCTCCCCCGCGCTGAGCCTGGCCAACTCGCGCACCGACACGATCATTAGCCGCAAGGTGGCGGTGCTGGTCGCCGACGGCGTGGACACCGGGGAGGTGACGCAGATCCAGCGCGGCCTGGCCGAGCGCGGCGCGCTGGCGGAGGTGCTGGGCCTGCGCGACGGCAAGATCAGCGGCACCGACGGCGACGAGGTGAGCGCGGACCGGGCAGTGCACACCATGATGTCGGTGCTCTACGACGGGGTGATCGTGCCGGGCGGCGCGGAGAGCGTGCGCGCCCTGTCCGAGGACGGGCACGTCGTGCACTTCGTCGCCGAGGCGTACAAGCACCACAAGCCGGTCGCGGCCAGCGACGAGGGCATGGAGCTGCTGCGGCGCGCCGGAGTCGCTGAAGCGCGCGAGCCCTCCGGTGGTGACGGCGTGGTGACCGACCTCGGCGTGATCATGGCCGCGCACACCGGTGGTGCGCTGCCGGAGGGGTTCGTCGAGGAGTTCGCCGCCGCGCTCGCCCAGCACCGGGTGTGGCAGCGGGACACCGCATCCGTGCCGGCCTGAGCGGCGGGCGGAATGGGCTGTTCGTGCCTCCCAGCTGCACGAACAGCCCGTTCGCCGGGTTGATCCGGATCACCCGCAGACACCTCGCGGACACCTAGCGTCACCTTTCGTACCGATACGATCACGCAACGCGACTCCGGTCGCGCCATCTCGGCAGGCCTCGCTTACCGTGCTTGCCCGTGAGCGTCTTCCGAACGATGCCCGTCGAGGACATCCTGACCCGCGGTGAGCGCAGCGGGCTGATCCGCAGGCTGACCGGCAAGGATCTGGTCGGCTTCGGGATCGGCATCATCATCGGCACCGGTGTGTTCACGCTGGCCGGCATCGAGGCCAAGGAGCACGCCGGGCCCGGCGTGGTGCTGTCCTTCGTGATCGGCGGTGTCGTCGCCGCGCTGGCCGCGCTGTGCTACGCCGAACTCTCCTCAGCGGTGCCGACCGCGGGCAGCGCCTACACCTACGGCTACGCCACGCTGGGCGAGCTGTTCGCGTGGATCATCGGCTGGGACCTGCTGCTGGAGTTCGCCCTGGGCGCCGCGGTGGTCTCGCGCAGCTGGTCGGGCTACGTGGCGAACCTGCTCGGCCTGCCACCGGAGTGGTTCGGCGAGGACGCCACGGTCAACGTCGGCGCGATCCTGATCATCGCGGCGCTCACCGTGATCGCGGTGATCGGCATCCGCGAGTCGTCGTGGGTGACCAACGCGCTGGTCGTGGTCAAGGTCGCGGTGTGCGTGCTGGTGATCGTCGCGGGCCTGTTCTTCTTCAACGGGGCCAACCTCGACCCGTTCGTGCCGCCCGCGCAGCCCGCCGCCGAGACCGCGAGCGCGCTGGAGCAACCGCTGGTGCAGGTCGTGCTCGGCATGGAGCAGTCGATGTACGGCATCGGCGGCGTGTTCACCGCGGCGGCCATCGTGTTCTTCGCCTACACCGGCTTCGAGGCGCTGGCCAACCTCGGCGAGGAGACCAAGCGCCCCAAGCGCGATCTGCCGGTCGGCCTGCTCGGCAGCCTGATCGTGTGCACCCTGCTGTACGTGCTGGTCGCGTTCGTGCTCAGCGCGATGGTCGACTACCGGCAGATCGACGAGGGCGCCCCGCTGGCGGCGGCGTTCCAGTCGGTCGGCCAGCCGTGGGTGGGCGCGCTGATCGCGCTGGGCGCGGTGACGGGCCTGACCTCGGTGATGATGGTCGAGCTGGTCACCATCGGCCGCATCGGCTTCGCGATGAGCCGCGACGGCCTGCTGCCGCCCAAGCTCTCCCAGGTGCACCCGAAGTGGGGCACGCCGCACCGGATGACCATCGGCGGCGCGGTGGTGATCATGCTGATGGCCGGGTTCATCCCGATCTCCGAGCTGGCCGACATGGTGAGCATCGGCGCGCTGTCCGGCTTCGTGATCGTCTCGCTGGCGGTCCCGGTCCTGCGCCGCACCAAACCGGACCTGCACCGCCCGTTCCGGGTGCCGCTGTCGCCCTGGCTGCCGATCCTCAGCGCCCTGGCCTGCCTGTACCTGATGACGAACCTGGACATCATCACCTGGCTCCGCTTCGCGGCCTGGCTGGCCCTCGGCCTGCTGATCTACTTCGCCTACGGCTACCGCAACGCCCGCCTGTCCAAGCAGACCCCGGACACCGCCCGCGACTAGCGCGGTCGAGTCGACGCGAAGGGCACCGTTTGGCGAGTGACTCGCTAGAAGGTGCCCTTCGCTTCGTTTGGATGCCCCGTTCAGGTGGCGGAGAGTTCGCGGATCGCCTCGGTGCCGATGGAGATGAGGTTGGCGAGGTTTTCGCGGCCGATGGTGAGGACGTACTCGCTGTTCGGTCCACAGTAGAGGACCACGACGTCGTTGTGCCGATCGAGCTCGTAGCGCATCGGCACCTCCTGCTCCATCGCTACGAACGAGTCGATGAATATCCCGGACTGCTGGCACACGCCCATGCTCCCGACCTTCCTCAGTGGACGACTATGGTGACTCGCTGGAGCCAAACAATCGCTTAGCGCGACCGTCGCGTTAAGATTAGGGCGACCGTCGCGCTAAGGTCACGTCCCTGATCGGGTGTTTCGAGATCCTGGAGGTCGTCGATGGCGCGAGCCCGCCAAACCCTGGAGCGCCGCCAACTCGGCCTGACGCTGCGCCGGATCCGCGAGGAATCCGGCATGTCCCAGCAAGCCGCAGCGGAAGCGATCGGCCGAGTCCGCTCCCGCATCGTCGAGCTGGAAGACGGCAAGGGCACGCTCAGCCAGGAAGACCTGGGCAAGCTCCTGGACTTCTACGAGGTCTCCGGAGACGAGCGCGAAACGGCGCTCGCGCTGGGCGCCCAAGCCCGGAGACGCCAACGTGGCCGCACCTACACCGACCTCCTCCCCGGCGCCTTCCAGCGCTTCGCCGACCTCGAAGCCAGCGCCGCGGAGATCAGCAGCTACGAATGCGGGATGGTGCCTGGGCTGCTGCAAACGCCCGAGTACGTCAGAGCACTCATCGACGAAGGCGACGGGATCTGGTGGCGGTCATCGGAAGCCGAACTGGAGCAACGCGTTGCGTTCCGCCTCGATCGCCAGAAGCGCACATTCGATGCATCACCCGCCAAGAAGATGTCATTCGTCTTGACTGAAGAGTCCCTTCGCTCGCGGGTCGGTGGTCCAGAGATCATGCGCGACCAACTGGCACATCTCCTCGATCTGCTGGGCAGACGAGCAGATCTGTCCATCCAGGTCTTGCCCCGCGAGAGCTACCAGAATCCGGCTCGCGGAGGTGGCTTCACCCTGTTCGAGTTCAGCGGGCAAGGCTCGCCGGTCGCCTTCGCGAACGTCGTTTACGGCCCCTCCACCTACTTCCACGACGAAGCCGATACTGCGACGATGTTTCGCGTCTTCCGACGGCTCCGCGACCTCGCACTGAGCGCGCAGGCGTCACGTCAGCTGATCGACGGGATCATGAGGGGTGGCTGATCATGCCGCGGTTTACCCGGGACACGGGATGGTTCAAGAGCTCCAAGAGTGCCGCTGCCAGCGACAACTGCGTCGAGGTCCGATTACTCGACAGCACCGTCCGGGTCCGGGACTCCAAGGCACCCGATGACGGCGTGCTGAGCTTCGGGAGCGGTGCTTGGGGTTCTTTCTTGGCTTCCCTCAAGGCTTGATGTTTTGGCTGGTGATGGTCCGTGAGTGGTTTGGGGTGCCATGGCGCCCCAAACCACTCACGAGGCCTGAGCTGCCGAAGGCTTGCGGCGGGCCAGGACGACCTCGGCCAGCGCCACCAGCAGGGCCGCGGTGACGAAGGCGATCGAGACGATCAGGCCGCTGGTGATCGCCGCGTCGAAGCCGCTGGTGCTCAGGACTCCGAAGAAGAGACCGGAGGCCGCTGCCGTGCCCACCGCCGAGCCGATGCGCTGGCCGGTCTGCTGGACTCCCGCCGCCGTTCCGCCGTGGGCCACGTCGATCTCGCTGAGCGTCACCGTCTGGTTCGGGGAGATCACCAGGCCGCTGCCGATTCCCGCCACCAGCAGGGGCACCGCCGTCACCGCGCCCGCCATCGGGCCGGGGTGGGTGGCCAGCAGGACGTCCGTGGCCAGGAGGCCGAGCAGGGCCGCCAGCAGGCCGATGATCACCAGGTGGCGGCCCATGCGGTGCACGATCCGGCCGCCCAGCGCGGAGGACACCGCCGAACCGACCGCGAACGGCGTCAGCGCCAGCCCGGCTTGCAGCGCCGAGTAGCCCAGGCCGCGCTGGAAGTACACCGCCAGCACGAAGAAGATGCTGGTGAACCCGGCGAAGTAGAGCAGGCCGAGGGTGGCTCCGAAGGAGTAGCTGCGGATCCGCAGCAGGCGCAGGTTCACCAGCGGGTGGTTCCCGCGCTTGCGGTACCAGTGCTCCCAGACCGGGAACGACGCCAGCAGCACGGCCGCGACGATCAGCAGGTACCACGGGCTGCTGCCGCCGCCCTCCTGCTCGACCAGCGGCAGCAGCAGGCACAGCAGGCCGCCGCCGAGCAGCAGCACGCCCACCAGGTCGAGGCTCCGGGCCGCCTCCCGCCGGGTGTCGCGCGGCAGGACGCGCATCCCGTACAGGATCGCCGCCGCGCCGATCGGCAGGTTCACGAAGAACACCCAGCGCCAGCCGTGCTCCGCGCCCGCCAGCTGGATGATCAGGCCACCGAGCAGCGGGCCGATCGCGGTGGAGATGCCCACCACGGCGCCGAACAGGCCGAAGGCCTTGCCGCGCTCACGACCGTGGAACAGCTGCTGCATCAGGCCGAGCACCTGCGGATTGAGCAGTCCGCCCGCCACGCCCTGCAGGAGACGGGCCACCACCAGCCACAGCGGTGTCATCGCGAATCCGGCCAGCGCGCTGGCCACCGTGAACGCGCCCAGCGCCAGCAGGAACATCCTGCTCCGGCCCCGGTCGTCGCCCAGCCGGCCCGCGGGCACCAGCACCAGGCCGAAGGTCAGCGCGTAGCCGGAGACCACCCAGGACAGCGCGGCGGCGGGCGCGTCCAGGCCCTGCTGGATGGACGGCAGCGCGACGTTGACGATGCTGACGTCCAGCAGCGTCATGAATCCCGCGATCAGGCAGACGGCCAGCACTCGCCAGCGGGTGGCGGACGGCTCGTCGGTTCGCGTCTTCGACTCGGTCGGGTCCACGGATTCAGCTCAGCACGTTCGTTCTAGGCTCGCACTACCCGATGCGGCCCAGCATTGCGACCGACTGACTTATCAATCACGTAGACCGCCCGAGAGACCGCGCGACGACCCCGATCGACCGCTTCTAGCTAGGCATATTCCGCAACTCGACAGGACGGCCGACGATCGCAACACGGTCGGATCATTGCGATTCTCGCAATGTGCTGTTAGCGTTCCGTCTCGTGCAGGACACGACGGCTGCGTTGCGCCAGCGGGTGCGCGACGTGTTGCGCCAGTACCCCGGGAGCCAGCGCGCTTTCGCCGAGCAGATCGGGTTGGACCCCACCAAGCTGTCCAAGTCGCTGACCGGCACCAGGCGGTTCACCCCGGCCGAGCTCACCCGCATCGCCGAGCTGACCGGCGTGACGGTGAACTGGCTGATCAACGGCGGCGACGACGTCGAGACGGTGGCCGCCGCGCCGCAGCGCACCGCCCGGCCCGCTCGCGATCCCGGCGACCTCCGGGAAGCCAGCCGCTACCAGCAGATCCTCGACGCCGCCTGGCACCTGATCGCTGAACGCGGCTACCACTCGGTGCGCGTCTCCGACGTGGCCAAGGAGTGCGGCACCAGCGCGGCGACCATCCACTACTACTTCCCCGGCCGCAACGACCTGCTCACCGAGACGCTGCGCTACTCGGTGCGGCTGGCCTTCGACCGGCAGGTCGCCGAGCTGCACGCGGTCGAGGACGCCCACGAGCGCCTGCTGCGGCTGGTGGAGCTGCAGCTGCCCACGCCGGGGCTGCTGCGCCAGGAGTGGTCGATCTGGCTGCAGGTGTGGAACGAGAGCGCGCTCAACCCCGATCTGCAGGTGCTGCACAGCGATTCCTACACGCGCTGGCACGACACCATCGCCCGCACCATCCGGCAGGGCCAGGAGCAGGGCGTGTTCGCCGACACCGACGCCGAGGAGCTGACCGTCACGCTGACCGCGCTGATCGACGGCCTCGGCATCCAGGTGCTCGCCGGACGCCCCGGCCGGTCCGTCGAGCGGATGCGCAAGGCGCTGCGCGAGTACGTCGAACGCGAGATCGTCCGGCACTGACATCCCCCGAAACCCCACCTGGGCGCCAGCACCGGTGCCCGGGCGCTGGAACCTGCCCACGAGAGGAGAGCCCCGATGGCCAGCGAAGTGATCGTCACCGCCGCGCTCACCGGCGCCGGTGACACCACCGGCAAGAGCGAGTTCGTCCCGGTGACCCCGGAGCAGATCGCCAAGGACGCGGTCGAGGCCGCCGAGGCCGGGGCGGCCGTGGTGCACATCCACGTCCGCAACGTCGAGACCGGCCAGGGCTCGCGGGACACCGCGCTCTACCGCGAGGTCGTGGAGCGCATCAAGGAGACCGGCACCGACGTGGTCATCAACCTGACCGCGGGCATGGGCGGCGACCTGGTCATCGACCCCGACGACCCGCTCAAGCCGGTGGACGGCACCGACCTGGTCAACGGCCTGGACCGGCTGCCGCACGTCGAGGAGCTGCTGCCGGACATCTGCACGCTGGACTGCGGTTCGCTGAACTTCGGCGAGGGCAGCCAGCTCTACATCTCCACCCCGGACATGCTGCGGGCCGGCGCCAAGCGGATCCAGGAGCTGGGCGTCAAGCCGGAGCTGGAGATCTTCGACACCGGCAACCTGTGGTTCGCCAAGCAGCTGCTGGCCGAGGGCCTGCTCGACGCCCCGCCGCTGTTCCAGCTGTGCGCGGGCATCCCGTGGGGCGCGCCGCCGGAGCCGGGCCTGCTGCAGGCGATGGTGAACATGCTGCCGGAGGGCGCGAACTGGGCGAGCTTCGCCATCGGCCGCGACCAGCTGCGCTGGGTGGGCCTGACCGCCGCGCTCGGCGGCAACGTGCGCGTCGGCCTGGAGGACAACCTCTACCTGAGCAAGGGCGTCAAGGCCAGCAACGCCCAGCTGGTCGAGCGCGCGGTGACCATCGTCGAGGGCATGGGCATGAAGATCGCCACGCCCGACCAGGCCCGCGAGCAGCTCGGCCTGAAGAAGCGCTGAGCCCCGGCGACTCCGCGGGACCGCCATTGATCCGTTTCCGCTGGTCAGACCCCGTGAGTGCTTTGTGAGGCTATAGCAACCCAAAGTACTCACGGGTCACCACCAGCGGAAACGCACCAGACGATTTCGCGTGAAGTCGCCCGCCCCACACCTCGGGCGGCCGGTGCCGCCCGCGCATAGACCTCGAAAGGGAATTCTGAGTTGAACGAGCACACCCCCTCCCCCGGTTCGGTGCGCCGGGTCACCTGCATCGGCGCCGGTGTCATCGGCGGTGGCTGGGTCGCGCACTTCCTGGCCCGCGGCTACCGGGTGACCGCGTGGGACCCGGCTCCGGAGTTCGAGGCGAAGCTGCGGCGGCTGGTCGACGCCGCGTGGCCCGCGCTGACCGAGCTGGGCCTGGCCGAGGGCGCCTCCCGCGACAACCTGGTCATCGCCGCGACGCTGGCGGACGCCGTCGCGGACGCCGAGTTCGTGCAGGAAAGCGCACCGGAGGACCTGGCGCTCAAGCGGGACCTGCTGGCCCGCATCGACGCGGCCACCCCGCCGGGCGTGGTGATCTCCTCCTCGACCTCGGGCTACGGCATGACCGAGATGCAGGTGGACTGCCCGACCCCGCAGCGGCTGGTGGTGGGCCACCCGTTCAACCCGCCGTACCTGATCCCGCTGGTCGAGGTCGTCGGCGGCGAGCGGACCGAGCCGTGGGCCGTGCGGTGGGCCTCGGAGTTCTTCGAGGTCGCGGGCAAGTCGGTGATCACCATGGACCGCGAGGTGCCGGGCTTCATCGCCAACCGGCTGCAGGAGGCGATCTGGCGCGAGGCGCTGCACATGGTCGCCAACGGGGAGGCCACCGTCGAGCAGATCGACGCCTCCATCACCGAGGGCCCGGGGCTGCGCTGGCCGCTGCTCGGACCGTGCCTGACCTTCCACCTGGCCGGCGGCGAGGGCGGCATGGCGCACATGCTGGACCACTTCGGCCCGTCGCTGAAGTCGCCGTGGACCCGGCTGGAGGCGCCCGAGCTCACCACCGAGCTGCGCGATGCGATGGTGCAGGGCTGCGAGCGGGCCGCCGACGGCCGCAGCATCGCCGAGCTGGTCGCCGACCGCGACCGCGCGGTGATCGCCGTGATGCGGGCGGTCGACGAGGTGCGGAAGGGCGCGAAGTGACCGCGCTCGGCCAGTTCCGCCAGCGGGTCCGTCCGGAGTGGATCGACTACAACGGCCACCTCAGCGAGGCCTACTACGTGCTGGCCTTCGGGTTCGCCACCGACGCGGTGATGGACCAGGTGGGCCTGGACGAGGCCTACCGCAGCGGCACCGGCTGCTCGCTGTACACAGTGGAGGCGCACGTGCGCTACCTGCGCGAGGTCGGGCCGGACGCGGAGCTGGTGATCACCAGCCGCGTGCTGGGCGCGGGGGCGAAGAAGGTGCGCCTGTGCCACGAGATGTCCGTGAACGGCACCGTGGTGGCCACCGAGGAGATCATGGCGCTGCACGTCGACCAGGCGCAGGGCGGCACCAGCCCGTTCCCGGCGGCGGTGGCCGAACGGCTGGCCTCGCTGGTCGAAGCGCCACCGGAGTACGCGGGCCGGGCCATCGGCTGACGGCCGCGAGCGCGACGACCGGCCGCGACCGGTCGTCGCGCTCGCAACCGCCGGCCCGCTCGGGATGACCGGATCGCCTCGGATGGCTACCGTGGCGGGTGTTCCGCCCACGACCGACGGGAGGATCGATGAATCCCGAGACCCCGGAGACCGACGCGGCCGAGCAGGCCCGCCAAGTCGATGAACTGGCCGAGGACGAGGAGCCGGAGCAGGTCGAGGCGCCCCTCGACGCCGATCCGGCCGACCTCGCCGACCAGCACCGCGCAGTCCCGCTCGACGACGCATACGACCACGACTGACGTCCGCCCTACTCGGGGAGGACGCGGCCCGGGTTGAGGATGTTGTGCGGGTCGAGCGCCGCCTTGATCGCGCGCTGCGTGCTCAAGGCCGCCTCGTCCAGCTCCTCGCCCAGCCACCGCTGCTTGAGGTGGCCGACGCCGTGCTCGCCGGTGATGGTGCCGCCCAGGTCCAGGCCCAGCGCCATGATCGCGTCGAACGCCTGCTGCGCGCGGACGCTCTCCGCCGCGTCGTCGGCGTCGAAGGCCACCACCGGGTGCATGTTGCCGTCACCGGCGTGCCCGGCGCACAGCACCTGGACCTGGTACTGCTCGGCGATCCGCCCCAGGCCCTCGACCAGGTTCACCATGTTGCGCCGGGGCACGCACACGTCGTCGACCAGCACCGTCAGGCCCAGGTGCTCGTGGGCGTCGCCGACCAGCCGCCGCGCCTGCATCAGCAGCTCGCCCTCCGCCGGGTCGTCGGCGACGACCACGTCCGAAGCGCTGTTGGTGCGGGCCACGGTCTCGAAGGCGGCGAGGTCGCCCGGCGCCGCATCACCCCGGTCGGACTGCACCAGCAGCATGCCCGCCATGCCCTCGGGGAAGCCGAGGTCGGCGATCTTCTGCACCGCGTTGACGGTGGGCCGGTCCATGAACTCCAGCACCGACGGCCGGTAGCCCTCGGCCAGGTAGCCGGCCACGGTGCGGACGGCGTCGGCGATGGTCGGGAAGAACGCGACCGCGGTCAGCGGCTGCGCGGCGGCCGGGCGCAGCGCCACGGTGACCTCGGTGACCACGCCGAGGGTGCCTTCGGAGCCGACGATCAGGTGCGTCAGGTCGTAGCCGGCCACGCCCTTGGCGGTGCGGCGACCGGTGCGCATCACCCGGCCGTCGGCCAGCACGACTTCGAGGCCGCGGACGAAGTCCCCGGTCACGCCGTACTTCACGCAGCACATGCCGCCTGCGTTGGTGGCCACGTTGCCGCCGATGGTGGAGATGCTGCGCGAACCGGGATCCGGCGGGTAGAACAGCCCGTGCTCGGCGACCTTCGCCGCGAGCACCCCGTTGACCACGCCGGGCTGCACGACCGCGACCTGCTCGGAGACGTCGATGTCGAGGATGCGGTCCATCTTCTCCAGCGACAGCAGGATGCAGCCGTCCAGCGCGTTGGCCGCGCCTGACAGCCCGGAGCGAGCGCCCTGCGGCACCACCGGGACCCGGTTGCGGTGCGCCCACTCCAGGGTCACCGAAACGTCCTCAGTGGACCGCGCACGGACCAGCGCCGCGGGAGCGCCCGCCGGGCAGAAGCCGGCGCGGTCCCGGCGGTGGGCCTCCAGCACGTCGACGTCGTCGAAAACGCGCCCGTCGGGCAGCAGATCGCGCAGGGCTAGCACATCGGCGGTGGTCATCGGGTGAACTCTCCGACCTCGGTGGGAACGGTCTTGCCGCTAGAACTTAACCCGCCGAACGGCCCCGGAGTCCACCCTGCGGAATGGGCCTGCTCACAATGCGGGCAGGTTTCCGCCCGACCACGTCACCGGCAGCCCGCGGACGGACCAGCACGCCGACTACTTCGCCGAGCACCGGGTCAGCGACGAGATCCGCCAGAACGGCCTGCGCATGACCTTCGTCGGCATCAACCGCCCGCTCGAGGCGTACACGCAGGCGCTGCACGACGCGGGATTCGTCATCGAGCAGCTGCTCGAACCACGCCCGGAACCGGCTGCTGTCGAGCGCGCTCCCGAACTGGCTGCGGCGACGCGCAGTCCGTTCTTCCTGCACATGCGCTGCAGGCTGGCCGAGCGGCGCTGACCGCCGGGGTTCCGCCGGTCAGCCCGGCCAGTGGCCGAAGAGGTCGGCGAAGCCCTCTCGCCAGCTGGGCCACTTCGGGCGCCAGCCCAGGGTTTCGCGGAGGCGGAAGTTCGTCGCGCCGCGCTGCTCGGTGAGCTGGTGGACCGTCAGCCAGTCCAGCTGGGCCCTGGCCTGCTCCAGGGTCAGCGACACCGGCGCCGGGCCGCCCGCCATCCGCGCGTAGGCGGGCAGCCACTCGGTGGCCTCCGCCGGTTCGTTGTCCACCACGTTGTAGGCGCCGGGATCGCCGCTCGCCAGCAGTTCGAGCACCGCCCCGGCCGCATCCTCGACGTGCGTGAACGAGGTCAGCCCCACTCCCTCGGAGACCACCGGCAGCTCGCTGCCGCACACCCGCGAGTGGACCGCGCCGCCCGGCGCGTACTGCGTGCCCGGGCCGTAGAGGTTGCCGTAGCGCAGCGCCACGCCCTCGATGCCCGAACAGGTCAGGACCGCTTCCTCCATCGCCACCTGGGCCCGGACCGCCTCGCCCCAGCAGCCCGGCGCGTCCGTCCACAGTGGTGATTCCTCGTCCAGCACGTCGTGGCCGTGCGGGCGGTAGGCAGCGGTCGTGCTCTGCCCGATGATGCGCTTCGCACCGGCCGCCACCGCGGCGTCGAGCAGGTTCTTCGAGGCCCGCTCGTGGGAAGGCGCGGCGCGGTGCCGCCCGTCGGTGAGATCGGCCCGGCCGATCCCGGAGGTCTGGTCGACCACGACATCCGGTGCGGCGCGGCACAACTCGCGCCGCACCCCGTCGGGATCCAGCAGGTCGGCTACGGCGATATCGTCGAACGATGTCGAGCCGTTCAGCCGGTCAACGCGCCGGACGAGCGCGGTCACGTGATGACCTCGCTCCCGCAGCAGCGGGAGGAGCGTCCTTCCGACCACGCCGGTAGCACCGGCGACAACCACACGCAGGGGCACTTCGACCTCGCACCGGGTTAGACGTCAGCGGCTCGAAAGCCTACCCCGGTGGCTTACCCCGGAACGGGTGAAAAACGGTCGCCCTCGCAGGCGGCAGACCGGCACCGCGGACGGCCCGGACCTGCCGCCCCCATGAGGCGGCATCAGAGCTCTCTCCGATGCACCGTCGTGCCGGATCGGCACGACTCTTCGTCAGATGGTGCGGATTCCCGCGGCCTGCGGACCCTTCGGGCCCTGTGCGATGTCGAACTCCACGCGCTGGTTCTCCTCCAGCGTGCGGAAACCGGAGGCTTCGATCGCGGAGTAGTGGGCGAAGACGTCGGCGCCGCCGCCGTCCGGGGTGATGAACCCGTAGCCCTTCTCCGCGTTGAACCACTTGACGGTACCGGTAGCCATTCCCTGTTTCTCCTGATTCTGCTGGCCAGGGTCAACACTGCGCAGACCCCAGGTCGCCGAGCCGATCCCCGCCGCGCTGGAGCACCACCGCACAAAAAAAGTGCCTGCGTTCTGGCAGGCACTTTCCAGTACTGCTGGGACCAAAACAGCAACCACCGCAACGCTAGCACTCCGGCTGCGGGTTGTCACACGTCGATCGCCGCCTGTCAACACCGCCGCCGGGCACCGGTTTTCAGGGAATGCTCAGCAGTCCCTGCCCGCGGGCTTCCGCGGCGAGGTTCTGCTCGGTCCGCTGCTCGGCGAGCAGCAGTGCCGCGGCCCGCGGCGTGAGCCCTTCGGCGTCCCACGCCGCCAGCAGCGGCGGGATCTTCGCCAGCATCTCCTCCCGCAGCACCTGGAAGGACAGCACCGGGTCGGCGTCCACCCGGCCCAGCAGCAGCCACCAGGCCCAGGCGACCGCGCCCGCGTTGGCCACGAAGTCCGGGATGACCGGAATGCCGCGCGTGGCCAGCATTTCCTCCGCGTCGGCCGTCACCGGGGTGTTGGCCGCCTCGACGATCACCTTCGCGTTGATCTCCGGAACCTGCGGCGGGGCGATCGCGTAGGACACCGCGGCCGGGATGAGCACGTCGACGTCGGCGCCGAGGATCGCTTCGCGCGGCGCGCGCTGGACGTGGTCGGGCACCTGGGCGCGGTCGATCTCGCCGAACCGGTCGCGGGCGTCCAGCAGCGCCGGGACGTCCAGCCCGTCGGGGTCGTGCAGCGTTCCGGCCGCGTCGGCCATCGACACCACCTTCAGCCCGGCCTCGTGCAGGTAGTAGGCCGCACCGCCGCCCATCGTGCCGACGCCCTGCACCGCGACCGTGGTGTCGGCGGGAGCCCAGCCCCTCGCGTGCACGACACCGAGGCAGCTCTGCGCGACGCCGTAGCCGCCGACCACGTCACCGAGCAGCAGCCCGCCGGGTACCGGGGCGTTGAGCCCGGCTCGGACGCGGCGCAGCGTGCGCTCGGCGTCCGGGGACCGCCTGATCGCAGCGTGGTAGGACTGGTGCAGCCCCACGTCGGCGAACACCTCGTCGATCAGGTGCTGCGGCACCCCGAGGTCCTCCGCCGTCACCCAGTGCGCGTCCAGGTACGGGCGCATCGACTGCACGAAGCGGCGCAGGACGCCCTTGGCCTCCGGGTCCTTCGGGTCGCAGTCGATCCCGCCCTTCGCCCCGCCCACCGGCAGGTCGAACACGGCGGTCTTGCGCGCCATGCCGCGCGCCAGGTCTTCCACTTCGGTCAGGGTGCACCCGGCACGCATCCGGGTCCCGCCGGTGGCCAGACCGGACACCAGGCTGTGCACCACCAGGTAACCGTTGCGGCCGGTCACCGGATCCGTCCAGATCACCCGCATCATCGGGTCGCGGTCGACGAGTGCCACGGGCCGAACCTCCTTCCCAGTACGCGTTGACCCGCCGCGGAGAACCCGGGCGGGGAATGAGTGCAACCAGTGATCGAACTACCTGCGAGCCGCGGAATCGCGATGCTCGCCCCACTGCCGATCAGGTCGGTCAGTGATGTCGCAGCCAGAGCGAGGAAGAGGACAACCACCGGGCTGGACGCGGGTTTCGGTACGACTCCGCTCGCATGATCCACCTCCCGCTTTCAGCCCGGATGGCTCGAAGTTAAGGGCGGCCGGTTTGGATTGTCAACAATCGACTTCTCGGACAAGCCGTTCGTCATCGGAACGGGTGTGCGACCGCCGCCGACAAGACCATCGGAAATGCCTCCGACCAGCACCGGAAGACCATCCGGACCCCAGGTCACACGAACGGGGGATGCGCGGTTCTAAGCTTCCGATCGCGACGGATGAGGGCGTAGCGCGAACCGCGCCGGGACTTGGACCAAACCACTCCCAAGATCACCGGGCGGCTGGGAGGATGCGAGCATGAGCCAACCGGGACGACCCCATGACCTACCGGGATCGCTGGACGAGGCGACGCAGCAGCAGCTGATCCAGGAGATCGGCCGGCTGATCGTGCGCGCGCTGCCCCCCGGTTGGCGCGAGGCCACCGTCGAGTACCGCGCGCTGGGCGGCCACCAGGAACTCGTCGCGCAGCTGATCGCGCCCAACGGCACCGCCGTCCCGCTGGCCCCTCCCGCGGAGGCCGCCGAGGCGTTCGGCCGGCTGCGGCAGGGCATGTACCAGCCGGACCGCGGCACCTGGGTGAGCGCGCTGTACCGGCTGCAGCGCCCCGGCAGCTACACCGTCGACTTCAACGGGGACTACGAGCCGAACTGGCGCACCGCTCCCCCGGCCGCCGCCCACGCCGACGAGCTCAGCCGCTTCCCGCGCCCCGCGTCGGCCATCCCGGACTGGCTCTCGGGCAGCCCCGCGGCGCAGCAGCTGCGCACCGCGGAGGTCTTCGACGACTCGGGCCGCCCGATCACCGACCGCCCGGCGATCGACCCGGCCGAGCTGGAGCCGGTCGCGGACTACCTGGAGCAGGCGCCGATCGTGCTGGCGGCGCGCAGCTACGACAACGACCGGCTCGACCCGAACCGGACCCCGTCGGTGCCGATGACCTTCCACACCGACGGCACCTGGGTCTGGCCGGGCGCGGTCGGCTACTACCTGCGCCAGCACGGAGTCGCCCCGGAGGCCGACCTCGTGGCGCACATCCGCCGCCAGGGCTTCCGGGTCCCCGAGGTCGCCGAACCGGTCCGCGAGCAGGCGGTCACCCTGATCACCGGCGAGCAGCGCCAGTAGCCGTCCGGTCCGAGGTGCCGAGTGCAATTTCAATGGAAATCAGCAGTCTGATTTCCATTGAAATTGCGGAGTCCGAGCACCGGACGACCGAGCCACCCGCGTCCTCCGGTGCGTCGGAGGACGGACGCACCGGTGGAACCGCGGTTCGCGGCAGGCCGGGTTCTCGGTCGGGCGAGGTGCCGGTTCGGCGGAGCTGACACAATCCCGGCATGCGCGATGTGGTGTTCGCCGGTGGACCGGTGGCCACAATGGACGCCGCCCGGTCGTTCACCGATGCGGTGGCGGTGCGGGACGGGCGGATCGTCGCCGTCGGACGCGATGCCGTGCGGGCGCACTGGTCCTCGCGCACCGAGTTCGTCGACCTCCGCGGCCGGTTGCTGCTGCCGGGTTTCCACGACGCCCACGTGCACCCGGTCTACGGCGGGATCGAACGGCTGCGCTGCGACCTCACCGACTGCCTCGACGCCGCGCAGTGCCTACGCCAGGTCGAGGCCTACCAGCGCGCGCACCCGGAAGCCGGCTGGGTGCTCGGCGGCGGTTGGGACATGGCGCAGTTCCCCGGCGGCGCACCGCACCGGGCCGCTCTGGACCAGGTGACCGGAACGCGCCCGGCGTACCTGCTCAACCGCGACCACCACGGCGCCTGGGTGAACACCACCGCGCTGCGGCTCGCCGGGATCGACCGGCACACCCCCGACCCGCCGGACGGCCGGGTCGAACGCGACGCCGACGGCGAACCCTCCGGCACCCTGCACGAGGGCGCGACCCGGCTGGTCGAGCGGGTGCTGCCGACGACCGGCGGCGCGGAGTACCTCGCCGGGCTGCTGGAGGGCCAGCGGCACCTGCACTCGCGCGGCGTGACGTCGTGGCACGACGCGATCGTCGGCCCCTACCTCGGCTACGACGACACGCTGGCGACCTACCTGGACGCCGACCGGCGCGGGCTGCTGACCGGCAAGGTGCGCGGCGCGCTGTGGTGGGACCGCGGCCGCGGCAGGGAGCAGATCGAGGAGCTGCGGCACCGCCGCGGTCAGGCGCGCGGACACCGGTTCCGGGCTGGGACCGTGAAGATCATGCAGGACGGCGTGTGCGAGAACTTCACCGCCGCGCTGCAGCTCCCCTACCTCGGCAGGCACGGCAGCGGACTGTCCTTCGTGGACTCCGAGCTGCTCGCCGAGGTGGTGCCGGAGCTCGCCGACGCCGGTTTCCAGCTGCACTTCCACGCCATCGGCGACCGCGCGGTGCGCGACGTGCTGGACGCCCTCTCCGGTGCGCGCGAACGAGGCCTCCGCCACCAGATCGCGCACGTGCAGGTCGTGCACCCCTCCGACGTGCCGCGCTTCCGCGAACTCGGCGTGACGGCCACGATCCAGCCCCGGTGGGCGGTCAACGACGCCGCGATGACCGAGCTGACCGTGCCGCGCCTGGGCCACCGGCGGGCCGGCTGGCAGTACCCGTTCCGCTCGCTGCGCGCGGCGGGAGCGGTGCTGGCAGCGGGCAGCGACTGGCCGGTGTCCGAGGCCGATCCGGTGCTGGGCGTGCACGTCGCGGTCAACCGCAGCGAGCCCGGCACCGACGACCCGCCGTTCCGGCCCGATCAGGCGCTCGACCTCGTCGACGCGCTCGCCGCCTACACCGCGGGCAGCGCGTGGGTCAACCACGCCGAGCGGGAGACCGGCACCGTGGAGGTCGGCAAGGCCGCCGATCTGGTGCTGCTGGACCGCGACCCGTTCGCCTTGCCGCCGAACGAGATCTGGCGGTGCGAGGTGGAGCTGACGATGGTCGACGGAGCAGTGGTGCACCAGCGGAGGTGACCGACCGCAACCCCGCGCTGGGCCGTGCGGGCGACACGGCCTCCCGATCGTGTGGAAGGGCATCCGGGGCATTGGCCGCCGCGGGCGCGACTGGTTTCGTGCGCAGGGTCGGTGACCATCGCAGAGAGGTGCGCGGACCATGCAGGCCTTCCGGCTGCCGGAGTTCTACCTGTCCTACCCGGCACGGCTGAACCCGAACCTGGAACGGGCCCGGGAGCACAGCAAGACCTGGGCCCGGCGGATGGACATGATCGACGCGCCGCAGCACGGCGTGGACATCTGGACCGAATCGGATCTCGACCGGCACGACTACGCGCTGCTGTGCGCTTACACCCACCCCGACGCCGACGGCGCGGAGCTGGACCTGATCACCGACTGGTACGTGTGGGTGTTCTACTTCGACGACCACTTCGTGGAGCTGTACAAGCGGAATCCGGATCTGCCGGGCGCGCGCGAGCACCTCGAACGGCTGCCCGCCTTCATGCCGGTCGAGGGACCGATCACCGCCGAGCCCGCCAACCCGGTGGAGCGCGGGCTGGCGGACCTGTGGGAGCGCACCGTGCCGTCGATGAGCGCGGACTGGCGGCGGCGGTTCGCCGAGAACACCAAGCACCTGCTGGACGAATCGCTGTGGGAGCTGACCAACATCAGCGAGAACCGGCTGTCCAACCCCATCGAGTACATCGAGATGCGCCGCAAGGTCGGTGGCGCGCCGTGGTCGGCGAACCTGGTGGAGCACGCGGTGGGCGCCGAGGTGCCCGCCGAGATCGCCGCGAGCAGGCCGATGCAGGTGCTGCGCGACACCTTCTCCGACGCGGTGCACCTGCGCAACGACCTGTTCTCCTACGAGCGGGAGGTGCGGGACGAGGGCGAGCTGAGCAACGGCGTGCTGGTCTTCGAGAGGTTCCTCGACTGCTCGACCCAGCAGGCCGCGGAGGCGGTCAACGACCTGCTGACCTCGCGGTTGCACCAGTTCGAGCACACGGCGCTGACCGAGGTGCCGCAGCTGCTCGACGAACGGGGCATCGATCCGCCGGGCAGGCTGGCGGTGCTCGGCTACGTGAAGGGCTTGCAGGACTGGCAGTCCGGCGGCCACGAGTGGCACGTGCAGTCCGGCCGGTACCCCGAAGGCGGCGCCTCCAGCGTGCTGGCCGGGCCGACCGGGCTGGGCACCTCGGCGGCCCGGATCATCTCCTCGCTGATCAGCACCGCACCGCAGCGGATGCGCAGCTACACGCGGACCCCGTTCCAGCCGGTCGGGCACGTGCCGCACCGGGAAATCCGGCTGCCGTACCCGGTTTCGCTCTCGCCGCACCTGGACCTGGCCCGCGAGCACGCCGTCGAGTGGGCGCGCTCCATCGGCATCTTCACCGACGTGCCCGCGGTGTGGGACGAGCCGGCGATGCGCGCCAACGACCTCCCGCACTGCGCCGCCGGTCTCGATCCGGACGCCACCATCGAGGAGATCGACCTGGCTTCGGCGTGGCTGACCTGGGGCACCTACGGCGATGACTACTACCCGCAGGTCTTCGGGCACACGCGCGACATGGCGGGCGCCAAAGCGCTCACCGCGCGCCTCAAGGAGCTCATGCCGGTCGAGGGCAGCAGTCCCGTCGTCCCGGTCAACGCGCTGGAGCACGGGCTCGCGGATCTGTGGCTGCGCACGGCGGGCCCGCTGACGGTGGACAAGCGCCGGGCGTTCCGCGGCACCGTCGAGGTGATGCTGGACAGCTGGCTGTGGGAACTGGACAACCAGCACCAGAACCGGATCCCCGACCCGGTCGACTACGTCGAGATGCGGCGCCGCACCTTCGGGACCGAGCTCACCATGAGCCTGTCCCGGTTCTCCCACGGCGCGACCGTGCCACCGGAGATCTACCGCACCCGCACCATCCGGGCGATGGAGAACTCGGCGACCGACTTCGCGACGCTGGTCAACGACGTGTACTCCTACCGCAAGGAGATCCAGTACGAGGGCGAGGTGCACAACGCGGTGCTGGTGGTGCAGAACTTCCTGGACTGCGACCTGGACCGGGCCTTCCAGGTGGTGCACGACCTGATGGACGCGCGCCTGCGGCAGTTCGAGCGCACCGTGGACGTCGAGCTCCCGGCCCTGTTCGCCGAGCGGGACCTGGACGCCGAAGCCCGCGCGACGCTCACCCGCTACGCCTCGGAGCTGCAGGACTGGATGGCCGGGATCCTCAACTGGCACCGCGAGTGCCGGCGCTACTTCGACGCCGAGCTCCGCCACAACATCGCGGTGCCCCGCCCCACCGGCCTCGGCACCTCGGCCGCGCGCCTCACCTGGGACCCGGTGGTCGGCTAGCGCCGGACGGCCGCCTTCGTCCCCGGACGGAGGCGGCCGTCAGTTCGCGACGTCGTGCACCGTCTCCGCGCCGATGCGGCGGCTGCGCTCGATGCCCCATTCACCGAGCGGCGCCAGCGCGCGGTTGAGCGACTCGCCGTGCTCGGTCAGGGAGTACTCCACCTTGGGCGGGACCTCCCGGTAGACCTCGCGGTGCACCAGCTCGTCCTGCTCCATCTCGCGGAGGTGCTGGGTGAGCATCTTCTCGGTCACGCCGGGCAGGCCGCGCCGCAGTTCGGCGAAGCGCCGGGTGCCGTGCTCGTGCAGCTCCCAGATGATCAGCGCCTTCCACTTGCCGGACACCACGTCCATCGCGGCGTCGATGCCGCAGAAGTAGGGCCCGCGCCGGGTTTCCTTCGCCATCCGCCCGCCTCACTTCCCAAAAGGTAAGTACCCCACTAATTAGTCGGTACTTGTCGAGCCTACCGGTTGCGGAAAGGATTCGAACATCGGAAAGCACTGAGGAGAAACGAAGTTGAGCAACGAGAAGAACACCCGCGTCAGCCTGCTCGGTCTGGGTGCGATGGGCAGTGCGCTGGCCGTCGCGGTCCTCGACGCGGGGTACCCGACGACGGTCTGGAACCGGTCACCGGGCAAGGCCGGTGCGCTGGTCGAGCGGGGCGCGGTCGCCACCGGTTCGGTCCGCGACGCGGTGGCCGCCGCTGACGTGGTCATCGCGTGCCTGTACGACGCCGCCTCGGTCCACGAGACCCTCGATCCGGTGGTCGACCAGCTGGCCGGGCGGACGCTGATCAACGTCACCACGACCTCGCCGGACCAGTCCAGAGAGATCGCCGCCTGGGCCGCCGGGCACGGCATCGAGTACCTGGACGGCGGCATCATGGCCATCCCGTCGATGATCGGCCGGCCGGGTTCGTCGATCCTCTACAGCGGATCGGCGGCGGTGTTCGAGCAGCACCGCCCGCTGCTGGACCTGTGGGGCGAGAGCGCGTACTTCGGCGAGGACGCCGGCGTGGCGTCGCTGTACGACCTCGCGCTGCTGTCGGGGATGTACGTCATGTTCGCCGGTTTCATGCACGGTGCCGCCATGGTGGCGCCCGCGGGCGTGTCGGCGGGCGCGTTCGCCGAGCGGGCATCGGCCTGGATCGCGGCGATGACCGGATCGCTGGGCCAGCTGGCCGCCGTGATCGACGGCGGGGACTACACCGTCGACGGGCAGCAGAGCCTGGAGTTCTCCAGCCTCGACGACATCATCGCCGCCAGTGCTGCCCAGGGCATCAGCACCGAGGTGATCGACGTGGTGCAGAACCTCATCCAGCGCCAGATCGACGCCGGGTACGGCAAGGAGGCCTTCCCCCGCATCATCGAGAGCATCAAGCACCCGGCTTGAGCCGGAACACCCGGCCGGATCGGCGGTTCCGCGCGGAGCCGCCGATCCGGCCGGGATCTCAGCGCTCGGTCCCGGAGACCAGGTGGCCGCCCTGCACGACGTGGCGGACGTGCTCGGGTTCGGCGAGCTTGGCGATGTCGGCCAGCGGGTCTCCGCCGACGACCACCAGGTCCGCCAGGGCGCCCACGCGGAGGGTGCCGATCTCGCCGGTCATGCCGAGCAGATCGGCCGCCGTGCTGGTCGCCGCGCGGATCACGTCCAGCGGCTGCTGGACCTCGCAGCGGATCCGGAACTCCTCGTTCTGGTGGCGGTGCATGCCGCCGAGCAGGTCGCTGCCGTAGGCGATCTTGACGCCGCCGCGGTGGGCCATCTCCAGCGCGGCCAGGCCTGCTCCCAGCACGTCGTCGACCTTGCGCCAGCTGTCCTCCGGCAGTCCGAACTCGCGCCCTTCGGTCTTGAGCGCCCAGTAGGTCACCAGCGTCGGCACCAGGAACGCGTCGTGCTCGAGGAACTCGGGCAGGTTGGACTCGTCGATGAGGTTGCCGTGCTCGATGGAGCGGATGCCCGCCCGCAGCGCCCGGCTGACCGACCGCGCCGTGTAGGCGTGCGCCGCCACGTAGCGGTTGGCGGCGTCGGCTTCCTCCACGATCGCGCGGAGTTCGTCCATCGAGTACTGGGTGGAGTCGATGCGGTCGGTCGGTGACGCCACTCCTCCCCCGGCCATCACCTTGATGTGGTGGGCGCCCTTGCGCAGCTCGTCGCGGGCAGCGGCGCGCACCGCGTCCACCCCGTCCGCGATCCGACCCAGCCCGGCGCAGCACTGGTGGCCGTCGTGCAATCCGGTCCCGCGCGGGCGGCTGTCACCGTGGCCGCCGGTCTGGCTCAACGCCTTGCCGCAGAACGCCAGCCGCGGCCCGCGGATCAGACCTTCGGCTTGCGCGTCGGCCAGGCCGAAGTCGGCACCCGAAGCGTCGCGGACCGTGGTGAAGCCGCGGTCGAGCATCTGCCCCATGATCCGCCCGGCGTGCGCCGCGGCGTAGGAGGGCGACCAGGACGGCAGCGCACCGAGATCCGCTGTGGCGGCGGTGACGTGCACGTGCGCGTCGATCAGCCCGGGCAGGACGGCGGCACCCGCCAGGTCCACGATCCGCGCGCCCTCCGGTGCGGTCAGCCCGGGCCCGGACTCGACGATCCGGCCGTCCGCGCACAACAGGTCGCCCTCGGCGTACTCGCCGGTCTCGACGTCGAGCAGCTTTCCGGAGCGCAGCAGCAGGGCGGTCACGAATCCTCCTGGTTGTCGTCGAGGCGCTGGACCAGTTCGGCCAGCGCGGGAGCGGCGAGAGCGGCCAGTTCGACGGCGCGTTCCACCTGAGCCGGGCCGTAGGCGTGCTCGGCGTCGAGCAGGGCCAGGGTGCCCAGCGTGGCGCCGTCGGCTCCGATCACCGGCACGTTGATCACCGAACCGCAGCCGAGTTCCGCGATCAGCGCGTGGTCGGCGAAGACCTGGCGGACCGACTCGGCGTCCGGGCCGAAGAACGGCTGCTGGCGGTTGATGCAGCGGTCCAGCCAGTCCGCGGCGATCTCGACGGACTTCTCACCGCCGATCGGGTACTGGTCGGGGTGGCTGGTGTGCGCCCGGTGCAGCACGCGCCTGCCGGGGAGCCAGGCGAGCACGGTGAACAGCCGGACGCCGATCTCCCGCCGGGCCTCTTCTTCCACAGCGGACAGGTTCACCGGACGGCCGCCTTCGGCGAGCCGGGTTCGGTCAGGTCCTCCAGCGACCGTCCCGCCGTGGACAACCCGAACACCAGGGTGCAGATGACGCCGACGGCGAGCACCGCGGTGGTGATGCCGAAGACTCCCGCGAAGCCGAGCGAGGCCGCGAAGACGCCGATCACCGACGGCGCGATGATGCTGCCGAACCGGCCGAACGCGCTGGACAGGCCGGTGCCGGAGGCCCGGATCCAGGTCGGGAACACCTCGGGGGTGTAGGAGTACACCGCCGCGTAGGTGCCGTTGAGGAAGAACGACAGCACCGCTGCCGCGACGGTGATCCACACCGGGTCGGTCATCTGCGACATCCAGAACGCGCTGGCCGCCGCACCCGCCAGGTACAGCGCGATGGTGTTCTTGCGGTCCAGGTACTCGCCCAGCCACGCCGCCGAGAAGTACCCCGGCACCTGGGCCAGGTAGATGATGATCGAGAACTCGAAGCTCTTGGTGACCGTGATGCCCTGCTGCACCAGCAGCGTCGGGATCCAGGTGAAGAACCCGTAGTAGGAGAAGGTGATCACGAACCAGATCAGCCAGGTGATCGCGGTGCGCCCGGCCATCCCGCCGCTCCACAGGTACTTCAGCGCGGAGAACAGGCCGATCTTGCGCGCCTCGGCGGGCTTGTCCACGACCGTCTCGGGCACCGGCGGCAGCGGCTGCTTCGTCGCGGCCTGCACCTTGCGCTCCAGGTCCACCACGATCTGCTCGGCTTCGGCGGTGCGGCCGGTGGCCAGCAGGTAGCGCGGGGACTCCGGCAGCGAACGCCGCCACCAGAGCAGCATCAGGATCGGCAGCGCGGTGATCACCTGGGCCCAGCGCCAGCCCTCGGGCAGCGGCTGCACCACGAACCGGCCCAGCAGCGCGGCACCGACGAAGCCGAAGGAGAAGAACCCGGCCAGCGCGCCGACGAACCAGCCGCGCCGGGCGGCCGGGACGAACTCGGCCAGGAACGGCGCGATGATCGCGCTCTCGGCACCGGTGCCGAACCCGGCGAGCACCCGGGCCACCAGGAAGATCTCGTAGTTCGGGGCGACCGCGGCGATGACGGAGAACAGGGCGTAGGCGGCCAGCGCCCACATCATCACCTTGCGGCGGCCGATCCGGTCGCCCAGCAGGCCGGCGCAAGTGGCGCCGAACAGGAAGCCGAACGGGGCGGCCGAGCCGACCAGGCCGAGCTGGGTGTTGGTCAGGCCCCACACCTCCTGCACGCTCGGCATCAGGAAGGCCACCACGGCGGCGTCCATCCCGTCGAAGGTGTAGCCGAGGCCGCCGAGCAGCAGCAACAGGTAGTGCGGACGGCTCAGCGGGAGCCGGTCCAGCCTTGCTAGCAGGGACAAGGGGTGCCTCCAGGTCGTTCCAGCACCGGATTCGAGTGATGGGCAACATATAGTGCGGATGTCGGCATTTGCAATATCTGTTGCGTTGAAGACGCGATTACAGTGTGTATCGGCCAGCGAGGACGAGGAAGGACGGCCGATGACCGCAAGCACCACCGCGGAAGCTGATGGCTTCGAGACCTGGCTGCGCGCCCGCGTACCCGAGCGCGGCCTGCGCCCCAAGGGCGCCGCGGTGCTGGAGGTCCTGCTCACGCAGCCGCGGCGGGTGTCCTACAGCTCCGCCGCCGAGGCCGCCGAACTGGCCGGCGTCAACGTCGCGACGGTGAGCCGGACCGCGCAGACGCTCGGCTTCAGCGGCTGGTCGGACCTGCAGCAGGAGTTGCGCGCACGTTTCCTGTCATCGCTGAGCGCGCCGGAGGTCGCCGCCGCCCAGCACACCGAGGGAGAGCTGGGCACCGCCTCGCTGCGACGAGACCTGGAATCGCTGGCCGTGCTCAACCGGCGGCTCGAAGAGGAGCAGATCCGCGTCATCGCCGAGGCGATGGCGCGAGCGCGGCGAATCCTGATCGTGGCCCACGGCAGCTACGTCGCCATCGGCACGGCGCTGGCCCACAACGTGCGGCTCGCCGGGTACGACGCGACCGTCGTGCACGACGCCGACCTGGCCAACGCGGTGTCGCGGATCGGGCCCGACGACGTGCTGGTGGCGATCAGCTTCTGGCGGCTGTACCAGAACACCGTCACCGCGGCCGAAGAGGCGCACGCCCGTGGCGCGCGCGTCTTCGTGCTCTCCGACGCGGCCAGCCCGGCCCTGGTCGCCACGGCCGAGGAAGTGCTGCTGATCCCCGCGGAGGGCGCGGCGTTCTTCCCGTCGCTGACGCCGGGGCTGGCGGTCGCGCAGGCCATCGTCGCCCAGTTGTCCACAGTGGATCCCAAGCGGACCCGCAGGTCGATCGAAGCCGCCGAGGAGCAGTGGTCGCGCTTCGGCCTGATGCACCGCCAACCGCGCCGCGGCTGAATCCGGTGGCCACCGCACCGGAACGGGCGGTGCGACGTGCGAGCAGCACGCCGCACCGCGTGCGGATCCAGGGCTGCCAACCCGTCACTCGGCCCGGCGGACTTCGGCCATGGCCTCCCAGTGCGTGAGGTACTTGGCCGCTTCCGCCGCCAGCAGCGCGTCGAGCTCCGCGCGGTTGGTGTTCCGGCGCAACCGCAGCGCTTTACCGCGCCGCACGTCGAGGACCACCGGCGTCGCCTCCGGCAGCATGACCGGCACCAGGTGCTCCAGCACCCGCAGCGCCAGGTTCGCCGAATCCGCTCCGAGCTCCGGCTCCTTCAGGTAGGGCAGGACGACCTCGGCGTGGCCGTCCCGGTGGCGCAACGCCAGCGCACTGCGCCTGGACACGGTGACCGAGAGGTCGCCGCAATCCCAGGCCGCCGACTCCATCGGCACCCCGGTGGCCCTGACCTTGCCCCACCAGCGCTGGAACCCCTCGTGCAGCTGCTGGAAGTGCGGTTGCTGCACCGGGCGGGCCTGTCGGACCGCCTCGGCGACGACTTCCGAGGCGTCCGGCGAGCTCACCGCCCTGCGCAGCGCCGACCGGAAAGGCGCGTAGAACGTCCAGGCCAAGCTCGTCTCGTCGATGTAGATCTCCCACTGGTTCCGAACGATGCCCGCGCAGCCGCGCGGCGTGCTGCGCGCGTAGTCCAGGAACGAACCGAGACCGATGTGCACACCGTCCACGAGTACCCCTCCGCGGCCGAGGGCAGCATTCAGCGCCACTGCTGACCGCGTGCCCGGAGCACGACAGTCCACAGTGGTCGAAATGTGCCCGAATCCCCTGCCCGACAACAAGATCTTACCACGTCAGAGGCAGTTTTAGAACACGCATTCGAGTGACCTCAGCGCCAGCGGAACTTCACTTTTCGGTCATATCGAAGGGCTGCATTCGGTACCGGCGGAGCCCCCGGCTCCGGTCGCCGCCCCGGCGGGCAGCCGCCATGCCGACCCCGGCTCGCCGCGGTCGCGATGCCGGATCAAACCTGTTGCGGCACAACGGCGGCCGCGGTTAACGTGCGTCCTTCGACGAACCCGTCGTCCCACGAGGAGACCCCGGCATGACCAGCAAGCTGACCGAGATCTCGATCGACTGCGCCGATCCCGCCGTGCTCTCGCGGTTCTGGTGCGCGGTCCTCGACTACGTGGTGCAGGACATGGACGACGAAACCATCACGATCGGCTCCCCGGAGGTGCCCGAGGGCAAGATCCGCCGCGGCCCGGTGCCGCCGGTGCTGACCTTCGCGCGCGTGCCGGAGGGCAAGGCGGTCAAGAACCGCGTCCACCTGGACGTCAACACCACCGACGTGGAGCAGGACGAGGAGGTCCGCCGGCTGCTCGACCTGGGTGCCCGGCACGCCGACGTCGGCCAGACCGGCGACGAGAGCTGGGTGACCCTCACCGACCCGGAGGGCAACGAGTTCTGCGTCCTCTCCGGCCGCCACCCCTGAACGAGGTCAGCTCAAGGCGGCGAAGGCGGCGCGGCCCAGGACGGCGATGGCCTCGCAGGCCGGGCCGCCCCGGTAGTCGCTGAGGGAACGCTCATCGGTGAGCTCGTCGACCAGGACCGCGATCACCGCCTGCGGGCGGTCGGTGCCGAGCAGGCCGACGTCGTGGCGCAGCCCGAGCAGCTCGCCGGTCTTGTTCCAGCAATTCGCGCCGACCGGCAGCAGCGCGGGCAGCCGGTCGCGGACCTGCTGCTCGGCCAGCACGCCCAGCGCGTGCTCGGTCAGCTCGGGCGGCAGCGCCGTTCCCCCGGCCAGCCGATCGAGCACGCGGGCCTGGTCCAGCGCGGTCGTCTCGTTGCGGCCCGGCTCGTGGTGGTGCATCAGCCGCCGTTCGACGCGGGTGTCCGTGCAGCCCAGATCCGCCGCGCAGTCCCGGATCGCGGCGAAGCCGACGGCGTCGATCACCGCGTTGGTGGCGGCGTTGTCGCTGACCACGATCATCAGCGTGATCAGGTCGCGCAGCGAGATCCGGTCGACGCTGCGCAGCAGCCGGAGCAGTCCGGCGCCGCCGACGCGCTGCGCGGGCAGCTCCACCTCGTCGTCCAGCCCGATCCGCCCACCTTGCACCGCCCGCAGGGCGCTGATCATGATCAGGACCTTGATCGTGCTGGCCGCGGGCACCACCCGCTCGGCGCCGAGCAGCACCGGCTCCCGCTCGGTCAGGTCCCACGCGGCGAACCCGACGCGACCCGGCAGCTCGGCCTGCGACAGCTCCGCACGCAACCGCTCCGCGAATCCCACAACCACGCTCCCATCAGGCGCACCCGCCCTCAGACGAGGACCAGGAACAGCACGGCGAACAGCGCCAGGTTGGCGACCATGATCGCCCAGCCGTTGTACATCATCATCCGCAGGTTGCGGGAGCGCGCCAACCCCATCTGCCCGATCATGTCCGGTCCGGGGAACGGGCCGAACCAGTCGATCTGCGACGAGCCCAGCAGCACCGCGGCCCACGCGCCCGGCGGAACGCCCACCGCGGCCAGGGCGGGCCCGAACAGCTTCTGCAGCAGCACCACCTGCGCGACGGCCGCACCGGAGATGCCGAGCCATCCCACCAGCAGCACGATCATGCAGAACAGCCACGGCCCGACGCCGTCGAGCGTCGGTGCCATCAGGTTCTGCAGCGCGTCGTAGGCGCCGGACTTCTCCAGCAGCTCCAGCATCGGGTTGAGCAGCCAGAACAGCAGGAACAACCACAGCAGCGGCTGCGCGCCCCGGTACATCGCCTGCAGTGCCGCGCTCGGCGCCATGCGCCCGAGCAGCGCGGTCACCGCGGCGCTGACCGGCATCACGATCAGCACGTAGGTGTAGCCCGCCTGGAACACGATGCCCAGCACCACCAGAACCGCCATGCTTCCCAGGAACCCGGCCATCGCGCGCTTCGCCGCGGCCGGTGCGTGCGCCTGGTCGTCGGCCACCTCGTCCGGATAGGCCTCGGTGCCCTCGGTCCGCCGCTGGATCCAGTGCGACATGCCGAGGCCGGTCAGCCAGACCACGACGGCCATCGGGATCCCGGCGTTGAGCAGGTAGTCGCCGTAGCCGAGCTGCGCCGCGCCCATGACGGTGACCACCGGCGGCGTGAACGGGCCGGTGACCAGGCCGGCGGCCGCGCCCGCGTGCAGCATCGCGGCCATCGACGGCGGGGTCAGCCGCAGCGCGGCGGCGATCGGCAGCACGATCGGCACCAGCAGCGCGCTCGCCCCGGACAGCGTGCCGAGGGCGGCGGCGAGCAGCGTCGCCGAGGCCATCACCCCGATCCGGAAGCGCAGCCGGGTGCTGATCCCGATGCCGTGCAGCACGGCGCGGACCATGGTCGCGGCCGCGCCGGTCTCCGTCACGACCCGGCCCAGACCGCCGCCGAGCAGCACGATCAGCCCGACGATTGCGATGAACGAACCCAGCGATTCGCCCATCAGCTCGCCCAGTTCCAGCGGTGCGGTCCCGGTCTGCATGGCCGCGATGACGAGCGCGCCGAGCGTCGCCAGCACCACGTCGACGTCGAGCAGCACCAGGATCGCGTACACCACGATCGGCGTGAGGCCCCACAGCGTTCCCGCCGAGCCGGTCAGCAGCAGCACCACCGCCGCGACCAGCGCGGCCCCGAAGACACCGGCCGCGGCCCGCGGCTTCCAGCCGGTCATCGGCCGGGCTCGTCGAGGGAGCTGAGGTCGGCCGAGCCGCCCGGCATCACCCGGCGGGTGCTGCGGTAGCTGTAGAGCGCGTAGACCAGCAGCCCGAGCAGCAGCCAGCCCGCGAAGCGCAGCCAGGTCTCGGCGGCCAGGAACGACATCAGCCAGGCGGAGAACAGCACGCCCAGCACCGGCACGACCGGCATGCCCGGGCAGCGGAACCCGCGCGGCAGATCGGGCCTGCGGTAGCGCAGCACCACGACCGCCGCGCAGACCAGCACGAAGGCGAACAGCACGCCGATGTTGGTCAGCTCGGCGGCCTCCTGCACCGGCAGCAGGCCTGCGAGCACGGCCGAGACGATGCCGAGGATCCACGTCGCCCGGTGCGGCACGCGGCGCACCGGGTGCAGCTCGCCGAACCACTTGGGCATCAGCCCGTCGCGGCTGAGCGCGTACCACAGCCGGGACGCGCCCATCATGAACGAGAAGCTGACCGTGACGATGCCCAGCACCGCCCCGACGGCGATCACCACCGCTACGCCGGACAATCCGACGCTGGCGAACGCGCTGGAGAAACCGCTGTCCGGGTCGACCTGGTCGTAGGACACCATGCCGGTGAGCACGATGCAGGCGCCGACGTAGAGCACCATCGAGATGGCCAGCGAGAGCATCATGGCCTTGGGCAGCAGCTTGCGTGCCTCGACCGATTCCTCCGCCGCGGTGGACAGCGCGTCGTAGCCGAACACCGCGAAGAACACCGTCGCCGCACCGGTGACCGCACCGCCCCAGCCGAACGGCGCGAACGGCGTCAGGTTCCCGAAGTCCACCTTGGACAGACCGACCACGACGACCAGCAGCACCACCGCGATCTTCACCACCGTGAGCACCACGTCGACCTTCGCGGAGGTCTTGGTGCCGCGGTTGAGCAGCCAGGCCACGCCGAGGCAGATCAGCATCGCGATCAGGTCCACCCGGTGGCCCTCGCCGGTGCCGGGCGCGCCGAGCATCCACACCGGCAGCTGGAGCCCGACCGATTCCAGCAGGAACCCGGCGTAGCCGGACATGCCGATGGACACCGTCGCGACGATCGCGGTGTACTCCAGCAGCAGGTCCCAGCCGATGATCCAGCCGACGACCTCGCCGAGCACCGCGGCGGCGTAGGTGTAGGACGAACCGGCGCGCGGCACCATCCCGGCGAACTCGGCGTAGGCGAAGGCCGCGCACAGCGAAGCCGCCCCGGCGATGAGGAACGACACGAGCACGGCGGGCCCGGCGACGTCCCGCGCCACGGCGCCGGCCAGGCTGAAGATCCCGGCGCCGATGATGGCCCCGACACCGATCATGGTCAGCTGCGGCAGCCCCAGCACCCGCAGCATCCGCCGGTCGGTCTGCTCCTCGGGCTTCGGGACGGTGCGGCGGAAGATGCCGTTCGGCCCGGTGCCGAACAGCGACCCACCCGTCGCGGCAGTCTCATCGCGCATGAGTACCTCCCCGCGAGCTGCGCCGAATGCGCTAGCGATGCGGGGATGTTCGTCCATGGAACCGGCCCGGGAAAGACGCCGAAGCCAGCGGATGCCTTCCCCTGAGCCCCAGCGGACCTTCAGCTGGCGATGACCCGTGAGCGTTTAGGGGCGTCATAGCACTCACGGGACCTGACCGGAGGAAACGGTGCTCAGAGCGTGCCTAGTACGGCGTGAGCCGCAGCGGCGTCCTGCACGCCCAGGCCGACGCTGTTGTAGAACACGACCTCCGCCGCGTCGCGGCGCCCCGGCGCCGCTCCGACGAGCACCGCGCCCAGCGCTCGCAGCCGCTCGCGCGCGATGTCTCCGCGCTCCAGCGCTGCGACGATCGGCCCAGCGTGCGTCGCAGCCGCGCCGACTTCGTCGACGACGACCGCTCCGGCGCGCCGCACCAGCTCCGCGTCCACCTCGCACCGGTGGTGCTCGAAGCTGCCCACGCTGATCACGGTCGCTCCCGCCGCTACCGCGGCGGTCGGCACGACCGGCTCCGCGCTCAGGGTGCACGCGGCGATCAGCGGCGCTTCGCGCACCGCTTCCTCGGCGCTCGCCACCGCTCGCACCGGCAGGCCCAGCTCCGCCGTCAGCTCCGCGGCCGCCGCTTCGCGCCGCGCCGCGTCGCGGCTGAAGATCCGCACTTCGCGCAGCTGCCGCACGCGCGCTATCGCGCGCACGTGGGCGCGTGCCTGCACGCCTGAGCCGAGGATCGCGAGCTCGTCGGCGTCCGGCAGCGCCAGGGCGTCCGCGGCGACGGCGCTGCCTGCGGCGGTGCGGATCTCGGTGAGGGCGGTGGCTTGCATGGTGGCCACGAGCCGACCGGTCACCGGGTCCATGACCAGGACCGTCCCCGAGATCGTGGGCAGCCCGCGCCCGGCGTTGCCGGGATGGACGGTGACGAGCTTGCTCACCGCGCCGTGCCGGGGAGACAGGCGGCTCAGGTAGCTCAGCGTCGTGTCGTCGCCGGTGCGGATGGCGACCTTGTCGGCCAGCTGCGCCTCACCCCGGGCCAGTGCCTCGAACGCCACCCGCTGCGAACTGATCGCTGCGTCCATGTCCAGCGCCGCGGCAACGTCGGCGTCGCTCCACATCCTCATGCGCGGCCAGGTTGCCACCCGCCGCAGCGGAGATCAACGCACCGGGTCCGAGGACGCGATTTCAATGGAAATCAGGCGTCTGATTTCCATTGAAATCTCGGAAGCACCCGACGCGCGCCGGTGTGTCGGACAGTCGGTGCGCCGGTATCGAGCTGTTTCGGTCGAAGCTGGTGGGGCGCGACGGCGAGACGCAGGGTTGCTGGTGCTCAGGCGGAGGAGAAATCACTCTCCTGATTCTCCGCGAACGCCCCACCGACGAACTACCGTGAGCCGTGCGACGAGGGTGGCGCGCGGCACACACCGCCGCGGCACCGCTGGACATCGAGACGTTCGAGCAGGAAGAGGTGCATGTCGGTGCAGTCGACGTTGAGCTCCGTGATCGGTCCGGACGCCCCGGCGCGGGTCGACGGCGGGGGCGAGTACCTCTCGCGCAACCCGGCGAACCTGGACGACGTCGTCGCCGAGGTCTCGCTCGGCGGGCCCGAGGTGCTGCCCGCCGCCACCGAGCAGGCCCAGCGCGCGCAGCGCGAGTGGGCGCAGGTGCCCGCGCCGGTGCGCGGACGTGTGATCGCCGGGCTGGGCCGGCTGGTGGAGGCAAACAAGGAGTCCCTGGCGCGGCTGGTGACGCGCGAGATCGGCAAGCCCTACGCCGAGGCGCTGGGCGAAGTCCAGGAGATCATCGACACCTGCGACTTCTTCCTGGGCGAGGGCCGGCGGCTCTACGGGCAGACGGTGCCCTCGGAGATGCCGGACAAGCAGCTGTTCACCTTCCGCGTCCCGGTGGGCGTCGCCGTGGTGATCACCGCGGGCAACTTCCCCGTCGCGGTCCCGTCCTGGTACCTGGTGCCCGCGCTGCTGTGCGGCAACGCCGTGGTGTGGAAGCCCGCCGAGTACGCCGCCGGGGCCGCTCGCGCGCTCGCCGAGCTGGCCTGGCGGGCCGGGGTGCCCAAGGGCGTGCTGAACCTGGTCTACGCCGACGGCGAGTCGACCTTCAAGGGCCTGGAGACCGCGCTGGCGGCGGGCACCGTCAACAAGGTCGGGTTCACCGGTTCCAGCGCGGTGGGCTCGGAGGTCGGCGCGCTGTGCGGCCGGTACCTGCAGAGCCCGTGCCTGGAGCTGGGCGGCAAGAACCCGATGATCGTCGCGCCGGACGCCGAGCTGGACCTGGCGGTGGAGGGCGCGCTGTTCTCCGGCTGGGGCACCGCCGGGCAGCGCTGCACCTCGCTGGGCAACCTGATCGTGCACCGCGACGTGCACGACGAGTTCGTGAACCGGCTCGACGCGGCGCTGCGCGGGGCGACCATCGGCGACCCGAGCGGTGACGTGCTCTACGGGCCGCTGCTGGACCAGAAGTTCGCCGACAACTTCGAGAACATCCTCGGCGAGATCCGCGACCACCACACCGTGCTCGGTTCCGAGTCGGTCGGGCGGATCACCGAAACCGCGCCGCGCAAGGGTTTCCACGGCGACCCGTCGACCGGCCTGTACTACCACCCGGTGCTGCTGGACGGGCTGCGCCCGGACGACCACGTCTTCCGCAACGAGACCTTCGGACCGATCGTCGGCGTGAGCACCTACGAGACGCTGGACGAGGCCATCGAACTGGGCAACGCCCCGGGCTACGGGCTGTCCGCGGCGATCTACACCACCGACCCGGCCACCGCGTTCCGGTTCCGGCAGGGCATCGGCGCGGGCATGGTCAGCGTGAACAACTCCACCTCCGGCGCCGAGGCGCACCTGCCGTTCGGCGGCAACGGCAAGTCCGGCAACGGCAGCCGCCAGTCCGGCGTGTGGGTGCTCGACCAGTTCACCCGCTGGCAGTCGTTGAACTGGGACTTCTCCGGCAAGCTGCAGAAGGCGCAGATGGACGTCGACACCGTGGAGCCGGAGCTCGACTTCAAGCTGCCACCCGAGCTCGGCGGTGCCCGGTGACGCTGCCGGGCAGCGCCGAGGTCGTCGTGATCGGCGGCGGGGTGGTGGGCGTGAGTACCGCCTTCCACCTCGCCGAGGCCGGCGTGCAGGTGCTGCTGCTGGAGCGCGACGAACTCGGTTCGGGCAGCACCTGCAAGGCCGCGGGCGGTGTCCGGGCGCAGTTCTCCGACCCGGTCAACATCGAGCTCGGTCAGCGCAGCCTGCGCGCGTTCGAGGACTTCGCGCGCAGGCCCGGCGGGGAGATCGACCTCAAGCAGCACGGCTACCTGTTCCTGCTGTCGGAACCCGCGGACGTCGAGGCGTTCGAGAGCGGTGTCCGGCTGCAGAACGAGTTCGGGGTGCCGAGCCGGATGCTGACCGTCGCCGAGGCCTGCGAGCTCTCGCCGTACGCGGTGCCCGACGGGCTGCTGGCCGCTGCCTTCTCCCCCACCGACGGGCACTGCACGCCGGAGGCCGTGGTGCAGGGGTACGCACAGGCCGCCCGGCGGCACGGCGCGGTGATCCGGCGGCACTGCGCGGTCACCGGGATCGACGTCTCGGGCGGGCAGATCACCGCCGTGCGCACCGAGCACGGGCCGGTGGCGACCTCCACCGTGGTGTGCGCGGCAGGCGCGTGGTCGGCGTCGGTCGGCGAGTTCGCCGGCGTCGAGCTGCCGGTGCGCCCGCTGCGGCGGCAGATCCTGGTCACCGAACCGGTGCCGGACCTGCCACCGCGGCTGCCGTTCACCATCGACTTCGCCACCAGCTTCTACTTCCACGACGAAGGCCCCGGCCTGCTCATCGGCATGTCCGATCCCGACCAGGAGTACGGGTTCGACCTGCGCACCGACGACCGCTGGCTCGGCCGGCTCTCCGCCGCGGTGGAGCGCCGGGCGCCCCGATTAGCCGAGGTGGGCGTGGCGCACGGCTGGGCAGGGCTCTACGAGGTCACTCCCGACCACAACGCCCTGGTCGGCGAGGCCGACGGGCCGGGCCGGTTCCTCTACGCCACCGGCTTCTCCGGGCACGGATTCCTGCAGGGGCCCGCCATCGGCGAGGTGCTGCGCGACCTCGTGCTGGGCCGCCGCCCGGTCGTCGACGTCTCGGCGCTGGACCTGCGCCGGTTCGCCACCGCCGAGATCCGCCCCGAGCACAACTGCGTCTGACCGGCGCCGCGATGTCACCGGGAATCGCGCGCCGAATCGCTGCGGAACCGTTGCCGCAGACCAATTTCCGCATTCTCCCAAGGAGCGCGAACGTGCCTGATCTGTTGCAGGAGATCGACGAGTGGGGTCCGGAGAAGGTCGTGTGCGTCTCGGACGCGCGCACCGGGATGCGCGGCGTGCTGGTGATCGACAACACCGCCCGCGGCACCGGCAAGGGCGGCACTCGGATGAGCCCGACCGTCACCGTCGGCGAGATCGCCCGGCTGGCGCGGGTGATGACCTGGAAGTGGGCCGCGGTCGACCTCTTCCACGGCGGTGCCAAGGCGGGCATCTTCGCCGACCCCGCTTCCCCCGACAAGGAGCGGATCGTGCGCGCCTTCGCGCGGCGGCTGGCCGACCAGATCCCGGCCAGCTACGTCGCCGGGCTGGACATGGGCATGACCGAGCAGGACGCGGCGATCATCCAGGACGAGCTCGGTGACCGCGGGGCGGCGGTCGGCGTGCCGGAGCTGCTGGGCGGAGTGCCCTACGACCAGCTCGGCGTGACCGGCCACGGCGTCGCCGAAGCCGCCGAAGCCGCACTGACGCGCCAGGGCCGCAGCATCGCGGGTGCCCGGGTGGCGGTGCAGGGCTTCGGCGCGGTGGGGGCTGCTGCGGCCAGACGGCTGCACGAGCTCGGCGCGCAGCTGGTCGCGCTGTCCACCATCGACGGTTCGGTGCACGACCCGGACGGCCTCGACGTGCCGAAGTGGCTGGAGGCCCGCGCCGAGTTCGGCGACGCCTGCGTGGCCAAAGCCTCTGCGGCGCAGCGCGTTCCGCGCGGCGAGGAGCTGCTGGTGGACTGCGATGTGCTGATCCCGGCAGCCGGGCAGGACGTCATCGATGAAGCGATGGCCGCGAAGATCCGGGCCGGACTGGTCGTGGAGGGTGCGAACCTGCCCACCACGCCCGGAGCGCGGGAGCTGCTCGCCGAGCGCGAGATCACCGTGGTGCCGGACTTCATCGCCAACGCGGGCGGCGCGATCGCGGCCGGATTCGCCATGGACGCGCGGCACTCCCCCTTCCGCCCGGAACCGACCGCGATCCTGGCCGAGGTGGCCGAGCGCACCCGCAACAACACCGTGCTCGTCCTCGACACCGCCGACCGCAGCGGATTGCTCCCGCACGAAGCCGCGCTGGACCTGGCCAAGCAGCGGGTGCGCACCGCGATGGAGCTGCGCGGGCGACTGCCCCGACCCGCCTGATGCTCCGGTTTCCGCAGTTCAGCGACCGTGAGCGTTTCGGGGCGCCATAGCACCCCGAAACGCTCACGAGGCCTGGCCGGGTTCCGGGTATTGCGCCGCGGCCCTCCGAAGGCCGAACGTTGCTTCGAACGTCGAGAGTTGAAGGGGCCGGCATGCTGAACCCGATCCACCTGCGAACCCTCCAGGAATGCGTGCGCACCGGTTCGTTCGCCGAAGCAGGGCGTGCGCTCGGCTACACCGCCTCGGCCGTCTCCCAGCAGATGGTGCTGCTGGAGAGGGCGATCGGTTCCGCGCTGTTCGAGCGCTCCGCCCGCAGCGCCCGCAGCACGGCGCTGGCCGTCCGGCTCGCCGACCGCAGCCGGGACGCGCTCGGCGCGTTAGACGCGCTGGAGCGGGAGGTGCGCGCGATGGTCGCCGGTGAGGAGGGCAGCCTGCGGCTGGCCAGCTTCGCCACCGCCAACGCCCGGGTGCTTCCGGACGTGCTGGCCGAGGTCATAGCGCAGCGCCCGAACGCCGAGGTCCAGCTCGACGAGGGCGAGCCGGACGAGGTGCTCGGCGGCGTGCTGGACGGAACCCTCGACGCGGCAGTGGTCTTCGAGTACGACCTGGACCCCCGGCAGTGGCCGATCGACCTGTGCGTGGAGGAGCTGATGGCCGAGCCGCTGCGGCTCGCGCTCCCCGAAACGCACCGGCTCGCCACCGCCGCCGAGGTCGATCTGCGCGAACTCGCCGACGACGCCTGGATATGCACCCGGCAGGACACCGCGGGCGCCCGCTCGCTGGTCCGGCTGGCCGCCGCGGCCGGATTCGTCCCGCGGATCACCTTCCGCAGCAACGACTACTCGGTGATCCGCGACCTGGTGGCCCGCGAGCTCGGGGTGGCGGTGCTGCCCGGTCTGGCGCTGCCGGACCAGGCGGTGCGGACCTGCCGCATCGCGGGCTGGCAGCCCTACCGGCGGGTGAAAGCCCTGTACCGCAAGCAGAACACCAACCCGCTGCTGCCGATCGCACTGGAGTGCCTGGCCAAGTACTGCGCCCAGGTGGCCAACGACTGGCACGCCGAACCGCACGACCACTGCACGGAGAACGCATGAGCAGCCCGGCGCCAACCCGAATGTCACTCAATCGTGCCCCGAAGACCACAAGCAACCACACCACGGATCTCGCGGCAGCGCACGAAGATCATGACATGAGCACCCCTGTGCCAATCCGAGTGCTACTCGACCGCACCCCAGGGGAACGTGACGCAACCCAGCCACAAGAAGCCCCGAAACCGCAAGATCAATCCCGCACGCGGCCACCACTGAAAAACGCGGAGAGGCGGAACAGTGACGGTTGATGAGTTCTTCCACCGCACCGTGGCCGGTTGGTCCGCTCAGCCGGCGACCGGCTCGGACCTCGCCGACGACCTGCTGGCGCTGTTCGACGCGCAGGCAGGCAGTCGGCACCTCGACCTGCAAGCACGTCAGCTGGGCAAGCAGGGCAAGGGCTTCTACAGCATCGGCTCGTCCGGGCACGAGTCCAACGCGGCGGTCGCCGCCGCCCTGCGCCCGACCGACCCGGCGCTGCTGCACTACCGCTCCGGTGGCTTCTACGTGCGCCGCGCAGGTCAGGTGCCCGGCCAGCACCCGCTGCGCGACGTGCTGCTCGGCGTGGTCGCCGCCGCGGACGAGCCGATCTCGGCCGGTCGGCACAAGGTGTTCGGCAACCACGAGCTGGCGGTCATCCCCCAGACCTCGACCATCGCCTCGCACCTGCCGCGCGCGGTCGGCCTGGCCTTCTCCCTGGGCCGGGCGGCCAAGCTGGGCGTGCCCAGCGGCTGGCCGGACGACTCGGTCGTGGTGTGCAGCTTCGGCGACGCCTCGGCGAACCACTCCACCGCCACCGGGGCGATCAACTCGGCGCTGCACTGCGCCTTCCAGGGCCTCGCGATGCCGCTGCTGCTGGTGTGCGAGGACAACGGCATCGGGATCAGCGTGCGGACGCCGAAGGGCTGGATCGAGTCCACCTACGGCGACCGCGCGGGACTGCGGTACTTCACCGCCGACGGCGCCGATCCGGTGCAGTGCCTGTCGGTGGCCCGGGAAGCCGCGGAGTGGGTTCGCCTGCACCGCGCCCCGGCATTCCTGCACCTGCGCACCGTGCGGCTGATGGGGCACGCCGGTTCGGACGTCGAGTCCGGCTACCGGTCGCGCACCGAGATCACCACCGATTACCAGCGCGATCCGCTGCTGGGCACCGCGAAAGTCCTGGTGGACAACGGGATCCTGCGCCCGGACGAGGTGCTCGCGCGCTACGCCGACAAGCGCGCCGAGGTCGCCCAGGTCGCCGAGGAGGCGCTGGAGCGGCGCAAGCTGGGCAGTGCCGCGGAGGTGATGGCCTCGATCTGCCAGAACCGTCCGGAGGTGGTGGAACGCCGGGCGCTGGAAGTTCCGCCGCGGGAGCACTTCGGCGACCAACTGCCCGAGGACGAAGGCCCGCTGACGCTGGCGCAGGCGATCAACCGCTCCCTGGCCGAGGAGCTGGGCCGCGACCCCGGCGTCATCGCCTTCGGCGAGGACGTCTCCCGCAAGGGCGGTGTGTACGGGGTGACGCGCGGCCTGCGCAAGAAGTTCGGCGCCACCAAGGTCTTCGACACGCTGCTGGACGAGCAGAGCATCCTCGGCACCGCGCTCGGCGCCGGGCTGGCAGGGCTGCTGCCGATCCCCGAGATCCAGTACCTCGCCTACCTGCACAACGCGGCGGACCAGCTGCGCGGCGAAGCCGGCACGCTGAGCTTCTTCTCCAACGGCCAGTACCGGAACCCGATGGTGGTGCGCATCGCCGGTTACGGCTACCAGAAGGGCTTCGGCGGCCACTTCCACAACGACAACAGCGTCACGGCCCTGCGCGACATGCCGGGCGTGGTCGTGGCCTCGCCGTCACGGCCCGACGACGCCGCGGCGATGCTGCGCACCTGCGTGGCGGCGGCCCGGGAAGACGGCCGGGTGTGCGTGTTCCTCGAACCCATCGCCCTCTACCACACCCGCGACCTGCACGAACCCGGTGACGAGGGCTGGCTGGCCCGCTACCCGGCCCCGGGCGAACACCACGTCCCGATCGGCCGCGCCCGCCAGCACGGCGACGGCTCGGACCTGACCCTGGTCACCTTCGGCAACGGCGTCCCGATGAGCCTCCGAGCGGCAAAACGGCTACGAGACCGCGGAATCGACGCCCGGGTCCTCGACCTCCGCTGGCTGGCCCCGCTCCCGGTCGACGACCTCCTCACGGCAGCGGAGGCAACGGGCCGAGTCCTAGTGGTGGACGAAACCCGCCGAAGCGGAGGAGTCTCCGAACCCGTGGTGACGGCCCTGGTCGACGGCGGCTTCACCGGCCCGATCGCCCGCGTGACCAGCGAGGACAGCTACATCCCTCTCGGCGCGGCGGCCTACCACGTCCTCCTCGACGAAGAAACCATCGAAACTGCTGCCCTGAAGCTCACCAACGGCTGAGCAGGTCGTGAGTGGGTAACAGTGTTCGAACACTGTTACCCACTCACGACCGCCCACCTGAGGTGATCAAGCTTCCGGGTCGCCGAAGACCTTGCCCGGGTTGAAGATTCCCGCCGGGTCCAGGGCTGCCTTGATCGCGTGGTGCATGCCGATCACCGTGGGGCTCAGCTCGGCGTGGAGGCCCTTCCGCTTCAGGAGGCCCACGCCGTGCTCGCCCGTCACCGTGCCTCCCATGGCGATCGCGTCCGCCACGATGTCGTCGAAGGCCAGTTGGGCTCGTTCTCGGGCCGCTTCGTCTCCGGGCTGGGTGATGATCAGGGGGTGGAGGTTGCCGTCTCCGGCGTGGGCGATGTTGGCGATCTGGGTTTCGTGGCGCTTGGCGGAGGCTTCGATGCGGGCCAGCATTTCCGGGACCTTCGCGCGCGGGACGCAGACGTCTTCGGTGAGCACCGGGCCGAGTCGCTCCAGCGCCGGGTAGGCCAGGCGGCGGGCTGCGAACAGGGCGTCGGCCTCGTGCTCGTCGGTGGATCGGGCGCTCCAGGTGGCTCCGGCCTCGTCGAAGCAGCGCAGGAGCGCGTCGACTTCCTGCTCACCCGCCGCGCCCGGCGTGTCCGAGCGGCCCAGGAGCAGCACGTTCGCCTCAGCGCTCAGGCCCATGTTCTTCCACTCGTCGACCGCGCGGAGGCAATGCTGGTCGAGCAGTTCCAGCGCCGAGGGCACCACACCCGCCGCAGCCACCGCCGCGACCGCTTCTCCGGCCTCCACCAGCGAATCGAAGTAGCCGACCACCGTGCGCTCCGGGGCGCGCAGGCCCGGCAGCAGCTTGACGGTGATCTCGGTGATCACGCCGAGCGTGCCCTCCGATCCGACGAACAGGCCGCACAGGTCGTAACCGGCCACGCCCTTGGCGGTGCGGCGGCCGAGTCGGACGACCTCGCCGTTGCCGACGACCGCTTCCAGGCCGAGCACGTAGTCGCGGGTCACGCCGTACTTCACGCAGCACACGCCGCCCGCGTTGGTGGAGGCGTTGCCGCCGATGGTCGACCACGGCGAGCTCGCCGGGTCCGGCGGGTACCAGGCACCCTGCTCGCGGCAGGCCGCGCGCAGGTCGTCGTTCACCACGCCGGGTTGCACCACGGCCAGCTGCTCGCGCGGGTTGATCTCCAGGATCCGGTTCATGTCCGCCAGCGAGATCAGCACACAGCCGTCGACGGCGTTGGCCCCACCGGACAACCCCGTTCCCGCACCTCGCGGTACCACCGGAATGCCCAGCTCAGCGCAGATCCGGACGGTGGCCACCACGTCGTCGGTGCTCCTGGCCCGCACCACGGCGAGCGGTTTGCCGTGCGGCGCCCACTCCGCTTCGTCGTGGGCGAAACGACCGGTGGAGTCCGGGTCCGTGAGCAGCACCGGCTCCGGAAGTGCTGCGCGCAACGCCGCCAGCGCCTTCTCCGACATGTCGTCCTCCATCCGCGTCGAACCGGCCCCCACGTTAACCAACGCGACCGGCGACCGGTTAGCCAGAGCAACGACATTTCGAACAGTAGTCACGAGAGCACTGTCAGTACGGGATGACCGGCACGTACAGGTGCGAGGCGTGGTCGCCGCCGAGGTGGATGGTGGCGCCGCGCCCGCTCTTGCGGTCGTCCGGGTCGTTGTGCGCCAGCAGCCCCATGTTGTCGTCGTCGGCCTGGACGCGCAGTTGCAGGCGTTGCCCGGCTTCGAGCGTGATGGAGGTCGGCCAGATCTCCACTTCGAGCAGGGTCGGCACACCGGGTTCGAGCGGCTGGATCTCGTCGTGGCTGTGCCACGGGCGGTGCGGGAGACTGCGTTCGGGATCGAGCTTGCGGTGCGAGGCGCGCAGCCAGCCGATGCCCATCGGCACCGGTGTGGCCTGCCCGCCGGGCCCGATCGCGGGGATGCGCCGGCCATCGGCGTCGTACTGCTCCAGCTGGACGAAGACGTCGAGGTCGTCGGCGATGTGCGAAACCCACAGCCGCAGGGCGAGCGGTCCGGTGATCTCCAGCCTCTCGGTCGCGGTGAAGTCGAAGGTGGCCGGGTACGGCGTCCGGCCCTCGGCGGGCCGATCCCAGCCGAGCTCTCCCCGCCCCAGGTAGAGCCGACGCCACCGGGTTCGCGGGAGCGGCCAGTCCTGCTCGTCGCGCCATTCGACGTCGTGCCCGCGGCGGATCGCGAGCCGGACCGGTGCGACGCCGTCCATCGCGGTCCGGTCGCCGTCGAGAAAGCGCCGCAGGAAACGCAGTTGGAGGTCCTTGGCCCAGTCCGCGTAGTACGGGTCGACGTGCGATCCGACGTGGACCACGAGCCACTTGTGCTCGGAAGCGGCACCGAGCCAGCCCTCGACGTTGCCGCGCAGGTGCAGGTGGATCGAGCCCCAGTTCCCCGCCGACAGCACGGGGACCCGCACCTCGGCGAGGTCGACGGTCCGCTCGCGGTACCAGTCGTCGACCAGCTCGCGCGAGCGGAGGTCCTCGGGCATGCTGGCGTGCTCGCCGTTGAGCTGCGGGATGATCTGCTGCCGCCACCAGTTCTCGGTGGCGTTGGTGTAGATGCCGCCCTGGCGGCCCCAGTCGCGGTAGAAGTCGGTGCAGCCCTCCCACGCGACGACCGCGGCCAGGTGCGGCGGCTGGAGCGAGGCGACGTGCCAGCCCATCATCGCGTACCAGGAGATGCCGCTGCTGGCGACCTTCCCGGTCGACCACGGCTGCACACCGCACCACTCGACGACGTCGTAGAAGTCCTCGGCGTCCTGGCGGCTGAAGACGTCGAGCCGGCCGCCGGACTTGCCGGTGCCGCGCGCGTCGGCACGGACGACGGCGAACCCGTGCTCGGTCCACCACTCCGGATTCGGCGTCTCCCACACCATGTGTGCGCCCTGCTCGACGAGCTCGTACATGGGAAACCGCTCCGGCCAGTGGACGTCCTTGCCGTAAGGGCTCATCGAAGCGATCACCGGCACCGGCCGCGCACCATCGGGCCGGAACACGTCGACGACGATCGGCGTGCCGTCCCTGGCCGGAACCACCACGTCGCGGTCGATCCGCATGAGCCCGCGGTCAGTTGGTGGCGATGATGGTGTTGATCAGGTCTGCGCCGGGGAAGTCCATCATGATGACTCCCGTGCGCGGGAGGTCGTTGGACTTCAGGTGTTCCAGGGCGTAGTCGTTCACCCCTCGGAAGCCCACCGCTCCGCAGGCGACCGCGTTCGGGAAGGCCGCCGGGCTGGAACCGCTGGTGAAGTTCAGGAACATCTCGCCCCGGTCCGCCGCCGCGGTCTTGTCCAGGTGGGCGCGGGCCTTGTTCCACTTGTCGTCGATGTCGAACAGCGTCGGGACGTTGTACTCGTCCTGCACGTACTCGCCCCAGGTGTCGTTGTCGAACTGGCCGATGCCGCGCCCGCCGTAGAGGCCGCCGCCCGCGCCCTGCAGCGTCGCGAGCACGATCTTGCCGCGCACCTCGCCCAATGCGGGAACGCCACCGCCGGCCGGGTCGTGCAGGTACTTGCCGTTGGGGTCGTTGTCGCGGTACCAGTCCAGGATCTGATCGACCTCGAGACTGCTGTTCTCGTCGGTGCACGAGGCCACTTCGCCGGTGCACTCGGCCTTGAGCCGCATGAGCACCGTCTCGCCCGGGTGCGCGGACAGGAAGTCGCCCGCCTTCCGCAGCACGTCGGAGAAGTTCGCGTTCTGGTAGAACGGCCCGTGGTGCAGCGTGAACCGGTCGTCGTAGCGGCGCACCCGGATGTCGATGGCGCGGATGCCCGACTGCAGCTGGACGGCGAGGGTTTCGGCGCTGTCGCCGTGGTTCTCCTGCGTCTGGGCCAGCTCACCGCCGTGCAGCGACAGCGTCTGGTGCGTGCCCGGGATCGACAGCTGCGCCAGGCTCGCGTCGTCGGGCAGCCCGGCCATCCAGTCCGGGTTCGACGCGTCCTTGACGCTCTGGCAGTACGGCGCGGCAGCCGCTGTTCCTGGCACCATCGCAACGGACAACGCCAGCGCGAGCACGGCTGCCGCGCGAACCGCCTTCCCAGACATGCGCCACAGAATTCCGCCCCGGCCGCCGCGGCGGACCGATTGGCGGGAACTCGCCAGCGCTTCAGAACCGGTGCTGCCAGATCTCCCGGGAGATCCCGACCGGGTCCGTGGCCACCGTCGGCGGGGTGTTCCAGATCCGGACCTGGCGATCGGCCAGCGCGTACGCGGGCCAGCCGGGATCACCGTTGGTGGCGAAGGAAACCCACGACTCGCGCATCGCCGCCGAGAGGGCTTCGAAGTCCGCCGGTGCTTCGCCGCTGAACACGTGCTCCGTGACGTCGCTGCGGTCGACGCCGAAGGTGAACGGCACGTCCAAGCCGTGGCAGGCGCCGAGAGCGCCATCGCGGGCCGGGCTAGGCCACGCGAACTCGTAGGCGTAGCTGCGCTCGCCCGCCTGCGCGTGCCCTTCCGCGCACCACAGCGACGGCATCCGGAACAGCTGGTCGCTGAGCAGCAACGAGTGCAGGTCGGCATCGGCGATGCCCGGGTACCCGGCGCGGTACTCCTCCAGCACCGACGGGGCCAGCCGCAGGCCGTGCGCCAGCAGCGCGGGGTCGGCCATCTCCACCGGGAAGTCCACCGTGAACAACCGGGCCTCGTCGGTGTTGTACCCGCTGATCAGCTCGATGTCCCGGCCCGCGCCGTCGCGCAGCGCCACCCACGGCAGGTCGTCGAGCAGCTCGCCGTCGGGCACCACCGCGAACGGCGTGGAGTTGGTCCAGTCGGCGCGGTTCCGGTTCTGCTCCGCCATCACGGCCAGCTGTGCGGCGTGGATCGCCTCCGACGGCACCTCGCCCAGCGCTTCGGAGGTCGCGGCGACTCCGAGCGGAGCGACGATCAGGTCGCTGATCCGCCGGGTCTCCTCCGCGCCGCAGAAGACCGCGCCGACGCTCTGGGCGATGCCGCGGCGGAACAGGCCCGTCTTCGCCGAGCCCGCGGCCAGCGTCACCACCGAGCTCGCGCCCGAGGACTCGCCGAAGATCGTCACGTTGCCCGGGTCGCCGCCGAAGGAGGCGATGTTGTCCTGCACCCAGCGCAACGCCGCCAACTGGTCCAGGATCCCGCGGTTGGCCGGAGCATCCGCCACCCAGCCGAAACCCTCGTAGCCGACGCGGTAGTTCAGCGTCACCACGACCACACCGGCCTGCGCCAGCCTCGTGCCGTCGAAGGCCGGGCTGTCGCTCGTGCCGCCCATGTACGCGCCGCCGTGGATCCACACCATCACCGGCAGGCCGGCGCCGATGTCCGGCGACCACACGTTGACGCTGAGGCAATCGGTGTCATCACCGGGCGTCCACCACGGCGATGCTGCGGGCATCACGGTGGCCTGCGGCACCGAGGCGCTGAAGGCCGTCGCCTCCCGCACCCCGTCCCAGGCCTCGGGAGCTGCCGGGGCCTGGAAGCGGCGCGCGCCGTCCAGCGGTGCCGCGTAGGGAATTCCCCTGAAAACGGCCACGTCACCGCTGAAAGCGCCGCGCACCGCGCCGCTGCGAGTTGAAACCACGAGTTCCATACCCATATGTAACCACGCTAGGTATCGACTCGTCCGGCATTCGGGAGATCTCAGGCCGGGAAGCGGTGCTGCCAGATCTCGCGGGAGGCCTTGACCGGGTCGGCGACCACCCGCGACGGGACGTGCCAGATCCGGGTTTGGCGGTTCTGCGCGGTGTACTCGGGCCAACCCGGGTCTCCGCTGGTGGCGAAGGAGATCCACGAGCCGCGCAGTTCCGCTGAGAGGGTCTCGAAGTCCGCGGGCGGCTCTTCGCCGAGCAGGGTCGTGCCGAGCAGATCGCCGGAAACGCCGAAGGTGAACGGGATGTCGAGGCCGTGGCACGCGCCGAACACGCCATCGCGGCCCGGTGCGGGCCAGGCGAACTCGTAGAGGTAGCTGCGCCCGCCCGCCTGCGCGTGCGCTTCGGCGCTCCAGAGCCCCGGCATCCGGAACAGCTGGTCGCTGAGCATCAGCGCGTACAGCTCCGCGTCGGGCTCGCCCGGGTACCCGGCGCGGTACTGCTCCACCACCGACGGGTCCAGCCGCAGGCCGCGGGCCAACTGCGCGGGATCCTTGGCCGCCGCGGGCATGTCCACGGTGAACATCCGGGCTTCATGGGTGTTGTAACCGCAGATCAGCTCCACGCCCCGCCCCGAACCGCGGCGCAGCATCGCCCACGGCAGGTCGTCGAGGACAGCACCGTCGAAGACCACCGCGTAGGGCGTCGAGTTCGTCCAGGCCGCGCGGTCCTGGTTGATCTCCGCCATCGCCGCGGCCTGCGCGCCGTGGATCGCCTCCGGCGCGACGGCGCCCAGCTCCTCCGCCGTCGCCGACACGCCGAGCCGCCCGAGGACCAGCTCGCTGGCCTTGTGGAACTCGTCCTCCGCGCAGAACAGCGAACCGAGGCTCTGCGCGATGGCCCGCCGGAACAACCCTCGGTCCGCCGAACCGGCGACCAGCGTCGCGACCGAGGTCGCACCGGCGGACTCGCCGAAGATCGTCACGTTCCCGGGATCGCCGCCGAAGGAGGCGATGTTGTCCTGCACCCAGCGCAACGCCGCCAGCTGATCCAGGATCCCGCGGTTGGCCGGAGCATCCGCCACCCAGCCGAAACCCTCGTAGCCGACGCGGTAGTTCACCGTCACCACGACCACACCGGCCTGCGCCAGCCTCGCCGGGTCGTACTCGCTGCTCGACCCGCCGAGGAAGGCACCGCCGTGGATCCAGACCAGCACCGGAAGCCCACCGCCGAGATCCGGCGTCCACACGTTCACCGTCAGGGATTCCGCGCTGTCACCGGGATTCCACGACGACGGGAGGCCCGGCAGGATCGGCGGCTGCGGCACCGACGCGCTGAACTCGGACGCGTCCCGCTCCCCCTCCCACCGCTCCGGAGCTTCCGGGGCCTGGAACCGGCGCGGCCCGTCCAACGGCGCCGCGTACGGAATCCCCTTGAAAAGGCACAACTCTCCACCGGCGGTGCCACGCACCGCACCGCGCTCAGTCCGCACCACAAGATCCATGCACTCATACAACCATCCGCGGTCCGGCCGCGGTTCCTCAGGCGGACAACCGCTCCAGCGCCGACCGGCTCTCCTCGTCGGCGGCGCGGTAGATCAGCAACCGCTGGTCCGGATCTTGCAGCGGCACGAGCACTTCGAAGTCCAGGGCGAGCACGCCGGCCTCCGGATGCCGCAGCACCTTGCTCCCGCGGCCGTTGACCTGGACGTCCCGCTCCGCCCACAACCGCGCGAATTCCTCATCCTCGGCGGTGAATTCGGCGATGAGATCGGTCAGCGCCCGGTCATCCGGGTGCGCGGCCCACGCGGCGCGCAGGTGGGCGATGCCCTCCCGCAGGACGCGCTCGCGGTCCGCGTAGCGCTCGCGGATCTCCGGGTGCATCAGGCACAACCACATCGAATTGCGCTGCGGCGCGGGCAAGGTGCCGAAATCCAGCAGCACCTGCGCCATCTCGTCGTTCCAGGCGAGGATGTCGTAGCGGTGGTTCATCAGCATGGCGGGCAGCGGCGAGAGGTCGGCGACCAGCCGGGCCAGCGGTGGCGCGGCGGCGGTGGCGAGTTCGTCGGCGCTGCGGGGGCGCTGCTGGGCCAGGCCGAAGAGGTAGGCGCGCTCTCCCGGCGCCAGGCGCAGTGCGCCGGCCAGCGCCTCCACCACCTCCGCGGAGGGCCGCAGCCCGCGCCCCTGCTCCAGCCGCACGACGTAGTCGACGCTGATCCCGGCCAGCTCGGCGACCTCCTCGCGGCGCAAGCCCGGAGTACGCCGGGCCTGCCTGCGCTCCGGCAGGCCGAAATCGCGCGGGTCCAGGCTTTCGCGCCGGGCCCGCAGGAACGCGGCCAGCTCCTGCGTCCGGTGCGTGGTGCGGGTCATCACCGCCGATCCTACCGCCGGGGTAGGACTGGCCTTCCCAGGAAGTTCCGCCCCTTAACCACGGCTCGTGACGCTCGCAGACTCGGTTTCGACAACGGATCGCGAGCACGGAGGTACACCATGTCGCTCACCCTCGACACCTACCGGCTGCTGGGCCGCTCCGGGCTGCGGGTCTCACCGCTGGCGCTGGGCACGGCCACTTTCGGCACCGAGTGGGGCTGGGGCGCGGAGGAGGCCGAGGCGCGCAAGCTGTTCGACACCTACGTCGAGCGCGGCGGCAACTTCATCGACACCGCCAACACCTACACCGAGGGCAGCTCCGAGCGGCTGCTGGGCGAGTTCGCCCGCGCCGAGCGCGAGAGCCTGGTGCTGGCGACGAAGTACTCGACGCTGCGCAGGCCTGGTGACCCGAATTCCGGGGGCGCGCACCGCAAGAGCCTGTTCGCGTCGGTGGAAACCAGTCTGCGGCGGCTGCGAACCGACTACGTCGACCTGCTCTTCCTGCACGTCTGGGACTTCACGACGCCGGTCGAGGAGGTCCTGCGCGGGATGGACGATCTGGTCCGGCAGGGCAAGGTCCTGCACGTGGCGATGTCCAACGTCCCGGCCTGGCAGGTGTCGCGCATGCAGGCGATCGCCGATCTGCGCGGCTGGTCGCCGCTGGTCGCGCTGCAGATCGAGTACAACCTCGTCAACCGGGCCGCGGAACGCGACCTGCTCCCGATGGCGCGGGAGCTGGGCCTGGGCGTGACCCCGTACTCACCGCTGGCGGGCGGCCTGCTCACCGGCAAGTACAGCCGCGCCGACCTGGCGGGCGCCGGATCCGGTGAGAGCGCGCGCAAGAGCTTCAACGCCGGTCTGGGCATGGTGACCGAGCGCAACCTCGCGATCGCCGACGCCGTGCGGGAAGTCGCCGCGGAGCTGGATCGCACACCCGCCCAGGTCGGACTGGCCTGGCTGCTGCAGAACCCGGGCGTGACGGCACCGGTCATCGGTGCCCGCACCCCCGAGCAGCTGGAGGGCAATCTGGGTGCCCTGGAGGTCGAGTTCACCGCCACCCAGCTGGACCGCCTGGAAGCGGCCAGCGCGATCGAACTCGGCTATCCGCACGACCTGCTCGCCGGCGACCACATCCGCGCCGTGACCAGAGGCGATCTGAAGGTCGAAAACCGCCGCTGACAACGAAAAACCCCGCCGCCCGGCGGTCGGACCGGGCGGCGGGGTCGTTCGGTCGATCAGGCGGCCTTGAGCACGCCGTCGATCAGGCCGAGGTTGGCCAGCACCTCGCGGGTGGCCTTGGCCCGGTTGAGGCTGTAGAAGTGCAGCGCCGGAACGCCTTCGGCGATCAGCTTCTCGCACAGCCGGGTGGTGATCTCCAGGCCCGCCTCCCGGAATCCGGGCGCGTCCTCGCGCAGCGGGTCCAGCACCGCCGACACCTCGTCCGGGATGGTCATGTTGCTCAGCTGGGTCGTCATGCCCAGGACCTTCGGCGTGGTGATCGGCATGACGCCCGGCAGCAGCGGCTGGTGGCAGCCGCGCTGCTCCAGCCGGTCCCGCAGCCGCAGGAAGTACTCCGGCTCCAGGAACATCTGCGCCACCGAGAAGTCCGCCCCGGCCCGCAGCTTGTTGACCATGTGCTCGGTGTCGGACTCCAGGTCCGGCGAACGCGGGTGCAGGTGCGGGAACGCCGCGACGCCCACGCTGAAGTCACCGCACTCGCGAACCAGCCGGACCAGCTCGTCGGCGTAGGTGATGCCCTCCGGGTGCGGGATCCACTCGCCCAGCGGGTCGCCCGGCGGGTCGCCGCGGATGGCCAGCACGTTCGTGATGCCCTCGGCCGCGTACGAACCGATGACGTGGCGCAGCTCGGCGATCGAGTGGTTCACCCCGGTCAGGTGCGCCACCGGCACCAGCGTGGTGTCCCTGGCGATCCGGCCCGTGGTCCGGACCGTGCGGTCCCGGCTGGATCCGCCCGCGCCGTAGGTCACCGACACGTAGGCGGGGTCCAGCGGCTCCAGCTCCCGGATGGCCCGCCACAGCTGGCGTTCCTCCTCGTCGGTCTTCGGCGGGAAGAACTCCACCGAGAACACCGTCTTGCCGGGGCGCAGCCGGTCGATGACTTTGGTCATTCCTGGCCTCCCTCATTCCCAGCTTGGTCTCGTCAAGCGGCACAACCGCTCGTCCAGCGGCAGAACCACCTCGTCCGGCACGGCTGCGGTTCACCAGCTCCCGTGAGCACTTCGTGTTGCCATGACCCCACAAAGTGCTCACGGCTGGAACCGAACCATCGGCGGCGAGGCGAGCGGGCAACCCGACCACCGTCAGGCAAGCGCCGGAGGCGCTTCCGGCGGTGGACAGCAACCGCGAAGCCTCACCGCGCTCAGCCTCGGCGGTGGCCGCATGTGCCGCAGGCGCATGACCCACCTACGGCACTTGCACCGCCGCGGGTTCTCAGAGGCTTTCTCGCGAGGACAGCCCGGACGCCGCGTATACGTTCATACTCAAGTCCGGGATCCCGCAGTCGAGAAAGCCTCTGAGGTTCCGCTACCCGCACCGCCACGCAGAACGAGCACAGCGATTCAAAGAATCAGTAGCGGTAGTGGTCCGGCTTGTACGGGCCGTTCACGTCCACACCGATGTAGGCCGCCTGCTCCTTGGTCAGCTTGGTGAGCTTGACGCCGAGGGCGTCCAGGTGCAGGCGGGCGACCTTCTCGTCCAGGTGCTTGGGCAGCACGTAGACCTGCTTGTCGTACTCGCCCGGCTTGGTGAACAGCTCGATCTGGGCGATCGTCTGGTTGGTGAAGGAGTTCGACATCACGAAGCTGGGGTGGCCGGTGGCGTTGCCCAGGTTCAGCAGGCGGCCCTCGGACAGCACGATGATCGAGTGCCCGTCCGGGAACGCGTACTCGTGGACCTGCGGCTTGATCTCCTGCTTCTTGACGCCGGGGAGCCGCTCCAGGCCGGCCATGTCGATCTCGTTGTCGAAGTGGCCGATGTTGCCCACGATGGCGTTGTGCTTCATCTGCGCCATGTGCTCGGCGGTGATGATGTTGAAGTTGCCGGTCGTGGTGACGAAGATGTCCGCGATCGAGACGACCTCTTCCAGGGTGGTGACCTGGTAGCCGTCCATCGCCGCCTGCAGCGCGCAGATCGGGTCGATCTCGGTGACGATCACGCGGGCGCCCTGGCCGCGCAGCGACTCCGCCGAGCCCTTGCCGACGTCGCCGTAACCGCAGATCACGGCGACCTTGCCGCCGATGAGCACGTCGGTGGCGCGGTTGATGCCGTCGACCAGCGAGTGGCGGCAGCCGTACTTGTTGTCGAACTTCGACTTGGTGACCGAGTCGTTGACGTTGATCGCCGGGAACAGCAGGTCGTCGGTCTTGGCCAGCTCGTAGAGCCGGTGCACACCGGTGGTGGTCTCCTCGGTGACGCCCTTGATGTCCGCGGCGAGGCGGGTGAACCGCTTGCCGTCGGCGGCCAGGCTCTTGCGCAGCGTCTCCAGGAAGACCTTGAACTCGTCGGAGTCGTCGTCGGTGGCCTGCGGGACCGCACCGGCGGCCTCGAACTCCACGCCCTTGTGCACCAGCATGGTGGCGTCGCCGCCGTCGTCGAGGATCATGTTCGGGCCCTGCTCACCGAACTGGAACAGCTGGTCGGTGCACCACCAGTAGTCCTCCAGCGTCTCGCCCTTCCAGGCGAACACCGGAACGCCCGCGGGCTTGTCCGGGGTGCCGTTCGGGCCGACGACGACCGCCGCCGCGGCCTCGTCCTGGGTGGAGAAGATGTTGCAGGACACCCAGCGGACCTCGGCGCCCAGCGCGACCAGGGTCTCGATCAGCACGGCGGTCTGCACGGTCATGTGCAGCGAGCCGGCGATCCGCGCGCCCTTCAACGGCTGAGCGGCCGCGTACTCCTCGCGGGTCGCCATCAGGCCCGGCATCTCGTGCTCGGCCAACCGGATCTGGTGCCGCCCGGCCTCGGCCAGCGTCAGATCCCTGACGGCGAACTCCAGGCCGTTGACCTTCTGCAGCTTCGCGCTCATGGCTTCCTTTCTGATTTCCCGATCTTGTCAGGTCTCGTCGGATCGGGTGTCGAGTTGCAGGGTAGCGCCCTTCCAGGGGCGCCGACCTGCGTCGATCCTTGCTTCTCCTCGGGTGCGGACCGCACCCGTCACGTGTTGAAGTACTTGGCCTCTGGGTGGTGGGCGACGATCGCGTCCGTGGACTGCTCCGGGTGGAGCTGGAACTCCTCGGAGAGCACCACGCCGATGCGCTCGGACTCCAGCAGGTCGACGATCTTGGCCCGGTCCTCGATGTCCGGGCAGGCGCCGTAGCCGAAGGAGTACCGCGCGCCGCGGTAGCCGAGCTTGAAGAACTCCTGCACGTCCTCGGGGTCCTCCTGGGCCACCGTGCCGCCGCTGGACCAGGCCAGCTCCCGGCGGACGCGGCGGTGCCAGTACTCGGCCAGCGCCTCGGTGAGCTGCACGCTCAGGCCGTGCACCTCCAGGTAGTCCCGGTAGGCGTTCTTGGCGAACAGCTCGTTGGCGTAGTCGGCGATCGGCTGGCCCATGGTGACCAGCTGCATCGGCAGCACGTCCACCTGGCCGGTCTGCTCGGCCTGCTCCCGGGTCCGGAAGAAGTCGGCCAGGCACAGCCTGCGGTCGCGCTTCTGCCGCGGGAAGAAGAACCGGCAGCGCTCCGGGGCGTCCGGCTCCTCCTTGTCCAGCACGACGAGGTGGTTGCCCTCGGTCACGCACGGGAAGTAGCCGTAGACCACCGCCGCGTGCTGCAGGATGCCCGCGGTCGACAGCTCGTCGATCCAGTGCCGCAGCCGCGGCCGGCCCTCGGTCTCCACCAGCTCCTCGTAGGAGGGGCCCTCGCCCTTCTTGGCGCCGCGCAGGCCCCACTGGCCGAAGAACGTGGCCCGCTCGTCCAGCAGCGCCAGGTAGTCGGCGACCGCGACGCCCTTGACCACCTTGGAGCCCCAGAACGGCGGGGTCGGCACCGGCGAGTCGGTGGCCACGTCGGACCGCGTGGTGTCGTCGTAGCCGGGTTCCTCGCCCTGCTCGGCCTTGCGCTTCTCGGCGATCCGCAGGGACCGCTCGCGGCGGGCCTTGCGCTCGGCCTTCTTGGCCTCCTCGGCGGCGTCCTCCTCGGGGCTGTCGCCGCGCTTGATGGCCATCAGCCGGTCCATCAGGTGCAGGCCCTCGAAGGCGTCCTTGGCGTAGCGGACGTCGCCCTGGTAGACCTCGTCGAGGTCGTGCTCGACGAAGGACCTGGTCAGCGCCGCGCCGCCGAGCATCACCGGGTACTTGCCCGCGAGGCCCCTGGAGTTCATCTCCTCCAGGTTCTCCTTCATGATCACCGTGGACTTCACCAGCAGCCCGGACATGCCGATGGCGTCGACCCGGTGCTCCTCGGCGGCTTCGAGAATGGCGCCGATCGGCTGCTTGATGCCGATGTTGACCACGTCGTAGCCGTTGTTGGAGACGATGATGTCGACCAGGTTCTTGCCGATGTCGTGCACATCGCCCTTGACCGTGGCCAGCAGCAGCCTGCCCTTGCCGCCGGAGTCGTCCTTCTCCATGTGCGGTTCCAGGTGCGCCACCGCGGCCTTCATCACCTCGGCGGACTGCAGCACGAACGGCAGCTGCATCTGCCCGGAGCCGAACAGGTCGCCGACGACCTTCATGCCGGCCAGCAGGTTCTCGTTGATGATCTGCAGCGGCGGCTTCTCGGCCATCGCCGCCTGCAGGTCGTCCTCCAGGCCGTTGCGCTCGCCGTCGACGATCCGCCGCTCCAGCCGCTCGAACAGCGGCAGCTTCGCGAGTTCCTCGGCGCGCGAGGCGCTGCTGGACTTCGCGGTCTGGCCCTCGAACAGCTCCATGAGCTTCTGCAGCGGGTCGTAGCCCTCGCGGCGCCGGTCGTAGACCAGGTCCAGCGCGACGTTGCGCGCCTCCTCGTCGATCTTGCTCATCGGCAGGATCTTGGAGGCGTTGAGGATCGCGGTGTCCAGCCCGGCTTCCCGGCACTCGTTGAGGAACACCGAGTTGAGCACCTGCCGCGCCGCCGGGTTGAGCCCGAAGGACACGTTGGACAGCCCCAGCGTGGTCTGCACCCGCGGGTGGCGCGCCTTGAGCTCGCGGATCGCGTTGATGGTCTCGACGGCGTCCTTGCGGACCTCCTCCTGACCGGTGGTGATCGGGAAGACCAGGCAGTCGATGATGATCGCGGACTCGTCCAGACCCCAGTTGGTGGTCATGTCCTCGATCAGCCGCTCGGCGACCCGCAGCTTCCACTCCGCGGTGCGCGCCTGCCCCTCCTCGTCGATGCAGGTCACCACGACGGTGGCGCCGTGCTCGACGGCCATCCGCATGACCCGCTCGTACCGGGAACCCGGCTCGTTGCCGTCCTCCCAGTTGACCGAGTTGATCGCGCAGCGGCCACCGAGGTGCTCCAGCCCGGCCTCGATGACCTCCGGCTCGGTGGAGTCGACCATGATCGGCAGCGTCGAGGCGGTGGCCAGCCGCGAGGCCAGCTCCCGCATGTCGGCGGTGCCGTCCCGGCCCACGTAGTCCACGCACAGGTCGAGCATGTGCGCGCCCTCGCGGGTCTGGGCCTTGGCGATCTCCACGCAGTCGTCGTAGCGGCCCTCCAGCATCGCCTCGCGGAAGGCCTTGGAGCCGTTGGTGTTGGTCCGCTCGCCGACGTTGAGGATCGAGGCGTCCTGCTCGAAGGGCACCGACTGGTACACCGAGGAGACCGACGGGATGTGCTCCGGGGTGCGCGGCGCGGGCGTGATCCCGCGGACCGCTTCGGCCACCGCGCGCACGTGCTCGGTGGTGGTGCCGCAGCAGCCGCCGACCAGCCGCGCGCCGTAGTCGTTGACGAATCCGACCAGCGCCTCGGCCAGCTCGTCGGGCTGCAGCGGGTACACCGCGCCGTTGGGGCCCAGCTCGGGCAGGCCTGCGTTGGGCATCACCGACAGCGGGATGCGGGAGTTCTGCGCCAGCACCCGCAGGTGCTCGCTCATCTCCGCCGGACCGGTCGCGCAGTTCATCCCGATCAGGTCGATGCCCAGCGGTTCCAGCGCGGTCAGCGCCGCGCCGATCTCCGAACCGACCAGCATGGTGCCGGTGGTCTCCACGGTGACCTGCGCGATGATCGGCACGTACCGCCCGGTCTGGGCCATCGCCCGCTTGGCGGCGACGATCGACGCCTTGGTCTGCAGCAGGTCCTGAGAGGTCTCGACCAGCACCGCGTCGATGCCGCCGTCGAGCATGCCCAGGACCTGCTCCAGGTAGGCGTCGCGCAGCTGCGCGTAGGGCGCGTGCCCCAGCGTCGGCAGCTTGGTGCCCGGGCCGACCGAGCCCAGCACGAACCGCGGCCGGTCCGGGGTGGCGTACTCGTCGGCGGCCTCGCGGGCCAGGACGGTGCCCTTCTCGGCCAGCTCCCGGATGCGCTCCGGGATGTCGTACTCGGCGAGGTTGGCCCAGTTCGCGCCGAAGGTGTTGGTCTCGATCGCGTCCGAGCCCGCCTCCAGGTAGCCCCGGTAGATCGAGGACACCACGTCGGGCCGGGTCACGTTGAGGATCTCGTTGCAGCCCTCGAGGTTGGCGAAGTCGTCCAACGTCAGGTCGAAGCCCTGCAACGCGGTGCCCATCCCGCCGTCGGCGACGAGGACGCGCTCGCCGAGGGCGGTCAGGAACCCGCTCGGATCGTTCTGCCGGTCTGCCATGCCGTGCCTACTCCCCGTTGCTCAGCGGAGCTTCGCCCCGACCTCGCCCGCCGCCGCGTCGCCGTAGGCCTCGGCGAACCGGGCGAGGAACGAGTCGCGCTCGACCTGGTACTCCTGCGGTCCGTCGGCTTCCAGCGAAACGGTCGCCAACGTGCAACCTAGCTGCAACGAACGCTCAACTCCCAGATCGTGGGACAGACCGGCCAGGAACCCGGCCCGCAGCGCGTCGCCGACGCCGGTCGGGTCGCCCTTCTGCTTCTCCTTGGGCGGGACGACCTCCGCGGTGGGCTGCGAGTTGGACTCCACCTGGACGCCCTTCGGGCCCAGCGTCGTCACCCAGCTGCCGACCCGGCCGAGCACCTCGTCGTGGGTCCAGCCGGTGCTCTGCAGCAGCAGGCCGTGCTCGTACTCGTTGGTGAACAGGTACTCGGCGCCCTCGACCAGCTTGCGGATGCCGTCGCCGTCCATCCGGGCCAGCTGCTGGCCGGGGTCGGCGATGAACCGGTAGCCGCGGTCGCGGCACTCCTGGGTGTGCCGCAGCATCGCGTCCGGGTCGTTGGCGGAGACGACCACCAGGTCCAGCCCGCCGACCCGGTCGGCGACCGGCTTGAGCTCGATGTCGCGGGCCTCGGCCATCGCACCGGCGTAGAAGGAGGCGATCTGGTTGAAGTCGGTGTCGGTGGTGCACAGGAACCGAGCGGTGTGCTTGGTCTCCGAGACGTGCACCGATGCGGTGTCCACGCCGTGGCGCTCCAGCCAGGAGCGGTAGTCGTCGAAGTCGCGGCCGACGGCGCCGACCAGGATCGAGCCGACGCCCAGCTGCCCGAGGCCGAAGGTGATGTTCGGCGCCACCCCACCGCGACGCAACACCAGCTCGTCGACCAGGAACGACAGCGACACCTGCTCCAGGCGGTCGGCGACGAGCTGCTCGGTGAACCTACCGGGGTAGGTCATCAGGTGGTCGGTGGCGATGGATCCGGTCACCGCAATCCGCACTGCACTACTCCTTAACCAGGGGGCGGGGCGCCCCGAAGCTCCCATGGACGACCGGCGCGCCGGACTGCGGGGCGCAGTTGCCCGCGCCCCGCAGCTCGCGCTCCGGCGATCGTTCTCAGATGCCGGCGGCGCTCTTCAGCGCTTCGGCGCGGTCGGTGCGCTCCCAAGGCAGGTCGACGTCGCTGCGCCCGAAATGACCGTACGCCGCGGTCGGCGCGTAAATCGGGCGCAGGAGGTCCAGGTCACGCACGATGGCGGCCGGGCGCAGGTCGAAGACCTCGTTGATCGCGGCCTGGATCTTGACCGGGTCGACGTTCTCGGTGCCGAAGGTCTCCACGAACAGGCCCACCGGAGCGGCCTTGCCGATCGCGTAGGCCACCTGCACCTCGATCCGGCCGGCCAGCCCGGCGGCGATGGCGTTCTTCGCCACCCAGCGCATCGCGTAGGCCGCCGAGCGGTCGACCTTCGACGGGTCCTTGCCGGAGAACGCGCCACCGCCGTGGCGGGCCATGCCGCCGTAGGTGTCGACGATGATCTTGCGGCCGGTCAGCCCGGCGTCGCCCATCGGACCGCCGACCACGAACCGGCCGGTCGGGTTGACCAGCAGCCGGGTGTCGGCGGAGTCCAGCCCGACCCGCTCGATCTCCGGGTCGATGACCTTCTCCTTGATGTCACCGGCCAGCATGCCCTCGATGTCGATGTCGGCGGCGTGCTGGGTGGACAGCACCACGGTGTCCAGCCGCACGGCCTGGTCACCGGCGTACTCGATGGTCACCTGGGTCTTGCCGTCCGGGCGCAGGTATGGCAGCACGCCGTCCTTGCGGACCTTGGTCAGCCGCCGCGACAGGCGGTGCGCCAGCGCGATCGGCAGCGGCATCAGCTCGTCGGTGTCGGTGCAGGCGTAGCCGAACATCAGGCCCTGGTCGCCGGCGCCCTGCTTGTCGATCTCGTCGTCGGCACCTTCGACGCGCGCTTCGTGCGCGGTGTCCACGCCCTGCGCGATGTCCGGCGACTGCGAGCCGATGGCTACGTTGACGCCGCAGGAGGCGCCGTCGAAGCCCTTCGCGGAGGAGTCGTAGCCGATCTCCAGGATCTTCTCCCGGACGATGGTCGGGATGTCGGCGTAGGCAGTGGTGGTCACCTCACCGGCGACGTGCACCTGTCCGGTGGTCACCAGGGTCTCGACCGCCACGCGCGACCTGGGGTCCTGGGCCAACAACGCGTCCAACACGGCGTCGCTGATCGCATCGCAGATCTTGTCCGGGTGTCCCTCGGTCACCGATTCACTGGTGAACAACCTGCGGTTGATCTCACTCACGACTGCTCCTCACCTCACACTGCTGCGGCATTGATCCTTGCGTACGGTGGTGACCATTTACGGCACCGGGGGGTCTCAGGCCCGGGCGTGGATGATGCCCCAGGCCAGGTTGCCCGCCTCGCCACCGGAGACCCAGTTCTTCAGACCGGCCTTCATCCTGGTCCGGTATTCGTCGCTGATCTTGTCCGAGAGCTCGGACTCCTTGCTCTCGAGAACCTCTAGCACACGGCCGTAGTGGACAGGTAGAAACCGGGTCAAGTCCTCGAAATCGAAGCTCTGGAGGCCGAGCCGGGCCAGCTCGCGGCGGTAGAAGGCCGGCGAGCCCATGGTCTCCAGGCTGAGCCGGTCCAGGATCGGACCGAGGTCCTTGAGGCGGGCGCCGTCGGCGGCCATCGGGTCGGTGAAGAGGAACGAACCGCCGGGCTTGAGCACCCGGGTCACCTCCTCCAGCACCCGCTCCCGGTCACCGCTGTGCAGGATCGCGTCCTGCGACCAGACGATGTCGAAGGCGTTGTCCTGGAACGGGATGTCCTCGAAGGAACCGTCCTTGACCTCGATCAGCTCGTCGAGGCCCGCGGCCCGGTTGAACTCCGCGTTGCGGGCGTTCTCCACCTCGCTGAGGTTCAGGCAGGACACCTTGCAGCCGTAGGTGGCGGCCAGGTGCCGGGCCGCGCCGCCGTAGCCGGAGCCGATGTCGAGGATGCGGGTGTCCGGGGTGATCTCGACCTTGGCCGCCATCCGCTCCACGGTCCGGCGGGACGCGGCGTCGATGTCCTCGTCCGGCGTCTCGTAGATGCCGACGTGGATGTCGTTGCCGCCCCACACGTGGTAGTAGAAGTTGTCCGCGTCCGCCGAGTTGTAGTAGTCGCGGGCGGTGTGCACCGCGGTGGAGTAGACGTCGGAGAGCTCCTCGTCCGGCCGGTACTTCTTCTCCGCGACGTGGATGAAGAAGTCCGGTTCGGCGTCGTGGTAGGTCTCCTGGAAGTCGCCGTAGGTGTCGATCCGCTGGAAGCCGACCTCGCGCATGAGCCTGCGGACGTAGTTCTTCCGCAGCGGGTACATGTTGAGGAAGAATTCAGATTTGTCCGGGAACGTGTACTTGAAGCGGGCCAGACCCTCGTCGATGTAATCCGGTTCCGCGGAAACGTCCTCACCGGCGTAGTAGTAGGTGTGCTTCGAGGAAAATCCGTCGTCCAGAATCGAGTCGTAATTGCGCTGGTCGATGATCAGCACGCCGTCGTGCTTGAGCATCGCGTAGAACTCGGCAAGCGCTTTGCGCCGGTCCCGTTCGGAGAACAGGTGCGTAAACGAATTTCCCAGACAGATGATCGCGTCGTACTCGCCGTGGACGTCACGATTCAGCCAGCGCCAATCCGCGTGCACCACGCGCAGGATGTGGCCGCCGTAGGTCAGCCCGTTGCTGAAGGCCTTGGCCAGCATCTGCGGGCTGCCGTCGGCGCTGACCGCGTCGAAGCCCTCCTCCAGCAACCGCACCGAGTGAAAACCCGTGCCGGTGGCCACGTCGAGCACCGAGCGCACGCCGCGGGCCTTGAGCTGGTCGATGAAGAACGAGCCTTCGCTCTCGTAGCGCTTCTTCCAGTCGATGAGCTCGTCCCACTTCTCCACGAAGCTGCCGACGTACTCGTGGGTGTAGTGGTCCGACTCCCGCACATCCAACGGATTCTCGCCGAACACCTGCTCCTCGCGCGCCACCAGATCGGCGGTATCCGGAGTTCCGGTGCCTGCGCTGGAGTCCAGGTCGTCCACGCTCTTGGCCATGCTTCACTCCCACCACTCACGTTGGTCATGCACCACCGGACACAACTCGAGCACGCGAAAATCCACACCCGAGCTCGTCCGTGGCCGTGCTGGGTCGCCACTGCGAAAAAGGCAACACCTCAGACCGGCGCGGGCAGCCGAGAAACGCTCAAGGCCGCAATCGCAACGCCGATCGCACTCGATCGGCATCTTTGCCGATCGGCGCTGACGCGGAATTCCTGCGTCGGTTAACTAACCTAGGCGAAGGAGATCTCAAAGCAAGCGTACGAACGTGTGACGCTAATCACCGGAATGCGATGATAGCGTGATTCGAAAAGTCACCCTGGGTGAATGAATGCGCTGCCACCAGCGCCGATTCAGGCCATTTGTGCGGAGGGTAACGATTGGGCACGTGCAGATCGTCACGAAGTTGTGTACAATCCGCGCCAATCCGCTTACCACGGCAACTGAATACTTCGCAACCCGCGTGTCGATAAGAATTCGAAAATGAGGCGACACGGCGGTTGACCGCTTCCCTCTTCAAGGATTCCATCGCGACGCGGACCCAGGATGTTACGATGGCCGTCCGCGCGGCGCGACCGCTTTCCGCCAAGCGGGCGCACGCCCGCCGCACCACCCCCAGTCCGCTCCCCCGCCCGGCCCACCGGACTCCACCGGAAGGCCGCTTTGAAGAGTGGCACGCACCGGGGGTGCGCGCCACTCGACGTCACCCCTTCAGCTCGGGGAAGTCCTCCTCGCGGTACTCCCCGGACCGGCCGTCGGTGCCGGCCAGCTCGTCCTCCCGGTGGCGCAGCTCCACCCGGCGGATCTTGCCCGAGATCGTCTTGGGCAGCTCGTAGAACTCCAGCCGCCGCACCCGCTTGTAGGGCGCCAGCTGCTCGCGGGCGAACTTCAGGATGGACAGCGCGGTCTCCCGGCTCGGCTCGTGCTGCCCGGCGAGCACCACGTAGGCCTTCGGCACCGCCAGCCGGATGGCGTCCGGCGCGGGCACCACCGCGGCCTCCGCGACCGCCTCGTGCTCCAGCAGCACGCTCTCCAGCTCGAACGGCGAGATCCGGTAGTCGGAGGCCTTGAACACGTCATCGGTGCGGCCCACGTACGTGATGTAGCCGTCCGCGTCGCGGGAGCCGACGTCCCCGGTGTGGTAGTGGCCGCCGCGCATCACCTCGGCGGTGCGCTCGGTGTCATCGGCGTAGCCGGTCATCAGCCCCACCGGTCGCGGCTGCAGCGCCAGGCAGATCTCGCCCTCCTCGGCCGGCTCGCCGGTGACGGGGTCGAGCAGCTCGACCTCGAATCCGGGCAGCGGCCGCCCCATCGAGCCCGGCCGCACCTCCTGCCCGGGCGTGTTGGCCACCTGCACGCTGGTCTCGGTCTGCCCGAAGCCGTCGCGGATGGTCACCCGCCAGGCGCGGCGCACCTGCTCGATGATCTCCGGGTTCAGCGGCTCGCCGGCACCGACCACTTTGGACGGCGGGGTGTCCAGGGTGGTCAGATCGGCCTGGATCAGCATCCGCCACACCGTCGGCGGGGCGCAGAAGCTGGTGATCCCGCACCGCTGCATCTGCGCCAGCAGCGCGGCGGCGTCGAAGCGCTCGTAGTTGTAGATGAACACCGTCGCTTCGGCGTTCCACGGCGCGAAGACGTTGCTCCAGGCGTGCTTCGCCCAGCCCGGCGAGGAGATGTTGAGGTGCACGTCGCCCGGTTCCAGGCCGATCCAGTACATCGTGGACAGGTGCCCGACCGGGTAGGAGGTGTGGGTGTGGGCCACCAGCTTGGGCAGCGCGGTGGTGCCGGAGGTGAAGTACAGCAGCATCGGATCGTCGGCCCGGGTGGGCCCGTCCGGCGCGAACTCCTCGGCGGCCTCGGCGCTGTCCGCATAGGACGTCCACCCCGGAACCGCCCCGCCGACCGCGATCCGGGTGTAGTCGCCCGGCACGTCGGCGAACTTCGGCGCATCGGCCGCGGTGGTGACCACGTGCTTGGCGCGGCCGCGGTCGATGCGGTCGCGCAGGTCGGCGGGCCCCAGCAGCGGGGTGGCCGGGATGATCACCGCGCCGAGCTTCATCGCGGCCAGGATCGTCTCCCACAGCTCCACCTGGTTGCCCAGCATGAGCACCAGCCGGTCGCCGCGGGCCACGCCGAGCCCGCGCAGCCAGTTCGCCACCTGGTTCGACCGCCGGGTCATGGCCCGGAACGACACCTTGCGCTCCGATCCGTCGGCCTCGACGATCCACAGCGCGGTGCCGTCGCGCCGCCTGCCGATGGTGTCGAACCAGTCCAGCGCCCAGTTGAACTCCGCGGGGCGCGGCCACTGGAACTCCCGCCGCGCGGTGTCGTAGTCCGTCCGGTGCCGCAGCAGGAAATCCCGCGCGGTCAGGAACATCTCGGTAGCGGTCACGTCCACACCCTCCTGGGCTCGGCAGCATCGCCGGAAAGCTGAAGCGGGCCAACAACGTAACCCCGCTGCGCCCGGCGGATCCACGTCGCTGCTCCGATTTGCGGGCCCCCTTTCGGCCGCGTTGACTGTCCGTGCGTTCATGGTCATTGTTGTGGATTGATGGTGCTCCGTGTTCGATCAAGATCGGCAGTTCGCCCCCGGCGGTGAGGAGAGGTTCCGGCATGGGCTCGAGCGGCGATCCGGGCAGCGGTCCCCGCCCCACCGCGCCCCCGGCTCCGCCGCCGGAGCACGTGCCGGTCGACCGCGCGGGCGCGACTCGGGTCCCCCACCCGGGGTCCCCTGACTCTGGAGGCGACCTTGTTGCTGCGCGCCCTGCTGCTCACCGCGCTGTTCGCGGCTTCCTCCGGGCTTCCTGTGGCCGCCGCTGAACCCTGGCGGCCGAAGCCGCCGCCGCTGACCACGCCGTGGACCGAAGAGGTCGGCCCGGACAACGCGCTGCCCGAGTACCCGCGCCCGCAGCTGACCCGGGAGCGCTGGCTCAACCTCAACGGCCTGTGGGCCTACGGCGGCGGCAGCACACCGCCGGAGCAGACCGGTGAGCAGATCCTGGTGCCCTACCCGCCCGAATCGGGGCTGTCGGGCGTTCAGCGCCACGACGACCACATGCTGTACCGGCGCACGTTCCAGCTGCCGCCGGACTGGTCCGGGCAGCGCGTGCTGCTGCACTTCGGCGCGGTGGACCAGAAGGCCGAGGTGTCGGTCAACGACCGCCCGGTGGCGGTGCACGAAGGCGGCTACACCTCGTTCAGCGCGGACATCACCGACGCGCTCGTCCCCGGTGACGAGCAGGAGGTCGAGGTGGCCGTGTCGGACCGCAACGACGCCGACCCGTACCCGGTGGGCAAGCAGCGCAACCAGCCCGGCGGGATCCTCTACACCGGCGCCTCGGGCATCTGGCAGACGGTGTGGCTGGAGCCGGTGCCGCAGGAGCACGTGGCCGAGCTCGACATCACGCCGGACCTGACCGGCTTCGACCTCACCGCGCACACCTCGGCCCGCGGCGGTCAGCAGGTGGAGGCCGTCGTCGTCGACCGGGACGGCCGGGAGGTCTCCCGCGCCACCGGCCAGGCGGGCACCGCGCTGCGGCTGCCGGTGGCCGAACCGCACCTGTGGACGCCCGACGACCCGTACCTCTACGACATCAGGGTGCGGCTGGCCGGCTCCGGCGACGAGGTGGGCAGCTACGCCGGGCTGCGCACCGTCGAGCTGCGGACCGACGAGCAGGGCAGGCCGCGGCTGGCGCTCAACGGCGAGATCCTGTTCCAGCACGGGCCGCTGGACCAGGGCTACTGGCCGGACGGCATCTACACCGCGCCGACCGACGAGGCGCTGCGCTACGACCTGGAGGTCACCAAGCGGCTGGGCTTCAACATGGTCCGCAAGCACGTCAAGGTCGAACCGGCCCGCTGGTACTACTGGACCGACCGGCTGGGCCTGCTGGTGTGGCAGGACATGCCGTCGCTGCCGATCGACCTCGCCGACCCGCCGGGCAGCAACCCGCCGCCGGGCGAGCAGGCGCGCGCCAACTTCCGCGCCGAGCTGACCGCCATGATCGACCAGCTGCGCAGCGTCACCTCGATCGTGGCCTGGGTGCCGTTCAACGAGGGCTGGGGCGAGTTCGAGACGGCCGAGATCGCCGAGCTGACCCGGCGGTCCGACCCGACCCGCCTGATCGACATCAGCAGCGGCGTCAACTGCTGCTACTCGCTGCCCGACAGCGGTGCCGGCGACATCTACGACGACCACACCTACGTCGGGCCGGGGCGGCCCGAGGTGCGCGACGGCCGTGCGGTGGTGGACGGCGAGTACGGCGGGCTCGGGCTGATCGAGGAGGGTCACCTGTGGCCGGGTCAGCCGGGCGCCTACGAGATGACCGACAGCCGGGAGGCGCTGACCCGCCGCTACGGGGAGGTCTCCGACGAGCTGGTGCGCATCATCGAGGCCAACGGGCTCGCGGCGGCGATCTACACCCAGACCACCGACGTGGAGAACGAGGTCAACGGCTTCCTCACCTACGACCGCCGGATCCTCAAGCCGGACCTGGCCGCGGTCCGCGCGAACAACCTGGCGGCCATCGACGCGGGCACCCCCTGACTGGCGCACCCCACCAGGACAGACCACTGTGGACCCGGTGACGCCACGCCCGGGTGTTCGCCGCGCTGACCGGGCATGACCGCCACCGCGACCGTTCACCCAGGTACTGGTCGATCTCGCACGAAATCGACCATCCACTCCGGAGGAAGCACGATGCGACGTTTCAGCCGACGGGCAGCGCTTGCCAGCGCCGCTGGAGCGACCACCGCCGTCGCTCTGGCCGGGTCTGCGGCGGCCCGGCCGCCGGGCGGCGGGCAGACCGCGAACGGCCGGTTGTACGAGATCCGCTCCGGGCGGCAGCGCGCGGTGGTCGCCGGGGTGTCCGCGACGCTGCTGTCCTGGCGGTTCGACGGGCGGGAGATGCTGCTCACGCACGGCGCCGACGACGTCGGCGAGGGCTACCAGGGCAAGACGATCCTGCCGTGGCCCAACCGAATCGACCGCGGCCGCTACACCTTCGACGGCCGGGAACTGCAGGTGCCGGTCAACGAGCCGGAGCGCGACGCCGCGCTGCACGGCCTGATGAGCTTCGTGGAGTGGCAACCCGTGGCGCACCGAGGCGACCGGGTCGAGCTGGAGTACCGGCTGCCGCCGACCTACGGCTACCCGTTCCAGCTGGCGTTCCGGATCGAGTTCGCGGTGGACGACGACGGCGTGCGCAGCACGCTGACGGCGAAGAACGTCGGCCGCACCGCCGCACCATTCGGCACTGCCAACCACACCTACCTGGCCGCGGGCGGCGACCGCATCGACGACATCGTCTTCGAGCTGCCCGCGAGCACCCACTACCTGGTGGACGACAACCTGATCCCGACCGGCAAGGCCTCCGTCGAGGGCACGCAGTACGACTTCCGCACAGCCCGGCCGATCGGCGCCACCGAGATGGACACCGCCTTCACCGACCTGCGCCGCGGTCCCGGCGGCGACGCCGTGGTGCGCTTCGCCCGACCGGACGGCCTCACCGCCGAGCTCTGGGTCGACGGCACGCACGACTACCTGCAGGTCTACACCGACGACAGCCCGAGCGAGGACCGCCCGGCCCGGCAGGGCATCACCGTGGAGCCGATGACCTGCGCGCCCAACGCGTTCGTCACCGGCGACGGCCTGATCACGCTGCGACCCGGCGAAACCCACTGCGGCAGCTGGGGATACCGGATCGCCGGGTGATCCCGGGCCGGCAGCGGGGAGGCGATACCGCCGCCTCCCCGCGGAAACCGCTTCTCAGGCCGGATCCACGCCGAAGGCACCGGCCAGGTCGGTCAGCACGAGGTTGGCCGCCTGAACGCCGATGCCCGACATCCAGGTCTCGTCGGGCACCGGGAACACCCGGTTGTCGCGGACCGCGCTCATCCGCGTCCACAGCGCGCTCGCCTCGACCGCCTTCTGCTGGGTCTTCTCCGGCGACACCGCCGTGGTGACGAAGACGGCGTCGGCGTCGGCCTGGTCGATCAGCTCCGGGCTGATCTCGTTGTCGAACTCGTCGGCGTTCTGCGACGGCGGCCGGTTCAGGCCCGCGTCGGAGAGGATCACGCCGGAGAAGCTGGCCCGCTGGTAGAGCCGGATCTTGCCGGGCATGAACCGGGTGACCGAGACCGTCGGCGCAGCACCGCCGTTCTCGGCGGTGATCGCCGCACCGATCCGCTTCGCACGCGCCTCGTACTGCTGCAGCGCGGTCTCCGCCGCGGCCTCCTCGCCCAGCGCGGCGGCGTGCACCCGCAGGTTCTCCTTCCACGGGAAACCGGTCGTCTCGGTCAGCACCGTCGGAGCCAGCCGGGACAGCTGGTCGTAGAGCGCGTCGTGGCGGACCCGGTTGGACAGGATCAGGTCCGGCTTGAGCGAGGCGATCAGCTCGAGCTTCGGCGAGGCCGAAGGCCCGACCGGAGTGGTTCCGGACAGCTTGCCGGCCAGGTAGGACGGGAAGCCCTCACCGGTGGCCAGGTGCGGCGGGATCGCCCCGACCGGCTCGATGCCCAGCAGCGTCACCGAGTCCAGCTCGGCGGTGTCCAGGACGACCACGCGCTGCGGCTTCTTCGGGATGGTCACCGGCCCCTTGGCGGTGTCGACGGTGCGCGGGAAGCCCATTCCCGCATCGGTGGGCGGGCTGGTCGGTGTCGTCCCCGCACCACCGCAGGCGGCGGTCAGGGCCAGCAGACCGGCCGTCAGCAGCGCGCTGGCAGCGCGCGCGATCCTTCGCTGGATCATCGGTTCTCCTCCGTCGGCGAGCGTTCGTCGCACCGCCGACGCACCCCCCGCGGCAACCGGTGAAACGCGGAAACACTAATTAGGCAAGCCTCACCTGATCAAGTGGCAGCCCTGTGTTCCCCGTCTCACCCGGGCCCGGCCAGTACAGTGACCGCCGTGGCCGACTACATCCAGATCCCCACGCCAGCCGGGAAGTTCGACGCCCTGACCGCCGGTCCGCAGGACGGCCGCCCGGTCCTGCTGCTGCACGGCTTCCCGGAGGCCGCGGTGGAGTGGAGCGAGCAGCTCGCGGTGCTCGGCGGTGCCGAGTGCTTCGCCGTCGCTCCGGACCAGCGCGGCTACTCCCCCGGCGTGCGCCCGCAGCAGGTGTCCGACTACCGGATGACGGAGCTGGTCGACGACGTGCTGGCCATCGCCGAGCACTTCGGCTGGGACCGCTTCGACCTGGTCGGCCACGACTGGGGCGCCGTGGTGGCCTGGACCACCGCCGCCGCGCATCCCGAGCGCATCCGCACGCTGACGGCGGTGTCGATCCCGCACCCGGACCCGTTCAACGCGGCGCTGCGGGAGGACGAGGACCAGGCCACGCGCTCGGCGTACATCCAGGAGTTCCGCTCCTCCACCGCGGAGAAGGCGCTGCTGGCCGACAACGCCAAGAAGCTCCGGCGGATCTACTACCCGGGAGTCCCGGAGCACCACGTCGACGACTACGTGCAGCGGCTGACCGAGCCGGGCGCGCTCACCGCGGCGCTGAACTGGTACCGCGCGGCCCGCTACAACAGCCGCGAGATCGGGCCGGTCGAGGTGCCGACGCTGTACGTGTGGAGCACCGAGGACGTGGCGGTCGGCTCGACGGCGGCGCTGGCCACCGCCGACCACGTCACCGGGCCCTACCGGTTCGAGATGCTGGAGGACGTCTCGCACTGGATCCCGGAAGAGGCCCCGGACACCTTCACCCGCCTGCTGCTCCAGCACCTGCTCGCGCACCAGGCCTGACGCAGCAGGCGAATCCACGCCGCCGGACCGGAACCACCGCGATTTCAATTGAAATCAGACGTCTGATTTCCATTGAAATCGCGGAGACACCCGCCATCCGTCGGCGCGTCGGTCCCCGACACGCCGACGGGACGCAACTTCCATTGAAATCGGAGGTTCGATTTCAATGGAAGTTGCGGATCACCGGAGGTGTCAGGGCTGGTTGCGCTGCAGGGAATCGGCGAGGAACTCCACGAACTCCGTGCCCACCGCTTCGAACACCGCGCCCTCGTGGCCGCCCGGCAGGTAGGTGACCACCGGGGTGTTGTGGTGCCGGTCGATCAGCTGCTCGATGCCGTCCAGGAACGGGTCGGTGTCGCCGGTCCACACGCCGATCGGGACGTCACCGAGGTCGTCGAGGCGGTTCAGCGGATCGACCGCCAGCCACTCGTCCTCGGTGCCGAAGGCCTCCTTCTCCCGCATGCCCTCCCAGCTCACCTGCAGCGCCGGGGCGACCTCGCCGACGGCGGCGACGGGCTTGCCAGCCAGGTTGCGGTCCGCGGCGTAGGTCAGCGCGCCGAAACCGCCGGTGGAGATGCCCGCGGCGGCGAAGGGAAGGCCCTCCGCATCGCCGAAACCGCGCTCGGAGAGCCAGACCGGGAGCTCCTCGTTCAGCATGGTGGCGAGGTCGCCGTTGGCCGAACCGTCGTTCCAGTACGGGTTGTAGCCGCCGTCGACGACCACGAACCCGAACGCCGGGATCCTGCCCTCGTGGTAGAGCCGCTCGAGCGAGGCCAGCGTGTCGTACGGGATCGGCGTCGGGTTCACCCCGTCGCGACCGTGCAGGTACAGCACCACCGGCAGGTTCTCGGTGGACTCCAGCCCGGTCGGGTAGGCGAGGTAGAGCTCGGTGTCGGTGCCGCGGCTCGCGGAGTGCACCCGCTCCTTGCGGATCTCCGGCATGGGCAGTTCGGACAGCGCCGGTTCGGCCTCGACGGCGGGCTCCGCCGGAGGAACCGGAGGTGCCGCCGGAGGCGGTGGCGCCGCGCACCCGGCGAGCGAAACCGCCACTGCCGCTGCCGCGAGCAGGCTTCCGAATCTCCGTGCGCGGGTCACGCCACCTCCAACGTCCGTTAGGTCTGGTTCCAACGTTACTGACCCGCCTCCCCGCGATTCACAGTGGTGGTTGCGCTCGGGCGTTGAACTGGCGTTTTCTGGGTTCCTCGTGGCTGATTCGCGTCACGTTCGCCTGAGGTGCGGTTGGGTGCGGGGTCAGGACTAGGACTGTTCCGTCGTTCCGCGAATCACGGCATCGTCACCGCGCGAAGCACGGGAGTGCGCTGGCCGGTTCCTTGTGGCTGGGTTTCGTCATCGTCGTCTGAGGGGTGGTTGAGCAGGTCACGGGGTTGCTTGTCAGAGCAGCACTGCGATGCCGAGGAGCAGTAGTGCGATGACTTTGAGGAGTTCGAGTGCGACGTACCACAAGTGCGCTTTCGCTCTCGGTCCGCCCTCGCCTGCCAGGACCGCTGCTGTGCGTCGGGACAGGCGTGGGCGGACGGCGACCAGTTGGAGCGCCAGCAGCACGATCGCGGCGGCTCCGGCGGCGACGGGCGTGCCGCCCGGCTGGGCGGTGGCCAGGGACAGCGCGATGACGAGCGCCAGCACCACCTCCGCGGTGTTGAGGGCTCGGAAGACCAGGCGGCCGATGGCGAGTCCGGTGCGCAGGTCGACACCGGGGGCCCGGAACTTCAGCGGTGCTTCGAGGAACGAGATCGCGAGCACCATGCCCAGCCACAACCAGCTCGCCGCTCCCGCAACGGCGAGGGCGGTCGGCACGGGATTGCTCATGCGCTCTCCAGTTCGCGGCTCGGGCCGAAGACCTCGAAGTGGATTCGGTGGGCGGCCAGGCCTCGGTCGATCAGTTGGCGGCGCACGTGGGCCATGAAGGGCAGGGGGCCGCAGAGGTAGGCCTCCGCGCCGGCGGGCAGTTCGACGTCGGTGAGGTCGATGCGGCCGGGGCGCAGGTGGGCGTCGGCGCGGCGGGTGCCGAGGTCTTCGTACCAGCGGTGCAGCGTTGCGGCCGGGAGCTCGGCGACGAGCGCCTTCAGCTCGGCGCGGTGGGCGTGGCGGGCCGGTGAGCGATCTGCGTGCAGCACGAGCACTTCCCGGTGCGGCGAGGTGCGGCGGAGGTGGTGCAGGTAGCAGATGACCGGGGTGATGCCGATGCCGGCGGAGACGAGGACCAGCGGCGCTTCGCCGTCGGTGAGCACCAGTTCGCCGAAAGGTGCGGAGACTTCGAGCTCGTCGCCCTCGAAGACGTTGTCGTGCAAGAAGTTCGAGACCTCGCCCGCGGGGACGAGCGCGTCGCCGGAGCGGACGGCCGGGACCGCCTTCACCGAGATCCCCACGGACTTCTCGTCGGGCACGTGCGTGACGCTGTACTGCCGGATCTGGCGGGCGCCGTCGGGCAGCCCGACCGCGACGGAGACGTACTGGCCGGGTCGGGCGGGCGGTAACGCCGCGCCGTCGAGGACTTCCAGCACGAAGCTCACGGTGTCGGGCGCTTCCTGCACCCGCCGCCGGACCGAGAGGGTGCGCCACACCTCGCCCGGCGCCACCCCGGCTCCGGTGTAGAGGCCTCGCTCGATCTCGATGAGCGACTGCGCCATGTGCCAGTAGACCTCGTCCCACGCGGCCGCGACCTCCGGTGTCACGACCGCCTCGCCGAGGACTTCGGCGATCGCCGCGAAGAGGTGCTCGTGGACGATCGGGTACTGCTCCGCGGTGATGCCCAGCGAGGCGTGCTTGTGCGCGATCCGGGCGAGCACCGCCCGCGGGTCCGGTCCCTGCTCGGCGACCAGGAGCGTGGCGTAGCCCGCGATCGCCGCCGCCAGTGCGCGCTGCTGGTCGCCCTGGGCCTGGTTGCCGCGGTTGAACAGGTCGCGCTCCAGCTCGGGGTGAGCGGCGAACAGGCGCCGGTAGAACACCGGCGTGATGTCGTCGATGGCCGCGCCGATCACGGGCAGGGTGGCGCGGACGACGTCGGTCGATGCGGAGGAGAGCATGCGATCGCCTTCGTGGGTGGGGGATTTCTCGGTTGCGGCGCCGGTCAGTCCGGCGGGCCGGTGGTGAGCGAGAGCAGCAGGCGCCGGGTGGGCGCGGCGGTGACGTCCGCGATGGTCAGCGGGTCGAGCGCGGCGAAGAACGCCTCCTGGGCTTGGCGCAGCGCCGATCTGAGCCGGCAGCCGCCGCGCAGCGGGCACGGGTTGGCGCCGTCGCACTCCACGACCTCTCCCGCGCCTTCCAGCTCGCGGACGACGAACCCGACCGAGATCTCCTGCGCGCCCGCGGCCAGGCGGAGGCCACCCGTGCGGCCGCGCTGCGTCTCGACGAGCCCGAGCTTCTGCAGCGCGGTCACGACTTTCGCGGCGTGGGTCGGCCGTACGTGGAGTTGCGCGGCGAGCGCGCGGGTGGTCGACCGGTCCTCCTCGTCGAGCACGGCCAGCCGCATCACGATGCGGAGCGCGAGGTCGGTGAACGCCGTGAGCTGCACATCCGCACGCTAATATATTCCGCATCTCAGATGCGAATTTGGATCGAGTGGCATCCGCCACCCCGAACGGCCGCGAGTCCCACCGGGCAGCCGACCCGGAGGGACTCGCGGACCCCCAGCTCTCAGCCCGCGACGAGCATCCGCTCGTCGTCGAGCAGCCCGTGGCGCATCGCGAACGACGCCGCTTCGAGCCGGGAGTGCACCCCGAGCTTGGTCAGCACCGACTGCACGTGCGTGCGCACGGTGGTCGGCGCCACCCCCAGTTGCTTGGCCATCGCCGCCGTGTGCGCGCCGTCGACCAGCATCCGCAGGCACTGCCGCTCCCGGGCGGTCAGGTGCGAGGCCAGCCGGCGGGCGTCGGTCGTGCCGGCCAGCCGCGGCGTGCGGGAGGCCGCCAGTTCGACGACCACCTCGCCGTCCAGCACGCCGCGGATCGCCCCGGCCAGCACCGACAGCCCGCACATCTTGTTCACGTAACCGGCCGCGCCCTTGCCCAGCGCGGCGCGCATGCCCTGCACGTCGCCGTCGGCGGTGAGCACCAGGACGCGGGTGTGGCCGCCCGCGCTGAGCAGCTCGCCGATCACGTCCAGACCGTCGCCGTCGGCGAAGAACCGGTCCAGCAGGCACAGGTCCGGCCGCTCGGCGCGGACCGCGGCGACCACCTCCCCGACGTTGTCCGCGGTGCCCACGATGCGGTGGCCGTGCCGCGGCAGGGTCGCCACCAGGGCGTCGATGAAGATCACGTGGTCGTCGCCGAGCACCAGGTTCGCCATCCCGCTCACCTCTCCAGGTGCGCCGGGAACACCAGCCGCGCGCAGGTCCCGCCGCCCGGTGCCGGATCGACGCGCAGTTCGGCGCCGCAGCGTTGCGCCAGCGCCAGCACGATGCCCAGCCCGAGCGAGGCCGAGCCGCGCGGCCCGTTGCCGAAACCCGGTCCGTCGTCGGTGATCTCGACGCGCACCTCCCCCAGGACCTCGCGCACCGCCACCGCCACGCGGCCGCCGCGCCCCGCCGCTCGCACCGCGTTGTCCAGCAGGTTGGTCACCATCCGCCACAGCAGCGTCTGATCGGTGCGGATGGTGAGCTCCGGGCCCTCCACCAGCACCACGTCGGCCGGTCCGCGCAGCGCGGTGACCGCGACGAGCTGGGTGAGCAGCTCGCGCAGCGCGAAGGCCTCCTCGCGGGGCTCGCGCAGGTCGACCAGCTGCAGCAGCCGGTCCAGCTCCAGTTCCATCAGCCGCAGCCGGTGCAGCGCGTCGCCGGGCAGCCCCGGATCGGCGCGCAAGCCGTCCGCGAGGTAGGACAGCGTCGCCAGCCCGTGCCCGAGGTCGTGCAGCAGGCTGCGCAACTCCGCGCCACCTCGCGAACTGCGCGGCCCGGGAAGCTCCCGGACCGTTCCCGTAATCGTCTGCACAGCGACTCCTCTCCCCCAGCAGTCTGTGCTACCCGGCACATCGGCTACTGCAAGCGCGGTGTTGCAGCTGCCGCAGAACGGGGAGTGCGACTACTCCACGTGCGGAAGGACATCGGCCTTCCAGGCTGCGGCCGGTGTGGTTCGCCTCGTCCGTCGCTACGTTGCGTCACACCGCTCGATACGCCTCGGCGAGGGCGGTTGCCAACGCCCCGATCTCGTGACGCCCGTCCAGCCGGGCGCGCGCGGTCGCCGCCAGGCGGGCGGCCCGATCGGGGTGGTCGAGCAGGTGGGCCACGGCGGTGGCCAGCAGATCGGGCCGGTGCGGCGGCACGAGTAGCCCGGTCTCGCCGGGCACCACGACGTCGCCGACGGCGTTGACGGCGGTGGCCACCACCGGAACTCCGCAGACCATCGCTTCGACGATCGCCAGCGGCAAGCCCTCGTAACGGCTGGGCAGGGCGAACACGTCGAAGGCGGGCAGCAGGCGCGCCACGTCGTCGCGCTCGCCGGTGAGGACCACGCGGACACCCGCCGCCGCGGCCTGCGCCCGGACTCGCGCGGCTTCCTCGCCACCGCCGATCCACACGCCCACCACGCCCGGGCGGCGCAGGGCGGCCAGCGCCGCGATGAAGTGCTCCGGCGCCTTCTGGTAGGTCAGCCGACCGACCGCGCCGACCACGACGTCACCGGGAGCCAGGCCGAGCAGCCGGCGAGCGTGCTGCCTGCTCGCTGCCGTGCGGGGCGGCGCGGAGTGGTCGACGGCCACGCCGATCGTGCGGATGCGATCCGGCCGCAGCAGGCCGCGCTGCAGCGCCTCCACGGCGACGCCCGTTCCGACGCACAGGCCGAGATCGGTGATGCGGCCGAGGACGCGTTCGATCTCGATGTAGGCGCGGCGCCGGTAGACCGGCTGGAAGCGGTGGAACCCGAAGCCGTGGAAGGTGTGCACCACCCTGTCGACCCCGGCCCGCCGCGCCGCGACCCGGGCCACCGCGCCCGCTTTGGAGCAGTGCGTGTGCACCACGTCGAAGTCCCGCAGCAGCGCGGTCAACCGGCGCAGGGCGCGCAGGTCGTGGGCCGGGGCGATGGGCGCGCGCAGCGCGGGCTCGACGAGCGTCGGCACCCCGGCGGCGGGCAGCAGGCTGCCGGAACCGGCGATCACCGTCACCTGGAACTCGTCCGGGTCCAGCGCTTCCGCCCCGCGCAGCGCCATCGTTCCGGCGCCGCCCTCCAGCCGGGTGATGACCGTGGCGACCCGCAGGCTCACCTGGCGGGATCCGGTTCGTCGGCGCGCAGTCCCGCCGCGCGGGCGACGCTGACCGCTTCGAGCTGGCTGTGCACCTGGAGCTTGGCCAGGATGCTGCGGGTGTGCGTGCGCACGGTCTCGGCGGAGATCAGCAGTTCCGCGGCGATCTGCGCGCCGCGCTTGCCGTTGACCATGCCGGTCAGCACGTCCCGCTCCCGGTCGCTGAGCACGTCCAGCGGACCGTCGCGCTGCCCGGCGCGCACGGCGTCCTCCCGCAGCTCGCGCAGCACCGGCCCGAGCAGGTCCGGCGGGTACCAGCTGTACCCGCGGCACACGCCCAGAAGCACGTCGGTGAGCTCGTCGAGGCTGCGCTCCTTGGGCACCCAGGCGGCGGCGCCCGCGCGGGCGGCCGCGACGGCCTGGTCGGGCTCGCGGGCGCCGGTCAGCACGACGATCGCCGTGCCGGGCCGGATCCGCTGCACCTGGGTCACCAGGCGCCCGGCGCCGGAGCCCGCCGGTTCCACGTCCAGCGTCAGCACATCGGGTTTGGTCTGGCGGACCACATCGGACAGTCGCGGATCACTGGTGGCGCAATGCCCCACGACCCACAGCTCGCTCCGCTCGGCCAGCTTGGCGCCGAGCGCCTCGGCGAGCATCACGTGATCGTCCACCATGAGCAGTCGCAGCACGTTCACCGCCTCAGCATGGGCGAACTGCGGCGACGAGTCCTCGTCAGAGCGCATGAGAACGCCTGTCCGACGAGATCGTGGCCGCCAATGGCGAGAACGTCCGGGTCGGACCCGCGGGTCGGGGACAACTCGGTGCGTCCGGGCTTCTTCCGCTATCGGGGTTCGGGCGGCAGTGGTGTGCCGTCGGCGGCATGGGGCCCGCAGGTGTCGCGGATGACCAAGTGCGTTGGCACGGTGGCGTTGGCCGGGCCCGGGCCGTGCTCGATGATCTCCAGCAGCAGCCGAACAGCGGTCTGACCCATTTCGCGCAGCGGCTGGTGGACCGTCGTGAGGCCCTTGATCATCAGCGCGATCTCGGGGCGGTCGTCGAAGCCGATCAGTGCGATGTCCCTGCCCAGTCGGAGTCCCAGTTCGTGGGCGGCGTGGCCAACGGCGGTGGCGATCTCGTCCCACGCCGCGACGACCGCATCCGGCCGCCCGTCCGGCTCGTCGGTGGTGAGCAGCTCGCGGATCTCGTTGTCGGACGGCATATCGGCTTGGCCGCGCAGCACCCGTTGCGGAACGTGCGGGAGGCCGGCGTCCCGCAGTCCGTCCAGATAGCCCTCGTAGCGAGCCTCGGCGAAGGCGAGGCCGGAGGTGCCGCTGGCGAAAGCGATGCGGCGGTAGCCGTGCGCGACGAGATGGCCGACCGCCTCGCGCACACCCTCGCGGTTGGTGGTTTCCACGTAGGGGATGCCGGGGCGGATGCCTCGGTCGTCGAAGGCGACGATCGGCGCTCCCGACAGCGGGACGCTTCCCCGGTGCGGCACCATGTCGTCGGGCATGAGCGCGACGAGCCCGTCGACCGGCAAGTGCGGGAGCGTCTTGGCGGCGAACTGGCGCTCGGCCGCCCGCCCAGCGGGAAGCGGGTACACCATCACGTGCATCATGCGTGCGGCCGCTTCCTCCGCCACGCCGTAGACGATGTTCACCAGCCCGCCCCACGGTTCGGACGGCAGCAGCAGACCGAGCGCGCCATGCCTGCCGGTGCGCAGCGCCCTGGCACCCGCGCTGGGCACGTAACCGAGCTCAGCAGCGACCTGTTCGACCTTGCGCCGGGTGGCCGGTGCGACATCTCCGCGCTGGTTGAGCACACGCGAGACGGTCGGCTTGCTGACATCCGCCGCGGCCGCGATGTCGGCGATGGTGGCGCGGCGCTCAGGAGCAGGCTCGTGGTGCGCGGCGCCCCTCCGCCAGGTGTTCGTCACAGCCGCTCCGCTCCGGTCCTGCCGATGGTCCGACACTGTGTTCCAGACTTTTTTCCGGAACATCCGCACAAAATCTATCAGCAGCGATGCAGGTCACAGGACCTTGCCGGGCATGAGTTACCCCATTAGGGTGACGCAGGTCCTGAAATCGATTCCGGAAATTGTTCGGAGTCACGTCCGTGCCTAGGAGCGCCATGGCCGCCGCCTCCACCAATCCCCGCTACCTCGATCCCGGAGCCCCGATCGCCGAGCGCGTCGAGGACCTGCTGTCCCGGATGACCCTCGAGGAGAAGGCCGGCCAGCTCTTCCACCCGGGCACGTTGATGAACGACGACGGCACCCTGCTCGAGGAGTCGATGCCCGGCTACGGCATGGCCGCAACGCACGAGCTGGTCGTGGAGCGCCACATCACGCACATGAACCTGATCAACGGCGCCGACCCGCGTGCGATCGCCCGGTGGCACAACCGGTTGCAGGAGCAGGCGGCCGCGACCCGGCTCGGCATTCCGGTCACCGTGTCGACCGACCCGCGCCACGGTGTCTTCTCCTCACCGCTGACCGGCATGTCGATGCAGGCGATGTCCCGCTGGCCCGAGCACCCGGGGCTCGCCGCGCTGCCGGACGCCGAGCGGCGCGTCGAGGAGTACGCCGACATCGTTCGCCGCGAATACCTGGCACTCGGTATCCGCGTCGCGCTCGGCCCGATGGCCGATATCTTCAGCGACCCCCGCTGGTCCCGCGGCTCCGGCACCTTCGGCGAGGACCCCGCCACCGTCGCCCGCCTGACCGCCGCGTTCATCCGCGGCTTGCAGGGCGCAGCGCCCGGACCGGAATCGGTCGCAGCCATGGTCAAGCACTTCCCCGGCGGCGGCCCGCAGAAGGACGGCGAAGACGCCCACGACCGACGCTTCCCCGACCAGGTCTATCCGGGGCACCAGCAGGAACTGCACCTGCGGCCCTTCGAAGCATCGCTCGACGCCGGCGCGCGGCAGATGATGACCTACTACGGTCGCCCGATCGGTGTCGACGGCTGGGACGAGGTCGGCTTCGCCTTCAACCGTCCAGTCGTGCAGGGCCTGCTGCGCGATCGGCTCGGATTCGACGGCATCGTCTGCACCGACTGGAACGTGCTCGACTCCACCACGATGGGCGGAGTCCGCTTCGGACCCAACGCCTACGGCCTCGAGAACTGCTCGCCCGCCGAGCGCATCGTGCGAGCCCTCGACGCCGGCGTCGATCAGTTCGGCGGAGACCGCTGCAGCGAGCTGATCGTGGAGCTCGTCCGCGACGGCCGCGTCGACGAGGCGCGCATCGACGTTTCCGTGCGCCGCGTGCTGCGCGAGAAGTTCCTCATGGGCCTTTTCGAGCACCGCTACGTCGACCCGGACAAGGCCGCCGTGATCGTTGGCGCCGCCCCGTTGCGGGAGCTCGGCGAGGCCGCGCAGCGCGACTCCACGGTGCTGCTGAAGAACGACGGTCCGGTGTTGCCGCTCGGCCGAGGCGCACGCGTGTACGCCGAGGGCATCGACCCCGCCGCGTTCGACGGTCGCGCCGAGGTCGTCGCCGCGCCCGAGGAGGCCGACGTCGCCGTCGTGCGGCTGCACGCCCCCTACGAGACCGATCAGGAGGGCATCGCGTCGTTCTTCCACCGCGGCACGCTCGAGTTCCCCGCCGAGACGGTCGAGAAAGTGCGCCAGCTCGCCGAGAAGCTGCCCACCGCGGTCGCGGTGTTCCTGGAACGACCCGCGTTGCTGGCTGATGTCGAGTCGGCCGCCCACGCCCTGCTCGGCGATTTCGGCAGCGGTGACGCGGCGCTCGTGGACGTCCTGACCGGCGCAGCGGAGCCGTTCGGCAGCCTGCCGTTCGACCTGCCCTCCTCGGCCGAGGCGGTGGCCGCCTCAGCCGAGGACACCCCGTTCGACACTCGCGATCCCTTGCACCGCTTCGGGTTCGGATTGCGCTACGGCCAGTGACCGTCTCCCGTCCCGTTCACCTCCCGCACTCGTCCATGGCAGGGTCAAAGGAGATGCTTCCATGAGCACACCACTGAGCACCCGGACTGCGCCGCCTCGCGTTGGCGCGCGCTTCATCATCCTGTTCGCACTGGCCACCCTCGGCATCTGGATGGCCATCAACACCCCCGCGATGGTCACGGTCGCGCTGCGCGTCGGCGAGGTCGACCCGGTGGGCAAGACCACCAGCTACTCGGTGGTCAGCGGCGTCGGCACCCTGGTCGCGGTCATCGCCAACCCGCTGTTCGGCCGGCTGAGCGACCGCACCACCAGCCGCTTCGGCATGCGCCGTCCGTGGATGATCACCGGCATCCTCGGCACGGCCGTCGGCGCGGTCGTCGTCGGGACCAGCACCGGTCTCGCCGGTGTGATCATCGGCTGGCTGCTGATGCAGGCCTTCGCGAATGCCGCCATCGCAGGCACCTTCGCGGTGCTGGGCGATCAGGTGCCCGAGGAGCAGCAGGGCTTGCTGGGCGGGCTCGTCGGCATGACCAGCGGTGGCTCGGTGGTGCTCGGCACCTTCTTCGTTCAGCTCTTCCCCACCGAGCCGTTGCTGCAGATGGGCATCCCCGTCGCCGCCGCGCTGATCTTCCTGCTGCTGTTCGCCGTTCAGCTGAAGGACCGGCGGCTGGACGCGACGCAGCGCCCGAGGTTCAGCGCCAAGGAGTTCGCCGGCAGCTTCTGGTTCAACCCGCGAAAGGCCCCCGACTTCGCGTGGTTCCTGCTCTCGCTGTTCCTGATCTCCGTCGGCATCGGTGTGGTCAGCACCTACCTGGTGTACTTCTTTCAGGACCGGCTGCACATCGCCACCGCCGATCTGGCCAACGCCGCGTTCCGCGCCAATCTCGTGCTGATGGCGGTCACCACCGCGGTGTCCTTCCTCGCCGGCTACCTCTCGGACCGCATGGACCGGCGCAAGCCGCCCTTCGCACTCGCCGCGCTGCTGGCGGCGGTGGGCATCTCCGTCATGGTTCTCGGCGGCAGCATGCTCTGGGCCTACGTCGGCATCGCACTCGTCGGTGTCGCCTACGGCAGCATGTCGGGCGTCTACCTCAGCTTCGCGATGGCGACCCTGCCCGACAGCGACAACATCGCCCGCGACCTCGGCATCGTCAACATCGCGCTGACGCTGCCGTTCTCGCTGGTTCCGTTCGCGGCGCCCGCGATCCTCGCCATCGGCGGTGGCTCCAACTACACCGCGCTCTTCCTCGTCAGCGGTGCGCTGTCCCTGCTCGGCTGGCCGGTGCTCTCCCGGATCCGCAAGGTGCGCTAGCCGGCCTCCGCGAGCCGGTGAGGGTCCGGGCCGCCGGCTCTGCGGGCCGGACCCTCGGGCTTCGCCATGCCGCTGTTCTCCTCAGCCCGAGAAGTCATCGCCGCTCACGAGGGAGCGCGGGCCGGGCTGCGCCAGCGGCCGGAGGACTTCGTCAGCCAGGCCGCGGGGATCGCGTACAGCGCGATCCCCGCGTCCAGCACTCGCAGCGGCAGGAACAGCAGGCTCACCAGGAGGTAGCGCGGCTGGCGGTGCAGCAGCGCGACGACGCAGGTCAGCAGCAGATCCGGTACCAGCACGCCGAAAAGCAGCGCGGACGGCGTGGCGAAGCCGCTGACGAACTCGTGCACCTCACCGAACACCGGAACGTGGGGCAGCGCGGGCAGCAGCTCCGCCAGCAGGAGCACCGCGACCACGATCGGCAGCACCACCAGGAGCAGGCTGCTGGTCAGCATCTCCAGCAGCAGCAACGCGAGCATGGCGGTGAACAGGTTGGCCCGCGGCGGGTGCAACCGCACCGTCTGCCACAGTCCCAGCGCCCAGCGCTTGCACTGCTTCACGTAGTCCTTGAGGCAGCCGGGATCCTGGGTCGCGGCCACCGCCGACGGCGTGAAACCGACCTTGCCCAGCCGTTTCTGGTACACCTCGAAGGTCATGTTGAAGTCCTCGATGACCAGTCCCGGCGGGTTCACCTCGATGCGCGGCAGCACCTCGGTGCGGTACATGCTGGCGAAGCCGGGGACGATGTGGGTGGCGTTGGTGCGCCGCCAGGTCTGCCCGAACTTCAGCAGGTACTGCGTCATGGTGTAGATCCGCTGCCGGTGCAGGGCGACGAGCTTGCCGATCGGCCCGAGCCCGCGCCCGCGCCAGTTCGTCCGGACGCACCCGGCCACGGCGACCACCTCGGGATCGTCGAACAGCGGCAGCGCGGCGGCGAAGTAGCCGGGCTGCACGTGGGTGTCGGCGTCCAGCAGCATCACCACCGGGAAGCGCTCGACCAGGTCGAACCGGCGTATCGCCTCCTTGAGCGCACCGGCCTTGCCGACGTTGCGCGCGGTGCTGATCACCTGCACGCCGCAGTCGCGGGCCAGTTCCACGGTGCGATCGGTGGAACCGTCCGAGACCACGTGCACGTTCTCCGGCGGTACCAGCGCGGTGATCGCCGCGAGGCTGTCGGCGATGACCGCTTCCTCGTTGTGCGCCGGGATGAGCACCGCGACGTCGTCGACGCCGAGCGCGCGGTCGAACCGGTCCAGGCCCACCACGGTGCTGCGGCGGGTGCGCCACCCGTCCAGCAGCCGCAGCAGGCCGATCATCCCCCACAGCGCGAAGTTCGCGCCGAACACCGCGATCGCCAGCAACCACCACGGAACCATCCCACCCACCCCCGGCCGGTCACTTCTCCACCGGCAGGCTGCGCGCGAGCTCGTGCCAGGTGTCGGTGTCCTCGTAGCCGAACATCCACAGGTAGACGCCGCCGATGCCCGCACCGCGCGCCGCCTCGAACTTCGCCTTGGAACTGGCCGCGTTCTCGAACCACACCTCGTGCGCGCGGCCCTGCTCGTCGGTGTAGCGGAACCACGGCGACTGGGTCCGGGTGTCGTACTGCGGCTGCGCGCCGTGCTCGGTGGCCAGCTGGAACGCCTTCAGCCAGGTCACCCCGGTGCCCTCGCCGCCGGCCACCCAGTCGTAGCCGTAGAGCGGCACGCCCAGCACGATCCGCTCCGGCGGGATCTGGGTCTTGGCGTAGTCGAGCACCGACCGGATCCAGTCGATCGGCGCGACCGAACCGGGCGGCGAGGTGTTCCAGTGGAAGTCGTAGCCCATCAGCCGTACCTGGTCGGCGGCCCGGCCGATCGCCGCGTAGTCCTGCGCCACGTTGCGCTCGTCGTACCCGGCGTCGGTGTCCTTGGCGAACACCGCCACCGACAGCGTCTTGCCCGCCGCGTCCATCGCCGCGCCGAGCTCGGTGACGAACTCGCTGAACACCTGGCGGTCGCCGGCGCGCAGGTTCTCGTAGTCGATGTCGATGCCCGCGTAGTCCTCCCGCTCGACCAGCTCCGCGATCTCGGTGACGTGCCGGTGGCGCCGGACCGGGTCGTGCAGCACCGCGGCCACCGGTTCGTAGGCCCACTTGCCGTCGGTGATGTTGGCCAGCGACGGCACGATCGGGATCCCGGCGTCGCGCAGCTCCGCGATCCGGCCGCCCACCTCCGCGGTCTGCTCCGGCGGGTACTGCTCCAGCACCCCGCCGTCTTTCTCCAGCCCGTAGATCCACGGCGACACCTCGTTGACCGATTCCCGGTGCTTGACCACCATCTCGGTGCCGTTGGCCAGGTTCCAGAACGGCAGCGAGGCGACCACCACCGGGCTCTGCGCCACCGGGCCGCCGCCGCGGGGCGCCACCAGGAAGGACACCACCAGGATCGACACCGCGACCAGCGCGAGCAGCCAGATCGAGCCGCCGAGCCGGCTGAAGGTGCGCACGCGGTGCGCCGCGCCGGGTCCGGTGGGCAGCACGTCGAACCGCTCGCGCCGATCCCGGCGGTCGCGCACCGCGTCGACGAGCCGACGGGCCGGTCGCATGTCCCACCTCCGCTCACGCCGTAGCTGGTTCACCGGTCCGCACCTGCTCCTCGATCACCGCGCGGACGATGTCGGCCAGGCTGCGCCGCGGCCGGAAGCCGATCAGCTCCCGCGCCCGCGAGCAGTCCGGCACCCGCCGCTGCATGTCCTCGTAGCCCGGCCCGTAAGCCTCCTCGTAGGGCACGTGGATGGTGCCGCTGGCCGAGCCGGTCATCGCGATGACGCGCGCCGCCAGGTCCTCGATGGACACCTGCTCGGTGCTGCCGAGGTTCACCGCCATGCCCTGCGCGCGATCCAGCTGCACCAGCCGGATCAGCGCGGGCACCACGTCGGCGACGTGGCAGAAGCAGCGGATCTGCTTGCCGGTGCCGAAGATGGTCAGCGGCCTGCCCTGCAGCGCCTGGCCGACCAGCCGCGGGATGACCATCCCGTAGCGGCCGGTCTGCCGCGGCCCCACCGTGTTGAACAGCCGGACGATGACCGCCCGGAGACCCAGTTCCCGCACGTAGGAGGAGGTCAGGCTCTCGTCGATGGCCTTGGCCTCGGCGTAGGTCCAGCGGGACTTCAGCGGCGATCCGATGATCCGGTCGTCGCCCTCGACCAGCCCGACCTTGGTGTTCTTGCCGTAGACCTCGCTGGTGGAGGCGATCAGCGCGCGGGTGCCGTGCCGCAGCGCGGCGTCGAGCACGTTCTCGGTGCCGTGCACGTTGGTGAGCAGGCCCTGCAGGGTGCGTTCCTGGATGACGAACGCGCCGACCGCCGCGGCCAGGTGGAACACCACGTCCGCGCCCGCCATCGCCTCGTCGACCAGCGCCTCGTCCAGGATGGAGCCCGGCACCAGCCGCAGGTCCGGGTGCTCGACCGGCAGGTTCGCCAGCTGCCCGGTGCTGAGGTCGTCCAGCCCGACGACCTGGTGGCCGTCGGCGAGCAGCTGCTCGACCAGGTGGGATCCGATGAAACCGGCCGCGCCGGTGACCAGTGCGCGCATCACGCCCTCCCCGCCGGAACGCCCGCGCGACGCCGCCGCCACAGCTGCGCGTAGAGGTCGTCGATGCGACCGGTGACCGCCTCGATGCCGTAGCGGGCGCGGATCGCGGGCTCGTCCGCGCGGGGCCGGGCGGACGTGATCTCCGCGGCGATCTCGGCGCGCATCCGCTCCGGATCACCCGGCACCTGGCGGGCCCGGTCGGTGTCGATGCCGACCAGCGCCGGGCAGGTGGTGTAGAGCACCGGGATGCCGTTGGCCATCGCCTCCAGCACCGACAGGCCGAAGGTCTCCTGCTCGGAGGAGGCGACGAACAGGTCCAGCGCGGAGAGCATCGCGGCCACGTCGTGCCGCTGCCCGGCGAAGATCACGTGCTCGCCGACCTCGCGGGCGCGGGCCACCGCCGACAGCCGCTCCCGGTCCGGCCCGTCGCCGACGATCAGCAGCTTGGTCTGCTGCCCCAGCAGCGGCGCCATCGCCTCGATGACCAGGTCGAAGCGCTTGTTGGGATCCAGCCGCCCGAGCACGCCCACCACGTAGACCCCCGGGTCGATGCCGTGCTCCCGGCGCACGCTGCCGCGAGCGGCGTCGTCGTACTCGACGCGGCGGAAGTCGACGCCGTTGGGGATCACGGTGATCTTGCGCGCCGGCATCCCCCACTTGTGCAGCCGGTCGGCCACGGTGTCGGAGACCGCGATGGTGGCGTCCGAGCACAGGTCGGTGCCCAGGTACAGGGCGCGCACGCCGAGCGTCATCCGCCGCCGCTCCAGGTGGGTCTCGCCGATCGAGTGCTCGGTGGAGACCACGACTCCCGTCCCGGCCAGCCGCGCCGCGAGCCGCCCGTACACGCAGGCCCGGTAGAGGTGGGTGTGCACCACGTCGTAGCGGCCTTCGCGGATCACGTCGCGCAGTGTCAGCACGGCGCCGATCTGCGTGTTGCGCCTCATGCCGAGATCGCGCACGCGCACGCCGTCGCCGGCGATCATCCCGGCCACGTCTCCGGGGTTGTACAGCGACACCACCTCGGCGTCGTGCCTGGTGTGCTGCAGCACCTGCCGCAGCTGCAGCTCGGCGCCCCCGACGCCGAGCCCGGTGATCACGTGCAAGACCTTCATCCGTCTCCCCCATCGCTGTCGTCGCGCAGTGCCGTGTCAATTCCGTACGAGATCCACCACCCGCCGTCCCCGGCCCGGGGCCCGGTGGGCGCCGGGTTGTCGGCGCGGTCGTGCCGGGCGCCGGTGGCGGGGGCTCCGGCCGCCGAGCTCCCAGCGGAGGCCGGCCGCCACCGCTGCCCGGAGCACGACCGCTGCCGTGCGGAGCACGATCACCGCGTCCCACCACGGCGACCAGTGCTCGATGTACTGGTTGTCGAAGCGCGCCCGGTCCGGGATGGAGGTGTCGCCGTGCAGGCCGTGCACCTGCGCCCACCCGGTCATCCCGCCGGGCATCCGGTGCCGGTCGCGGTAGCCCGGGATCTCCCGGCCGAAGCTCCGGGCGTAGTGCGGTCGTTCCGGTCTCGGCCCGACCAGCGACATCTCGCCGCGCAGCACGTTGAGCAGCTGCGGCAGCTCGTCCAGGTGCGTGCGGCGCAGCCACTTCCCGAGCGCCGTGCACTCCTCGGCGGCCACCGCCCAGCCCTGCGCCGCACCGGTGCGCACCGTCCGCAGCTTGAGCACCTCGCTGGTCCGGCCCGGCCCGGTCACCCGCAGCTGCCGGAAGAACACCGGGCCGGGGCTGTCCAGCCGCACCGCCACGGCCAGCACCAGCAGCAGCGGCGCGGACACGGTCAGCATCAGTCCACTGAGGACGACGTCGAACGCGCGCTTGCTCCCCATGCGGCCGAACCGGCGCAGCGGGATCAGCGGGACGCCCCACAGCTCGTCGGTCACCCCGCGCGGCAGGGCCGTTCCGATCTCGGGCAACCTCGGGACCACGTACACCTCGGCGGACAGCGGACGACTCGACCGGATCAGCGCCGTGAGCGCGTCCTCGGCCGCATCGTCCGGGCACAGCAGCACCCGGGTGAACCCCGCCAGATCGTCAACTTCGGACGGCCGAGCCAGCCGTGGCCGCAACCCGAACTCCGGGTGCACCTGCGCGCTTTCGACGATCCGGGCGGCCAGCTCACCCGAACCGACCACGAGCGTCGGCTCGCCGATCACCCCGCGCCGGTAGCCGCTGCGCAACGCCGCGTAGAAGATCGCGCGACCCAGCACCAGCCCGCCGAGCCCCGCAGCGGCGAGCGCGAGCAGTCCGCTGCCGGTCGACCACGGCGCGAGCACCACCAGCGGCAGCCCGGACGCGATGGCCAGCTGCGGCACCTGGTCGGAGACCCGCAAGCAGACCCGCGTCCGGTGCTGCCCCTGAGCTGCCAGCACCAGCAGCACCAGCAGTGCGAACACCGCGCCGAGCAGCCAGTGCGCACCGGTGATCGGCACGACCGGCGCCAGCGCGACCAGGTCGGCCGCCGGGAGCAGCCGACCGCCGACCCGCCGGTGCGCCGGCGGCCGCACCTCGGGCGGCCGCCGGGTCGCGGCGGCGTCGGTCAAGCTCATCCGGCACCTCCGGTGACCAGCGGCCGGGTCGCGCTCCGCTCGACCCGCGAGGCGATCCGCCGGGCCGCGTAATCGGCCCCGTAGACGAACCGCATGACCGGACCGTGGCTGGGCGCCACCAGCGGGCCGGTGAAGTACAGCCCCGGCACCGAGGACTCGAAATCGGCGTCCACCCGCGGAGTTCCGCCGACCAGCGCGATCGAGGACCGGAGCCCGGAGCCGATCATCCGCAGCCGGCTCAGCGCGGGCGGGTAACCGGTGGCGCAGATGACGTGGTCGGCGGCGAACTCGCGCACCTGCCCGCCGACCCGCACGCCCAGGCGCACCTGGTCACCGGTGGCCTTCGCCCAGTCCAGCCGGTGCCCGACGTGCACCGGGAAGCAGCCCTCCACCCGTTCCCGCAGCCACCAGCCGCCCGCCGGACCGAGCGCGGTGCGCGCCCGCTCGATGCGCACCTGCTCCGGCAGGTGCCGGAACCACTCCGGGTGCTCGGAGTAGAACCAGGTGGACAGCCCCGAGCCCAGCCCGGCTTCCGGTTCCCGCATCCGCTGCCACAGCGAGCGGTCCGGCAGCAGCGGGTAGCCGTTCCAGCTCAGCCGGCGCCGCCTGGCCACCAACCGCGTCTTCGCGCCGTTCTCGTGCAGCAGCGCCGCCGTCTCCAGCGCCGACTGCCCGGCGCCGATCACGATGACGTCCTGGCCGTCGAACCCGCTGAGGTCGTCGTGCGCCGAGCTGTGCGTGCACAGCTCGGCGGGCAGCTCGGCCAGCACCTCCGGGATCCGCGGGAAGTGCTCGACGCCGACCGCGACCACCACCTGGCGGGCGTCGACGCGCTGCCCGTCGTCGAGGGTCAGCTCGAACCAGCCGGGCCGCTGCGCGATGTCGGTGACCAGCTGCTCCTCGACCTCCAGGCCGCGGCCCTGCTGGAACCACTCGCCGTAGTCCACGAAGTCCTGCAGCGACACCGGAATCCCGTAGTCGGCGTAGCGCTTGCCGGTCTCCAGGCAGAAGTTGCGCAGCGTGTGCGCACCGTCCGGGTCGGAGAGGTTCGAGGCGAAGCCCTGCGACTTGAGGAACATGCCGCGCGGCATGTGCTCGCGCCACAGCTTCATCGGCAGCCCGAACTGCCGGTGCGAAACCCCGGACCGGCGCAGGTGCGCGGCCAGCGACAGGCCGTAGGGGCCGGCGCCCACGACGGCCACGTCCACGAGATCGTTCATCAGTTCCCCTTTCCGCCTCTCCGCGATTCACAGTGGTGGTTGCGTCCAGGACTGATCTCGCGTTTGGCGGTTTCTTGTGGCTGGATTGCGTCACGTTCCCCTGAGGTGCGGTTGAGCAGGACCGCGGTTGGCACGGGGTCGCTCCTCTGTCCTCGAATAACGGGCATCAGCGCTTCCTCTCCAGGTGCCCGCCGTCGTAGTTGCGGCCCGGGACGTACTGCGGTTCGGCCAGTTCCGGGTGCGGTTTGCCGCGCCGCCACGGGCGCGCCACCGCGCGGCAGGCCATCCAGGTGCACATCAGCGCGAACGGCAGCAGGTCGTCGCGGGCGAACCAGGCCCGCTCGTGCACCCGCCGCAGCGACCCGGCCCAGGCCCGCAGCCCGAGCTCGCCGCGCGACCAGTACCGCAGCGCGGCGATCGGGTCGTAGTTCTCCACCAGGAACCGGCGACCGACCTCCGGTCGGCCAGCGGGCACCGGTTGCCCGGTGAGGTCCAGGTAGGACGCCAGCGCCACGTCCAGCCCCGCGCTGTCCCGGAACAGCCGGAACTGCGCGCCCAGCCGCGGGTTGAAGTCGAGCAGCTTGTACTGCTGGTCGCGGTCGTCCCACCGGAAGTCCAGGTCGACGATGCCGGTGTAGGACAACTTCGCCAGCAGCGCGGTGGCCGAGCTGAGCAGCGATTCGTTGTCCTCGCAGCGCCCGAGGCTGGTCAGCCCGGCGTGCGCCGGGTAGGACCGCTCCTTGACCCCGGTGAACGCCGGGCGGCACACCGAATCGGCGTCGCAGTAGCCGTGGAAGAACCAGTCGTGCTCGGGCCCGCCGGGGATGAACTCCTGGAGCATCAGCCCGCCGACGGCGTCGCAGCGCCGGTAGATCCTGGCGAGCTCGTCGGAGTCCTCGACGATCGTGGTGCTGCGCACCTTGCCCCCGGTCGGCCGCCACGGCGTGGCGAGCTTGGCCACCAGCGGATAGCCCACCCGGTCGGCGAACTCCAGCGCCTCGTCCCAGCCCCGGATCAGCCGCGCCTGCGCGCACGGCACGCCCAGCCGGCGGCACAGCTCGTACATCGTGTACTTGCCTGCCAGCAGCCGCGGCAGGTCGTGCGGCGGCTGGGCGAACTGGAACCACATCCGCAGCGGATCGCCGTGCTCGGCCAGGAAGATCGCGGCCGCGTCGTCGGTGGGGATGAGCACCGCGGGGCGCCCGATGCGCTGGGCCAGCTGCATCAGCCCGAACCGGATCGCCTCGGCGTCCCCGGGATCGGGGCTCCACAGCCACCGGCCGCGCACGTACCTCGAATGCGCCGCGGGCGCGAGGGAATCCTCGTGCACCGCGTACACCGGAACACCGGCGCGGCCGAGGCTGCGGATCACTCCGAGGCCGCCGTGGTGCAGCACGTTCGGATCGAGCTTGAACACCACGGCAGGCGTGGTCGTGTCGTACATCGGCACCTCACAACACGCGCCGGTGCGGCACGGCGTCGAACTGGTAGGTCGCGTCGAGCACGCGCGGGCAGTCCCGCGCCCAGCCGTAGTCGGCGCCCGGGTGCACGGTGTGGATGACCGTGACGTCCCAGTCCCGGCCGCGCGGCTCGGGCTCGCTGGTCATCCGGACGCCGCCGGGAAGCTCGATCTCGGGCAGCAGCGGATCGTGGTAGTGCACGTCGATGCCCAGCCGCCGCAGCCCGGCCAGGATCGGCAGCGCCGGGGACTCCCGCAGGTCCCGCACGCCCGCCTTGTAGCTGACCCCGGCCAGCAGCACCCGCGCCCCGGAGTGGTCGATGCCCGCCTCGCCGAGCATCTCCACCACCCGCTGCACCACCCGGCCCGGCCGCCGGTCGATCGAGCGCATCGCCTCTTCGATCAACGGCGCCGACAGCCCGCGCCGGCCCAGCTGCCACAGCAGGTAGTGCGGGTCGCAGGGGATGCAGTGCCCGCCGACGCCGGGCCCGGGGAAGCTGCCCAGGAATCCGTAGGGCTTGGTGCCCGCCGCGACGGTGACCTCGATCGGGTCCAGGCCCAGCACCGAGCAGGCGTCGGCGATCTCGTTGGCCAGCGCCAGGTTCACCGCGCGGAAGATGTTCTCGTAGAGCTTGGTCAGCTCGGCGGCCTCCGGGGAGCTGACCAGGTAGACCTGGTCGGTCATCCGCCGCACCACCTCGGCCGCGCGCCGCGCGCACCGCTGCGTGACACCGCCGACGACCCGCGGCGTCCGCCGCTGCACGTGGTCGAAGTTGCCGGGATCGATGCGCTCCGGGCTGAACGCCACGTGCACCTCTTCACCGACCTGCAGCCCGAGCTCGCGCAGCGGCTCCACCAGCAGCTGCCGGGTGGTTCCGACGTAGGTCGTCGAGGTCAGGATGATCACCTGCTCGCGCCGGGCGTGCGCCACGACGGTGCGGCAGGCCGCCCGCAGCGCGGTCAGATCCGGCGTCCGCGCGGCGTCGACCGGCGTCGGCACGCACACGATGACCGCGTCCGCCGCGGCGAGCGCGGCCGGGTCGCTGGTCAGCGCCAGCCCGCCACCGGCCAGTGCGGCGGCCAGCTCGCGCCGCTCCTCGGCAGGTAGGTCCACCTCGCCGGCCTCGATCTCGCGAAGCCGCTGCTGGCTGATGTCGAACCCGACGACCTGCGTGGTGGCGTCGTGCAGCGCGCAGGCGGTGGGCAGCCCGACGTAGCCCAGCCCGACGACCGCCACCGTCTCGGTGCGTTCCGGCGCGGCCGGTTCGAAGGCGATCAGCCGGTCGGCCAGCAGCCGCTCCCGGCCGTTGATCGCCAACGACAGCGAATGTCCGCTCACGGTCCCTCCCCCAGTTCGCCGTGCTCGCTGAACAAAACCCTCGCACCCGAGCGCCGCCGAGGTCTCCCACACGCAGGTGAGTCCGCTTACCGAAACTTGAGGACTCTTCTCACTTGCGCGGACCCGACCCACGGCCCCGCAATTTCAATGGAAATCGCACGTCCGATTTCAATGGAAGTTGCGGGGTCCACCGGCGCGCCGGGCGCCCGACACACCGGCGGCGCGTCGGGATCCACGCAATTTCAATGGAAATCGGACATCTGATTTCCATTGAAATTGCGGCGTGTCCGGACCCGAGGCCGACCGTCAGCGGCGGCTGGTGAGACGGTGGCGCAGGTGTTTGGCGCGCAGGCGGAGCGCGCCGTCGCGGTCGCCGATGTAGGTGCGCGGCAGCGCGTGCGGGCCCGAGACCTCCGAACGCCAGATGGCGCAGGCGTATTCGTAGCCCGCCGCCGTCACGGCGTCCACCACGCGCTTGTCGACGTCGCCGTACGGGTAGCAGAAACCGGCGACGTCCTGGCCGGTGATCTCGCGCAGCAGGTCCCGGCTCGCCACCGATTCGGCGACCAGCTCGTCATCGTCCAAATAGGACATGTGCTGGTGCAGCAGGCCGTGCGAGCCGACCTCCGCGCCCGCCGCGGCGACCTCCTGGACCTCCTCGGCGGTCATCAGCCGCTTGCGCGGCCCCGCCGGGTCCCACTCGTTGTCCCCGCCGATCCGCCCGGCGATCACGAACACCGTCGCGGTGAACCCGTGCCGCCGCAGCGCGGGCACCACGTTGCGCGCGAAATCGGCGTAGCCGTCGTCGAAGGTCAGCCCGACCAGGCCGCGCGCCTCCCCGGCGCGACGCGCCCGCATCAGCTCGCCCATCGACACCCCGCGCAGCCCGTTGTCCCGCAGCCAGCGCAGCTGCTGGTCGAAGCGGCGCGGATCGACGGTCACCAGGTACGGGTCGTGCTGGTGGACGGCGACCGAGTGGTACATCAGCACGTACGGGAACGGACGCCCGGTGTCGTTCCGGGTCCGCTTGCTCACGGTCTGCGTCATGGCTCGCCGCTCTCCTCGGCAACGGGTCGCCGGCCGGTGCAACCACCCGGCCGGCCTGCCGAGCCTAAGCAGCGATCGGCGGCCCCGGATCGGGTCGCCGGGGTACCCGCACTACCGCATCGGCACGGACTACAGATCCCCGTACTCGCCGACGCGGCGCCCGGCGACCCAGGTCTGCAGCGTCTTGGTCTGCCAGCGCGCCCGGCCGGACGGCGGGTCCAGCGGGTCCTGGTCGAGGATGACGAAGTCGGCCCGCTTGCCCGGTTCCAGGCTGCCCAGCACCCGTTCCTGGTGCGCGGCGAACGCGGCGTCGAGCGTGAAGGAGCGCAGCGCCTCGTCCGGCTTCATCGCCTGCTGCGGGTACCAGCCGCCGACCGGCCGGCCCTCCCGGTCGGTCCTGGTGATCGCGGCGTGCAGCCCGTCGAACGGGTTCTCCGAGGACACCGGGAAGTCCGAGCCCGACGCGATGGTGATGCCCTGGTCCAGCATGGTCCGCCACGCGTAGGCGCCCGCGATGCGCTGGGCCCCGACGCGTTCCTCCGCCATGTTCATGTCGTCGGTGGCGTGCACCGGCTGCATCGAGGCGATGATCCCGTGCCTGCGCAGCCGCGGGATGTCCTCCACCGCGAGGACCTGCGCGTGCTCGATGCGGTGCCGCATGTCGCCGCCGACCTCGGCCATCGCGGCTTCGTAGGCGTCGAGCACCATCCGGTTGCCCGCGTCGCCGATGGCGTGCGTGGCGACCTGGAAGCCGTCCCGCATCACCTGCGTGACGCGGTTGCGCAGCTCGGCGGCGTCCATCTGCGGCAGCCCGGAGTTCTCCGGGTCGTCGCTATAGGGCGCGAGCATCGCGGCGCCGTGCGAGCCCAGCGCGCCGTCGATGTAGAGCTTGACGGTGCGCACCCGCAGCATGTCGTCGGCGAAGGAATCGCCGCGCGCCTGCGCGCCGAGCTCGCGGTAGGCGTCGTAGGTGAGGAACGAGTTCGTGCGGATCGTCAGCTCGCCGGAGGCGGCGAGCTGGTGCAGGACCGCGAGCTCGGCGGCGCTGGTGCCCGCATCGCTGACCGAGGTGAGCCCGACCTCGTTGAGCTTGCGCTGCGCGGCGATGAAGTTCTGCTTGAGGTCTTCGGTCGTCGGCTTCGGCAGGTGCGCTTCGACGAGGTCCTGCGCGGCGTCGACGAAGGCCCCGCTGGGCGCACCGTCGGCACCGCGCACGATCTCCCCGCCCGGAGGCGTCGGGGTGTCGCGGGTGATGCCGACCTGCCGCAGCGCGGCGGTGTTGGCCACTCCGGCGTGCCCGTCGACGCGCACCAGCCACACCGGCCGGTCCGGCACCACGGCGTCCAGGTCCGCCGCCGACGGCAGCCTGCCGGAGCCCCAGATCACGTCGTTCCAGCCGCGCCCGAGGATCCACTGCCGCTCCGGGTGCGCGGCGGCGAAGTCCTTGAGCGCCTGCATCGCCTCGCCCAGCGACTTGGTCCCGGCGAGGTTGAGCTGCGAGACGTTGGCCCCGAGCTGCCCGAAGTGCCCGTGCGCGTCGTGCAGACCCGGGATGAGCACGCGGCCGCGCCCGTCGATGCGCTCGGCTCCTCCGGCGTTGGCCACGTCGAGCCCGCCGACGCGCCCGTCGGCACCGACCAGCAGGCTGGAGAACTCGAACGGCCCGCCGGGGGTCAGCGTGAAGCCCCGGACGTTGTCGATCAGCACCGGTCCGCCCCGCTGCGCCGAACCCGGTTCACCGCTGGAACACCCCGCCGCGACCGCCACCCCGGCGGTGGCGAGCCCGACGAGCTTGAGGAACTGCGCCCGCGAAATCCGGGGCTGCGGGGAACGCCGACAACACTCCTGGCACACGCCGACCTCCTAGCTGATCATCGCCAAGCGAACGTAAGCCCGCGTCCTTGTCCGGTCAATCAGCAGAACGTGGCCGGTCGCCCGCCGAGCCCGCTCGCTGCTTGCGCCCACCGCCAGCAAACCCCAGGTCAGGCCTCAGCCGGCCGGTGTTGTGTCGCCGTGGGACTCCAGCACGGCGGCGAGCGCGCCGGCGAGGTTCTCGCGCCCGTCGCGGTCGAGCCCGCTCAGCAGCCGTGCCTCGTTGGCCAGGTGCAGCGGGAGGACGCGGTCGATGACCTCCAGCCCGCGCTCGGTGAGCCTGATCTTGACCGAGCGCCGGTCGACGTCGTCGCGCACCCGGCTGACCAGGCCCTTCTTCTCCATGCGATCGACGCGCAGCGTGATCGCCCCGGTGGTCACGAGGGATTCCTTGAGGAACGTCCCGGCGGTCAGCGCGTAGGGCTCGCCGGAGCGCCGGAGCGTGGAGAGGATGTCGAACTCGCCCGGTTCGAGGTCGTGCCCGGCGAGGAAGTCCTTGATCTCCTTGTCCCACAGCCGGGACAGCCGCATGATCCGGCCGACCACGCCGATCGGCGTGAAGTCCAGGTCAGGACGTTCCTCGCGCCATTGAGCCAGCACCGCGGACACCGCATCGGCCATGGGTCCTCCTCCGGAGTAGATAGATGAGCGCTCATTTAATTGACACTCATGCGAGTGGTGGTTATCTTAGCGCTCATCTACTTCGAGGTCGACCGTTATCGGGCGGCCCGCCCCGAGCGCAGATCCAGGAGCGATCGTGTCCTACCCCGAGCCCCGCTACTTCGGCGAACACGGCGAGATCAACGCCAGCTTCCGGCCCGCGACGGCCGAGCCCGAATTCGTCGCCAAGCCCGTCGGCGCCGATGCCGACGACCCCCGGGCCACCTCCTACCACTACCTGTCCACCACCGCCTCCACCGGCGGCGAGTACGGCCTGTACCGGGTGGACATGGGCCCGGAATCCACCGGGCCGAGCACGCACTTCCACAAGGCCATCTCGGAGTCGTTCTTCATCCTGTCCGGCACCATGCGGCTGTTCGACGGCGAGCGCTGGATCAACGCCACCTCCGGCGACTACCTGTACGTGCCCGTGGGCGGACTGCACGCCTTCCGCAACGAATCCGGCGAACCCGCCTCCATGCTCATGCTCTTCGCCCCGGGCGCGCCTCGCGAGGGCTACTTCGAGGGCCTCCCGGAACTGGCGTCGCTGAGCGAGGAAGAGCGCCGGGAGTTCGTCCTCCGCCACGACAGCTTCTTCGTCTGATCGAGAACCACAAGCCCACCACCCGAGAGGAAAGCCGTTCCCATGACCAACGTCGCCGTCGTCTACTACTCCTCCACCGGCAACATCCACACCATGGCCGAGGCCGCCGCGGAGTCCGCCGAGAAGGCGGGTGCCGAGGTCCGCCTGCGCAAGGTCGCCGAACTGGCACCCACCGAGGTCATCGCGCAGAACCCCGCCTGGGCCGAGCACGCCGCGGAAACCGCCGACATCGCCGAGGCGAGCCTCGCGGACGTGGAGTGGGCCGACGTCCTCCTCTTCGGCACTCCGACCCGCTTCGGCCTGCCCGCCGCACAGCTCAAGCAGTTCATCGACACCACCGGTGGCCTGTGGTTCCAGGGCAAGCTGGTGAACAAGGTCGTCTCCTCGTTCACCTCCACCTCGACCGGCCACGGCGGCCAGGAGAGCACCCTGCTAGCGCTGAACAACACCTTCTACCACTGGGGCGCGATCATCGTCCCGCCCGGCTTCGCCGACCCGGTCCAGTTCGACGCGCTCAACGGCAACCCCTACGGCGCCAGCAGCGTCTCCGCCAACAACCCCGCCAATGTGGCCGAAGCCAACCTCGCCGCAGTCGAGTTCCAGGCCCGCCGCGCGGTCGAGATCGCATCGGCCCTGCAACGCGGATTCGCCGCCGCCTGAACCGCACCGGCGGAGGGACGACCGCTCTCCACAACCGTTTCCGCGTCCGGGTGCGCAGCGAAGCACACCCGGACGCGCACCACGATTCCCCGGAAGGCAAGTCATGTCATCGAACGCCCCTGCGGCCGCGCCCGCCAGAGCCGGTGCCCGCGAATGGATGGGGCTTGCCGTTCTCGCACTGCCGACCCTGCTGCTCGCGCTCGACCAGAGCGTGCTGTTCCTCGCCCTGCCGCACCTGACGGAGGATCTGCGGCCCACCGGCACCCAGATGCTATGGATCATGGACGTCTACGGGTTCATGATGGCGGGCTTCCTGGTCACGATGGGAACCCTCGGCGACCGGATCGGCCGCCGCAAGCTGTTGCTGATCGGTGCGGTGCTGGTCGGTGCTGCCTCGGTCACCGCGGCCTTCTCCACCAGCGCCGAGATGCTCATCACCACGCGCGCCCTGCTCGGCATCGCAGCAGCGAGTCTGATGCCCTCCACGCTCGCCCTGATCAGCAACATGTTCCAGGAACCGCACCAGCGCGGACGTGCCATCGCGGTGTGGGCAAGCTGCTTCATGGCGGGCACCGCGCTCGGTCCGGTGATCGGCGGTGTGCTGCTCGAGTTCTTCTGGTGGGGATCGGTGTTCCTGCTGGGCGTACCGATCATGGTCGTCCTGCTGATCGCCGCACCGTTCGTGCTGCCCGAGTACCGCGACCCCGACGGTGGCAGGCTGGACCTCTTCAGCGTGGTGCTGTCCCTGGCGGCGATCCTGCCGGTCGTCTACGGCCTCAAGGTGCTCGCCCGGGACGGCTGGCAGCTGCTGCCCCTGGCGGCGATCGCCGCGGGCACCGCCGTCGGCGCGGTGTTCGTGCGGCGGCAGCGGAAGCTGGCCCATCCCCTGCTGGACCTGCGGCTGTTCCGCTACGGCGCCTTCACCGCATCGCTGCTGATCCTCATGATCACCATGGTCACCACCGGCGGCAGCTACCTGTTCATCACCGGCTTCCTGCAGATGGTCGCGGGCCTGTCCCCGATGCAGGCCGGTCTGTGGATGGTGCCCTCCGCGCTCGCGTCGATCGCGGCCGCCATGGCCGCACCGATCCTGGTCAAGCGGCTGCCGATGGGCGTCGTCATCGGTGCCGGGCTCGGCCTCACCGCCGCGGGATACCTGCTGATCGCCTTCGTCGACGCGGTGGGTGGCCTGCCCCTGCTCGTGACCGGCTTCGTCATCGTCTTCCTCGGCACCGGTCCGATCGGCGCGCTCGGCACCAATCTCGTCGTCAGCTCCGCACCGCCCGAGCGCGGTGGTTCGGCCGCCTCGCTGTCCGAAACCAGCGGCGAGCTCGGAGTTTCGCTGGGCGTCGCCGCACTGGGAAGTCTCGGCACGGCGCTCTACCGCGGCGAGATCGCCGTGCCGGACGGTGTTCCGGCCCCGGCCGCTGACGCGGTGCGGGGCGGTGCCGAAGGCGCGATCGTCGTCGTGCAGGGCTTGCCTCCCGCTCTCGGGGACCAAGTGCTGACTGCTGCGCGCGAGGCCTACACGACGGGTCTCAACACCGTCGCCGTCGTGGCTGCGGTGCTCGTCGCGGGCACCGCCGTCCTCGCAATCACTGTGCTGCGCAAGGCCGGACCCGTCGAGCGCCCGGAGGAAGCACCCGACGAGGCGACCGCCGGTGTCGTCGTCGCAAGCAGCGCCTGACCGGTGTCGTCGCTGGTTCTTCAACGTCGTACCGAATTTGCTGATCGCTGCGGCCTTGGCCGCGTTTCGAGGAGAGTGAGCACATGACCAGCACCGAGGTTCGTCCTGCTGTGACGGTGATCGGACTGGGTGAGATGGGATCGGCCGTCGCCGGAGCGTTCCTGGGCGGCGGGCATCCGACGACCGTGTGGAACCGCACCGCGGAACGGGCGGACGCACTGGTGTCCCGGGGCGCGGAACGCGCTGGCACGGTCCGGGATGCCGTGCTCGCCAGCCGACTCGTGGTCGTTTCGGTGCAGGGCAACGACGTGGCGCGGGAAGTCCTGGACACCGCTGGCGAAGCGTTGTCCGGGCGCGTCGTCGTCAACCTGACGGACGGCCCGTCCGCGGCAGCGCGCGAGGTCGCCGAGTTCGCCGCGGCCAGGGACGCGAAATACCTGCACGGGCAGATCATGACCATCGCGCCCGGCATCGGCTCGCCTGATGCGGTGGTGTTCTACGGCGGCGCTCAAGCCGCTTACGACCACTACCGCCCGGTGCTGGAGCTGCTGGGCGGCCGGAGCGTCTTCGTCTCGCCCAACCCCGGAGTGCCGGGGCTCTACGGAATGGCCGTGCACGGCACGATGTGGGGATTGCTCAACGGATTCCTGCACGCAGCGGCGATGCTGTCGAGCGAGGGCATCACGACCGAGCAGTTCCTGGAGCACGCCGACCCCTCGCTGACCGCGTTGGCGGCGTTCCTCCCGATGCTCGGCGGCGAAGTGGACCGCGCCGAGCACGCGACCGGGTTCGGCGGTCTCAAGCACCACCTGCCGTCGATCGACGACCTGGTGCAGGAGAGTCGCGCGCGAGGTCTGGACGTCGAACTCCCGGCGTACTCGCAGGCCCTGGTGAACCGCGCTGTGGACGACGGCTACGGCGAGGACAGCTACTCCCGCCTGGTCGACTACTTCAAACGCGGTTGACCGCGGCGCGCGGCAGCGGGATAGAGTAGGGCCACTCTGATCAGGTTCTCCAGGAGTGCGCCGCAGAACGAGAACCCGCTTGCGCGAAACGAGGGGGCGGCACAGGTGTTCACCCTGCCCTTCTGGAGGCGCAAGACATGAAGATCGGCCTCGGCCTGCCCATCGCCGAACCCACCGCCCTGCCGACCTGGGCGCGACTCGCCGACGACGGCCCGTTCAGCACCCTCGGTCTGCTGGACCGACTGGTGTACGACAACCCGGAGCCCCTGGTCACCCTGGCAACGCTCGCCGGCGCGACCCGCCGCATCCGGCTCCAGACCGAAGTCCTGCTCGCACCGCTGCGCCAAACCCCGCTGCTGGCCAAGCAGGCGGCGACTCTGGCCCAGCTGAGCGGAAACCGCTTCACGCTCGGCATCGGAGTCGGCGGCCGCGAGGACGACCACGCGGCCGCCGGCACGGACCTCAAGCGCCGCGGCCGCATCCTCGACGAGCAGATGGACCTGATGCACCGCCTGTGGTCCGGCGAACCGCACAGCGACAGCGCCGGACCGATCGGCCCCGCGGTGCGCCCGGAGGTGCTCTTCGGCGGCTTCCGGCCGGCAGCCATCGACCGGGTCGGCCGCTGGGGCGACGGATTCCTGGCCGCAGGCCCGCTGGAGTACATGGCAACGACGTTCGCCCTCGCCCGGAACGCCTGGCAGCAGCACGGCCGTCCGGGCGAGCCCCGCCTGATCGGCCAGCTCAACACGGCGATCGGCCCGGACGCGGTGGCCGACGAAGCCCGGGCCGAGATGATCCGCTACTACGGCGACGCGAACTTCGCCAACGCCATGGTCACCACTCCAGCGGTCCTGAGAAATCAGCTCGCCCGCCTCGAATCCCTGGGCGCGGACGAAGCGATCCTCTACTGCTGGTCCCCCGACCCGGACCAGGTGAACCACCTGGCCGACCTCCTCCCGTAACCAACCCGTGCGCACTTTCCGGTGCTCCGGCACCGGAAAGTGCGCATGTCAGCTGTCAGCACCGGTGGTGGAAGTGCTGCTCATCGCCGCTCGGGACGAGATCGCGGTCCCGGATCACCGTTGCTGAGGGACGGTCCTGCCGGGCGCACGTCCGCTCCGGTGGTTCCGCCAGGTAGTCGGTGTACTCGATGTCGATGACGCGGTCTCCGTAGGCGGCCGCGTAGTCGCCGCACTCGTCGTGCTGGAGGCATTCCTCCGCCACCGCGAAGTCGAAACCCACCCGTTCCTTGGCCCGGCCGGTCAGGTCCGCGGCGTTCTTCTGGCCGATGAGCAGGCCCGCGTCGTGGGCGATCCGCGCCAGGTCCGCCGCGAAGGCCAGGTTGTCCTCGGCGGTGAGGGCTCCGTCCGAGCGCGTGTAGGAATCCAGGTTGTCGATCTCCACCGCGTCGAAACCGGCCGCCGCGCACGACTCGATCGTCCGGCCCTGGATCTCGGCCAGTCGGCGGCGCTTGTCCGCCGTGGAGGTGTCGAGGAGCAGCTCGTCGGGCCAACCCTCGTCGACGACCGGGTCACCGCCCTCGAACAGCACCAGGTCGCGCCGATCGCGCAACCACACCTCGCGCTCCGCCGGTTGCGTCTGGAACCCGTTGACGTAGCAGACGTTGAAGACACCGGCAGCGGGTTGCGCCGTGCTGTCCCGGACCACCAGTCCGACACCAGCGGGCGGCGGATACGCACCACCCAACTGGTAATCAACCGCCACCCCAGCGGGAAACGCCGAATCCACCGTCTCCGGTTCCCCGACGGGACCGGGATCGGCCGAACACCCGCTGATCGCAAGCAGCACGGCGAACACCGAACACACCGCCGACCGCACGCCTCTGCCTCCACCACCGCCGAGACGCATGCCGTCCGGCGTTCGACAACCCGAGCTCCGAGCCTAGGCGCCACCCGATCCGCCGTTGCACGAAGGGCACCGCCGACCGGGTGTGCTCGGTCAGCGGTGCCCTTCACCGGGTCAGAACTCAGATGGTCCAGGTGTCGTTGCCGTGGAGGAGCTTCTGGAGGTCCGCCGGCCTGGACCGCTGGGCCTCCGCCACCTGGGCTCGGGCCAGGTCGTCGTAGGCCGGGCGTTCGACCGAGCGGAAGATGCCCGTCACCGCCGGGTTGAGGTCCTGGCCACCGAGGCGGGACAGGGCGAAGGCGTAGGACGGGTCGTCGCGGTGCGCGTCGTGCACCACCACTTCGGCCTCGTCCACTTCGGACAGCTTGGCGACGCGGAAGCCGTCCGGGCCGGAGACCACGCCGAACTGCTCGTCCTCCGGGCCGAAGGTGATCGGCTCGCCGTGCTTGAGCGGGACGATGCGGCGCTGCTTCTCGTCGTTGTCCTTGAGCACGTCGAAGGCGCCGTCGTTGAAGATCGGGCAGTTCTGGTAGATCTCCACCAGGGCGCTGCCGCGGTGCTCCGCCGCCGCCTTCAAGGTCTCCGTCACGCTCGCGCGATCCGAGTCGATCACGCGCGCCACGAACGACGCCTCCGCGCCCAGCGCCAGCGACACCGGGTTGAACGGGTGGTCCAGGGAACCCGCCGGGGTCGACTTGGTGACCTTGCCGACCTCGCTGGTCGGCGAGTACTGGCCCTTGGTCAGGCCGTAGATCCGGTTGTTGAACAGCAGGATCTTCAGGTTCACGTTGCGGCGCAGGGCGTGGATCAGGTGGTTGCCGCCGATGGACAGCGCGTCGCCGTCACCGGTCACCACCCACACCGACAGGTCCGGCCGGCTGGTCGCCAGGCCGGTGGCGATCGCCGGGGCGCGGCCGTGGATGGAGTGCATCCCATAGGTGTTCATGTAGTACGGGAACCGGGACGAGCACCCGATGCCCGAGATGAACACGATGTTCTCGCGCTTGAGCCCCAGCGACGGCAGGAAGCTCTGCACCGCGTTGAGCACGACGTAGTCGCCGCACCCCGGGCACCAGCGCACCTCCTGGTCGGACTTGAAGTCCTTGGCCTTCTGCGGTTCGCCGGTCGTCGGCACCCCGGCGAGCCCGCCCAGGCCCGGGATCCCCAGATCGGTGGTCGTCACGCGGACACCCCCTGCACCACGTCGGTGAGCACGTTCTGCAGCTCCTCGGCTTGGAACGGCAGCCCCGCGACCTTGGTGTAGGACTGCACGTCGACCAGGTAGCGGGCGCGCAGCAGCATCGCCAGCTGTCCCAGGTTCATCTCCGGGACGATCACCTTGTCGTAGCTGCGCAGCACGTCGCCAAGGTTGCCCGGCATCGGGTTGAGGTGGCGCAGGTGGGCCTGCGCGATGTCCATGCCCTGACCGCGGACCCGGCGGCAGGCCGCGCCGATCGGCCCGTAGGACGAGCCCCAGCCCAGCACCAGCACGCGGGCCCGGCCGGACGGGTCGTCGACGGTGAGGTCCGGGACCCGCACGCCGTCGATCTTGGCCTGGCGCAGCCGCACCATCTTGTCGTGGTTGTCCGGGTCGTAGGAGATGTTGCCCTTGCCCTCGGCCTTCTCCAGCCCGCCGACCCGGTGCTCCAGGCCCGGCGTGCCGGGCACCGCCCACTCGCGGGCCAGCGTTTCCGGGTCACGCACGTAGGGCCAGAACTCGCCGGAGCCGTCCGGCGCGTTGGGCTCGGTGGCGAACTCGACGCGCAGGTCGGGCAGCTGGTCGGTCTCCGGGATCAACCACGGCTCCGAACCGTTGGCGATCGCGCCGTCGGACAGCAGCAGCACCGGTGTCCGGTAGGTCAGCGCGATGCGCACCGCGTCCAGGGCCGCGTCGAAGCAGTCCGCCGGCGAGCACGGGGCGATCACCGGCACCGGCGACTCGCCGTTGCGGCCGTAGAGCGCCTGCAGCAGGTCGGCCTGCTCGGTCTTGGTCGGCAGGCCGGTGGAGGGGCCGCCGCGCTGGATGTCGCACACCAGCAGCGGGAGCTCCAGCGCCACCGCCAGGCCGATGGTCTCCGACTTCAGCGCCAGCCCGGGCCCGGAGGTGGTCGTCACGCCCAGCGCCCCGCCGAAGGAGGCGCCCAGCGCCGCGCCGACACCGGCGATCTCGTCCTCGGCCTGGAAGGTGGTGATGCCGAAGTTCTTGTGCTTGGCCAGCTCGTGCAGCACGTCGGAGGCCGGCGTGATCGGGTAGGTGCCCAGGAACACCGGCAGCTCGCTGCACTGCCCGGCCGCGACGATGCCGTAGGCCAGCGCGGTGTTGCCGGTGATCTGCCGGTAGGTCCCGGCGGGCAGCTTGGCGGGCGCGACCTCGTAGGTCACCGCGAAGGATTCGGTCGTCTCGCCGTAGTTCCAGCCCGCGCGGAAGGCCAGCACGTTGGCCTCGGCGATCTGCGGCTTCTTGGCGAACTTCTCGCGCAGGAACCGCTCGGTGCCCTCGGTGGGCCGGTGGTACATCCACGACAGCAGGCCGAGGGCGAACATGTTCTTGCAGCGCTCGGCGTCCTTCTTGCCGAGCCCGCTGCCCTCCAGCGCGCCCTGGGTCAGCGTTCCCATCGCCACCCGGTGGACCTGGTAGCGCTCCAGCTCCTCGCCGTCCAGCGGGTTGGCGTCGTAGCCGACCTTGGTCAGGTTTCGCTTGCTGAACTCGTCGGTGTTGACGATCAGGATGCCGCCGTGCGGCAGATCGCCCAGGTTCGCCTTGAGCGCCGCCGGGTTCATCGCCACCAGCACGTCGGGCCGGTCGCCCGGGGTGAGGATGTCGTAGTCGGCGAAGTGCAGCTGGAAGCTGGACACTCCGGGCAGGGTGCCGGCGGGTGCGCGGATCTCGGCGGGGAAGTTCGGCAGCGTGGCCAGGTCGTTGCCGAAGGCCGCGGCTTCCGAGGTGAACCGGTCACCCGTCAGCTGCATGCCGTCACCGGAGTCCCCGGCGAACCGGATGACCACCCGGTTCAGCTTCTGGGCGCCGTTGGTCCGGTGCCCGTTCGCGGTGCTCAACTTGATCCGTTCCCCTTCACCCGCAGGCAACGTCCATTCTGTGGCGAACGATACATCCCCGGCATTTATTCCGATCACGTCCGGGGTACACGCGATCACCTTCCGCACGCATCCGCACGTCTGCCTCCGAAGGCCCGACGACCACCGGTACGGCGGAGTTCCGCATCGGTGCGCAGGTGGCACCACGTGTACCGACTCTCCCCGGCCCGGACGGCGGTGTGCAAACGGCGACGAATGTGACTTGCCCCATAGCCGGGGAACGCGACCCTCCACCGGTTCCCAGATTTCCCACCATGTGGGAGAACGTTCGCCGGAACGGCCGATACCTGCGCCCCGCCCTCCTCCGCTTACATCACAGCCGACGCCCACCCGGGAGGACCAGTGACCGCACCAGCACCCCGCCCGCACGCCCATCCGTTCGTGCCCTACACGCCGCCGCGACTGCCGCCCGCCGAGGGATTGCGGCGCGGGCAGGAGCTTTTCGAGCACCTGGACGGTCGCCGCAGCGTCCGGTTCTTCAGCTCCGACCCGGTGCCCCGCGAGGCGATCGAACTGGCCGTGCGGACCGCGAACACCGCGCCCAGCGGCGCGCACCAGCAGCCGTGGACCTTCGTCGCGGTGGCCGATCCCGACCTCAAGCACCGCATCCGGCTGGCCGCCGAGGCCGAGGAACGCGCGTTCTACGGGCGCGAGGACATCCCGCAGTGGCACGGGGCGCTGTCGCGGCTGGAGACCGACGCGAACAAGGAGTTCCTCGACGTAGTGCCGTGGATCGTGGTCGCGTTCGCGCAGAAGTACCGGGTGACTGACACCGGCAAGCAGAAGCACTACTACGTCAACGAGAGCGTCGGCATCGCCTGCGGCATGTTCATCACCGCGCTGCACACGATGGGTCTGGCGACCCTGACCCACACGCCGAACCCGATGGGCTTCCTGACCAAGCTCCTGGAGCGCCCGTCCAGCGAGCGGCCCTACATCCTGTTCCCGGTCGGCTATCCGGCCGACGACTGCGAGGTCCCCGAACTGACCCGCAAGCCCCTGGAGGAAGCGCTCCTCTGGCGCTAGGGAGCGTCGGCTCCGCCGCGAGGTGGTGCTACCGCGATCTCGCGCGAAACCGGCGTGCCGCGGAGCACGGCCCGGCACGCTGGTACCAGCGTCCGCGCATCCGGTCGTCGCGGGCGGCACCGGTGCCGGGCCGAGGTGCGCGGCAGGCATCGAGGTGGTGCCCTGGGAACGACGGTGCGACGGACGAGAACAGAGGTGGGTGCCGTGGTCGACGAGGTCGACGTCGTGGTCATCGGGATGGGGCCGGGCGGTGAGGACGTCGCCGCCCGGCTGGCGAGTGCCGGTCTGTCCGTGGTCGCGGTGGAATCCAGGCTGGTCGGCGGCGAGTGCCCGTACTTCGCCTGCGTGCCGACCAAGATGATGGTGCGGGCCACCGACGCGCTGGGCGAAGCGCGCCGGGTGCCCGAGCTGGCCGGGCGGGCCGAGGTGCGCCCGGACTGGACGCCGGTCGCCGACCGCATCCGCGACGAGGCGACCACCGACTGGGACGACGAGATCGCCGCGCGGCGCTTCGAGCGCACCGGTGGCCGGCTGGTGCGCGGCGTCGGACGGATCAGCGCGCCGGGCGAGGTGACCGTCGGCGATCAGGTGTTCCGCGCGCGGCGCGGTATCGTGCTCAACCCCGGCACCGAACCGGCGGTGCCGCCGGTCGACGGCCTCGCCGGCAGTCCGTTCTGGACGAACCGGGAGGCGGTGCCGTCCCGCGAGGTGCCGGAGTCGCTGCTGGTGCTCGGCGGCGGGCCGGTCGGTCTGGAGTTCGCACAGGTCTTCGCCCGGTTCGGCAGCTCGGTCGCGGTGCTGGAGGCGCAGTCCCGGCTGCTGCCGGGATCCGAGCCGGAAGCCTCCGAGGTGATCACCGAGGCGCTGCTCGCCGAGGGTATCCAGGTGCGCACCGGCAACGGCGTCGAGCACGTCAAGCACGACGGGCAGTTCGAGGTGCAGCTCTCCAGCGGCGACCGGCTCACCGCGGACCGGCTGCTGGTGGCCACCGGCCGCCGCACCGACCTGCGCGCGCTCGGGATCGGCGCGGTCGGGCTGGACGAGCAGGCGCGCACCATCCCCGTGGACGAGCGGATGCGCGCCGCCGACGGGGTCTGGGCGATCGGTGACGTCACCGGTCGCGGCGCGTTCACGCACGCCTCGGTGTACCAGGCGCGCATCGCCGCGGCCGACATCCTCGGCCAGGACGGCGAAACCGCCGACTACCGGGCGATGCCCGCGGTGACCTTCACCGATCCGGAGGTCGCCGCCGTCGGGCTGACCGAGGCCCAAGCCCGGGAGGCGGGCATCGCGGTGCGCACCGGGAGCACGCGCATCCAGGACTCCACGCGCGGCTGGATCCACAAGGTGGGCAACGCCGGGATCATCAAACTCGTCGCCGACTCCGAGCGCGACGTGCTGGTCGGTGCCACGGTCGTCGCACCGGCGGGTGGCGAGATCATCGGCGCGCTCGCGGTCGCCGTGCACGCCGAGGTCCCGGTCTCCCGCCTCCGCCGGATGATCTTCGCCTACCCGACCTTCCACCGGGCGATCGAATCCGCCCTCGCCGATCTCGGCGCTTGACCCGCCCGTCGTACACGCGATTTCAATTGAAATCGGACGTCCGATTTCAATTGAAATCGCGACTGACGACCGGCCTCAGCGCCCCCCGTTGGCCTCCCGGCGGCGGCGCTTGCTGGCGTACATGTCGCGGTCGGCCAGGTGCAGCAGCCTGTCCGCAGTGATCGACGGGTCCGAGGTGACCACGTAGCCCACGCTGGCCTGCAAGCTCACCGTCACCTCGTGCACCACGATCTCGGTGTTCAGGTGCGCCTCCACCCGGTCCCGGAGCGCCGCCGCGGCGTCCTCGTCCGGCAGCAGGCTGACCACCACGAACTCGTCACCGCCGAGGCGCGCGACGGTGTCCCCGGCTCGCACCGCCAGCTGGATCTCGCGCGCGGCGGCGATCAGCAGCTGGTCGCCGACCGCGTGGCCGTAGCGGTCGTTGGTCGGCTTGAGCTGGTCGAGGTCGGCCAGCACCACCACCAGCACCCCGTTCCCGCGCGCGAGCTGCTGGAGCCCGTGGTCCAGGCGGTCGGCGAGCAGGGCGCGGTTGGCCAGCCCGGTCAGCGGGTCGTGCAGCGCGAGGTGCGCCAGGTGGGCGTCCACCATGCGCTGCTCACCGATGTCCTCGTACTGGCTGACCACGTAGGCGGGCGTCCCGTCGGCCCCGGGCACCGTGGTCGCCCGGATCAGCATCCAGATCGGGCGGCCGTCCTTGTGCCGGTAGCGCTTCTCCAGGTTCACCGAGTCGACCAGACCGGCGGCCATGTCCTCCAGCGCGGCGGTGCCCGATGCCTCGTCCTCCCCGTAGGTGACGTCGGCGAAGGACATCGACAGCATCTCCGCGCGCGAGTAGCCGAGCATCGCGCAGAGCGTGTCGTTGACCGCCGTCCAGGAGCCCTTCAGGTCCAGCAGCGCCATCCCGATCGGCGCGTTGGCGAAGCTGCGCTGCCACAGCAGCTCGGCCTCCCGGCGCTGGGTGATGTCCTGGATCTGGGACAGGAAGCAGATCGGGCGTCCGCGGGAGTCCCGGATGAAGGTGCGCGCCACCAGTGCCCAGATCAGGCTCCCGTCGGCGCGGATGTAGCGCTTCTCCAGGGTCTTCTCCGACTCGACCGGACCCTCGTCGTCGATGTCGTCCGGGTGGGTGAAATCGCGGTAATCCCGCCCCACCAGCTCCTCGCTCCGGTACCCGAGCAACCGGCACAGCGCCCCGTTGACGTGCAGGTAGCGGCCCTGCAAGTCGAGGATGGCCATCGCGGCGGCCGCCTGGTCGAAGACGCGCTGCCAGGGCACACCGCCAGCGCTGTTCGGCTCGGATGCGGACATGAGAACCGAACGATAGCCGGACGGCCAGCCCCGTGCAGCAGCGCCTCCAGCGTCAGGCGTCGCCCCGGTTCATGGCCAGCAGGCGGTCCAGCACCGCGGGTGAGGCCTTGACGCCGTCGTGCTCGTACTCGTTGGTCACCCACACCCGGGCGCCGCGCACCTGGCGGGCCGATTCCAGCGAGTGGTCCCGGTCGACGAACATGTCGTCGTGGTAGACCGCCGCGGCCACCGGGACCTCGTTGCGGGCCAGCTGGTCGAGGTCGTAGAGCACCGGCCAGTCGCTCTTGGCGGCGAGCAGGTCGGCCGCCTCGCGCAGCGGGACCAGCGACGGGTCCTGCTCGAACATCCAGGGGTAGATCATCTCGCCGGTCAGGTTGATGCGGCCGGCGGTGGCCGGGTCGAACTCCGGGAACTCCGCGCGCACCCGGTGCGCCGACCACTCCGACGCGGCGCCCTGGCAGTAGATGGCCTCGTGCAGCACCGCGTAGAGCGGCCGCGTGGCGAAGGAGACCACCGCGTCCACGCCGCGCCGGAAGGTGTCGGAGAGGGTGTCGCCGATGAACGCCTCCTCCAGCAGGTAGTGCAGAGCGTCGAACTGCGAGCCCTGGCCGAACTGGATGCCGAGCGTCTGGAACCGCTCCGGGGTCAGCCGCTCCCCCGCAGGCATGATCACCTCGTGCTCGGCGAGGTGCTCGACGACCCGCCGCACGATCCCGGCGTCCTCCGGGTAGCGCGCGAAGTAGGCGTCGTTCTTGCGCAGCGTGCGCGCGTAGGCGGCGCGGTAGACGTCGTCGGCGTGGCCGGTCAGGGTTGGGATGCCGCCGGTGATCAGCACCTGCCGCAGCCCCTGCGGGGCCAGCGAGAGGTAGGTCAGCGCGCAGAACCCGCCGAAGCTCTGCCCCAGCACCGACCACGGCTCGTCACCGATCAGCTGAGCCCGGACGGCTTCGGCGTCGCGCACGATCGAGTCGGCGCGCAGCAGGCTGAGGTGCTCGGCCTGCTGCGCGGGGGTCAACCCGGCGAGGCTCTGGCGGTTCGCGGGCGTGCTGCGCCCGGTCCCGCGCTGGTCGAGCAGCAGCACCCGGTAGTCCTGCAGCGCGCGGCCCAGCCACGCGCTGGTGCTCAGCGGCCGTTCCGCCTTGCCGCCCGGGCCGCCCTGGAGGTAGACCAGCCACGGCAGCTGCTGGTCCTGCTTGGACGGCGCGACCACCTCCCGACCGAAGACCTCGATCTCCCCGGAACCCGGGTCGTCGTGGCGCAGCGGAACCCGGAACACGTGGTCCCGGGCCACCAGACCCGGACGGCGGTAGGTGACGGACGGCATCTCGTTTCCTCCAAAGTGGACTATCACGCTGGGTCGGGTGCGACGGGCACGATTCAACACCGGCCGGGGTCACCACCGCACCACCCCGGGACGGACCGAGCCGCAATTTCCATTGAAATCGGACGTCAGATTTCAATGGAAATTGCGGCAGGACCTGCGGATCAGTAACCCGGCGCGCCGATCTCCTTGCAGATGCGGACCAGTTCCGGGTGCACGTAGCGGCCCTCGAGCTCGATCGCTTCGCCGTCGAGGTAGATCGACGGGCCGAGGACGCTGCCGTCGGTGTGCGCCGCGGCCACCCACGGCTCGCCGCCGATCCAGGCGCCCTTGGTGCCGATGCCGATCTCCACGCAGCCGAACACCCGCTCGTCCTCCACGATGCGGCCGGTGGGCACCAGCACGCCCGGGTTGAAGCCCAGCGACCAGTGCGCCAGCCGGAACATGTTCGGGTCGCCGAAGGACTCCATCCAGTTCCGGAACACCTCGGCGTCGCGGTCGCCGGTGATCTCGGTGACCACGCCGTTCTCCACCTTGCAGCGCACCGGGGAGCGCAGCAGGCCGATCTCGGCCGGCGGCCAAAGCGCGCCGTCGAAGACCAGCGTGCCGTTCTGGGTCTCCTCGATCGGGTTCCAGGAGATCTGGCCGGAGAGCATCACGGTCTCGCCGGGCTTCTCGGCGGGCTTGCCGCGCAGGTTGATCGGGCGGCCCTGGTTGCGGCCGACCAGGTCGGTGCCGTTGGCGGCGGTGATGCGCACCTCGTCGGCCTGCTCCAGCAGCGCGACCAGCGCGCGGCCGAGCCGCATGACGCCCTCGAAGTCGGGCTTGCCGACGGTGTCGACCAGCATCGGGATGTCCATGCCGGTCAGGTTGGTGTACCGGGCGCCGTTGGCGATCGCGGCGCGGAAGGCGTCGCTGTGCATGATGTAGGCGACGCTGAACTCGATCCACACGTCGGCCTTGGCGACCGCACCGGCGACCGGCGCCGGCGGCTCCATCGCCGAGCTGGGCCGGGTCTCGTACCAGATCACGGTCGGCGTGGCGCCTGCCGCGGCCACCGCCTGCGCGGTCAGCTCCACGACGCGCCGGTCGGAGGACGTGTCACCGGTGAGCACCACCTGCTCGCCCGGCTTGACGAGCATGACCTGCTCGACGAGCTTGCGAGCGCCGATGGCGGCTTCCCAGGACAGGTACTCGGGCCGGGATTCGACACGGCTGACAACTTCCACAACTACTCCTTCTTCTCTCTGACGGGCGCGGCTGCTGTTCCGCGGCGCGCTCGTCGGGTGGAACTGGTCTCGGGAGTCACTTGGACTCGAAGATGCGGCTGGTCGAGTAGAGGGCGTCGCCCGCGATGAGGCCCGCGCCGACGAGGTTGAGGTCCTCGTCCGCTCGTTCGCCGCGCCACCAGCGGTAGGCGATGCGGACCAGCAGCGCGCCGAAGACCAGCCAGCACGCTTGCGGGGTGCCCACCAGCAGGCCGGTGGCCAGCAGCACGCCCATCTGCCTGCTGGAGCCGCCGAGCAGCTGGATCAGCGCACCGGGGATCGCCCACAGCAGCAGCGTCATCAGGATGTCCGGGTCGGTCAGCCCGGCCTTGATGGTGGCCGCGTACACCTCGGCCACCGGCGGGATCAGGCCGTCGCCGAAGAACGACTGCCAGGACACCGCGACCGCCACCGTCGCCACCGCGAAACCGACCAGCGAGGCGAGGTACTGCTGGAACCGGCCGGAGCGCTCGTAGGCGTCGTAGGGGCGGTGCTCCTTGCGCAGCAGCCAGCCCGCCTTGAAGTCGTATCCCATGTCGGCGAACGCCGGGCCGGTGGCCGAGGTGTAGCCGACGAACAGCGCCAGCGCCACCGGCGGCACGCCGAGGATCAGGCCCAGCACCAGGAAGATCAGCGTCACGGCGAAGGCCGGGAACCAGCCGGAGTGCATCGCGGCCAGGCCCACGATGATCTCGTGGGTGATCGCGGCCAGCGCGGCGGCCAGCACCCACATGATCAGCCCGGGCACCGACAGCTCGGACATCAGCCCGCCGGCCAGCGCGACCACGACGGCGCCGAGCACGAAGAGCACGTAGCCCTCCAGCACGCCGCGGCGCAGTGCGCGCTCGTCGACCTGCGGCAGCTGGCTTGGATCGACCGACTGCGCCGGGGCCGAGGTCTTCTTCTTGTCCTTGCGGAACATCAGGTAGGCGGCCTGCCCGAGCGCCACCAGCCCGGCGCCGATCATCACGCCGTGCGGGATGTAGAGGTCGCCGATGTCGATGCTGAACCAGGCCGGGCTGTACTGGCTGACCATCAGCCCGACGCCGAACATGGCCAGCGCCCAGATGTTGCCGATGAAGGCCACACCTGCCGCCGAGACCGGCAGCTTGAACAGCGAGCCGATGAACCCGATGACCGCGCCACCCGCCAGCACGATGGCCCGCCTGCCGCCCTTGTCGCCGGCGATGATGGTGTCCGCCGCGGCGACGCCGGGCGGCCACGCGGCCTGCGCGGGCAGCAGCCGCGAGTTGAACAGCCGGTACAGCACGAAGGAATCGGCGAACAGGCCGATCGCGACGCCGGCGAAGACCGGCCACACCAGATCGGGCCTGCCGAAGGCGAAGGGCACCGCGATCGGTGCCAGCAGCGAGTTGGCGGCGGCGAAGGTCGAGCCGGACACCGCGCTCTGCACGAGGTTCTGCCGGTGCACCGACCGCATCTTGCGCAGTGCGGCCACGTTGATCCGGCCGATGATCATCGCGATCAGCGCGCCGATCACCGAGGTGTTGGCCGAGATGCCCAGCGTGGTGATCAGGTGCAGACCGATGATCGCGCCGACCACGGAGAGCACGACCGTGATCACCAGAACGGTCGGCTCGAAAGCCCGCGGGTGCGCGCGCTCGGCGCCCGTCCGGGATTCGCTGACTGTCATGAGCAGCCTTTCGAGGAGGAGATCAGCCGCCTTGCGGCCCGGCGCCGGGCGCCAATCGGCGGGACAGGTCGGTGGCCGCGCCGCGCAGCGCAGCGGTCAGGTCGTCGGTCCGGCCGGTGACGCGCTCGGCCGGGCCGATCAGCGTCATCGACGCCACTGTCGCACCGGAGAGCTGCACCGGCACCGCGACGGCGCCGACGTTCGCGTCGAACTCGCCGGCCGATATCGACACCCCGGTGTCCCGGACCTGCTGCCACCGCTGCGCCAGCTCGGCGTAGGTGGTGGGAGTGCCCGGAGTGCAGCGCGCGAGCGGCTCGGGGCCGAACAGCTCGCGGACCTCCTCCGCGGGCAGCCCGGCGAACAGCGCGTGCCCGGAGGACCCGGCGTGACCGGGCATCACGTGCCCGACCACCGCGGTGTAGCTGATCGGCCCGCGGCCGTCCACCGCCGCGACGGTCCGGTAGGAGCCGCCGTGCGCGACGTTGAGCACGGCGCTCTCCCCCGTCTCCCGCGCCAGCATCGCCAGCACCGGGCGGGCGATCAGGCTCAGCGCACCGCTGCGCTCGGCGACCCTGGCGAGCTGGGAGACCGCCGGGCCGAGCCGGTAGCGGCGGGATTCCGGGTCCGCCAGCACGAAACCGCGGTTGGCCAGGGTCGCCAGCAGCCGCTGGACGACGGACTTGTCCAGCCCGAGTTCGCGCCCGAGCTCGGTGACGCCCCACTCCGGCCGGTCGTCGGTGAACGCGAGCAGGACCTGCAGCGCGCGATCCGCGGTCTGCAGAAAACCGGAACCCGCCACGTCCACCTCCGGGGAGCTGTTGCTATATTCACAACGCTGTCGCTATTTGCGCACCGTTGCGGGTTACGGTGCGCCCGGACGTGCGGGTTTGTCAATACGTCGTCCTCAGCATTCGCGCAAACACGGTGCGTTACCATTCCGATCACCGATCGAACAGACGTGGGGTGTTGAGGCATGGCGGGGACTTCGGTGGGTCGCGCCGTCGAGCAGATCCGGCAGATGATGCGCAGCCAGGAACTGCTGCCCGGACAACCACTCCGGCAGGAAGCGCTCGCCGAACGCCTGGGCGTCAGCCGAGTCCCGGTCCGGGAGGCGCTAAAGGCGCTCGAAGCCGAGGGCGTGGTCCGCCACCAGCCGAACGTGGGCTACACCGTGGCCAGGCTTTCAGCGGAGGAACTGCGGCAGGCGTACCTGATGCGCGGCGCGCTGGAGGCGATCGTGCTCCGCGAGCTGCCGCGGCTGAGCACCGCGCAGATCATCGAGCTCAGCGAGCTCAACGAGCAGATCGCGCAGGCCGCCGACGAGGTCGACGTCCTGCGGATCATCGAGCTCAACCACGACTTCCACTTCGTCATCTTCCGCGCCTCGGGCCTGCGGCTGATCGTCGACGAGATCGAGCGGATCTGGAAGATCACCGAGGCCTACCGCACGGTCTACCTCTACGACGAGTCGGCGCGCCGCCGGATCGTCCGCGAGCACCGGCAGCTGATCAACGCCCTGCGCCGCGGCCAGACCGAAAGAGCCGTCTGCATCATGGATTCGCACCGCGACGCCACCCCGGCGCACCTGGCCCCCACCCTCGCCGCCACGCTCCCCCTGCCGGGCTGATCCGGGAGACGTTCGGGGGCGGAACGGGGCGGTCGCTCGAATCGCGGCCGCCCCGTCGAATTCGTCAGCTACCGCGCGTTCTCAGGG